>JBMYVD010000016.1:0-28157 GCA_049606035.1 Candidatus Poseidoniaceae archaeon | reverse complement strand
TGGGTTAACAGTCCTGGTCCTAGTGCGACAGATAGTGTCTCACGTGTGTTCAATACAGGTTCGCCTGGGCGAATACCGCTTGTATCTTCGTACACCTGAATAACTGCTTTATCGCCGTGTAATTCGATGACCTCACCCATGAGACCTTCGTGTCCTACACGAACCACATCATACATTCCCGCTTCCATTCCAGTCGCTGTTACAACCGGTCCTGAAATTCGGTAAATTACTCCTTCATTGCTCATTTCCTCTTCCTCCTTGGATTTGGTTGGAATCACTTCCACAAATCAACTCCTATCGCCTTGCGAATTGTTTCGCGAAGGGTTGTGTCCTCCTCTGTACCAATTCCTAGTACTGTTGGAGTTACACTTTCCGAGAGTCTGTCACGAAGACGCTCTGGGAGGGCTGACAGAACTGCGGAGTCGACGACCACAATTCCCACGCCCTTTGTTGTAAGTAAATCCCTGAAGACTTTGGAAGTCTCTTCCTCGCCTTCTGGGTTGTATAGTGTGCTAATGCCTGCTAATTGGAACCCAAGTGTGAACTCGGGGCTGCCTACGACTGCGATTTCCATTCATATCACCTCAAAGAACGTGAGCCTCCAACACTTCGGTTGACAAACCAGCCATACGGCCTCTGACAATGAAACGTAGATCCTCGATTTCTTGGACCTTAGCAGATACATAGTGTATTACTGGCAAGGCAGAAATCGGATGGAGGTAACTCATACGCTGCATCTGGGCGTGTTCTAGTTCACGCAACCAGGTGATTACGGGGTCCAATGTTCTCTTTTCGTCTGATTCAGTGAGTACTGATTGGAAACCGTTCAAGTCGAAAGTATTCGACAGGCGTAACACATCGAGGAGGCCTTCTCTGCTTGCACAAGCCTGAGATTCGTTCCTCTTTGCTATTAGGCGGCCACCAGAGATGAGCGCCTGAGAGATTTCCTCGCCGGTCAAGCCGAAAGCGTGACCTTCGAGTATGTTGATTATGTTGCGGTGGTCTATTTCAGCACGTAGGTGGTTCCTCAGGATAGTGATATCTGGAGAAGTAGCCTTTAGTTGTGCTAATGAATTCTTGAAGTAGTGTCGATCCAATGCATCTTCGTATGCTTGTAATCCTTCATCTTCACCAACTGCCATCAAGTCCTTACCGAATGAGAGTCTTCTCATCTGTTCGACCGCATCACGAATAGTGCTTGACTCTTCGATCATCTTCAGCCACGGGATGTTGATTTCGCTCTCTTCGGGCAAAATCGAGTTAGAGACTTTCTTGACATCTACATCGTTGTCAACAGCACGTAGTACGACCTTTGCATTTTGGTATTGGAATCTGCCAGTGTATATCTCTACGATACTTCTGACCTTTCCATTGCAAAGATTCAGAATCTTTGCCAATTCCACCTGCAGGTTGTGCGTTAATGCTGCCTCAACAAGGTCGCTTCCAGTGAAGTGACCAGCGTAGAGGTCCATCTCATTCCTGTAGCCGTTGTCTGCGACAGCGACTGTTAGTTGGTCTGGTGATTGTTGGATTAACTGACGTAGCCTTGTCCTATCCATTAGGTTCGCCTTGCGTGACTTAGCACGGGCGGCTACGTAAGCAGTGTTATTTCCGAAGATTGGCATATTATCGACTCCTCAATTCATCCAAATAGGGTCTCATTGACCGCTGCTCTCTGCTGAGTCCACGCTTCTTCCAACAGTGTGTCGAAGCGTAGGTCGAAAGAGAGTCTTCCGTCTTCTGATTCTAGCATGAAGCCACCCAATCCATCTACATCATCGCCCATCTTGTAGTCCTTAGCGGCGTCCTCAAGGGCAGATCTGTCGATTGTTGTCGGGCGCATTATCATCTTGCCTTCGCTCAAACCACCCGCTTTCTTTACAAGACTCTTCAAGAGACTTGCACGTCCAGCAAGGCTGGCATCGCCAAGTTGCGCTCTTGCAGATGCTAGAGTTGCCTCTAGTTCTGCTCGGCGAGCAACCAGAATTTCCTTCTGATTTGCCTGGCGTGCTGAAGCGACCATTTCTTTTGCGATCTGGTCTGCTTCTTTGTTCGCTTTGGAAGATGCATCTCCTTCAATGGAACTAGCGCGTTCCTTTGCTTCGTTTAGAATCGCTTCCGCTTCAGCCTTAGCTGCCTTAATGGTAGCCTTTGCTTCCGCTTCAGCCGAAGCTGAAATGTCATTTGCGAGTTGTTCTAACGTCATTCTTTCACCTCATGGCCTGAAATCCAAGATTACTCTTGGAAACAGACTTTTCTGCTCATAGGAACAGTGGTAGAGCACCTAGAATAACGATAGATTCTGGCAGAGCTGTGAAAATTAGAGCAGGTCCGAACTTGGAACCGTCTTCTGCTAGCATACCAACAGCAGCGCTTCCAATGCATGCCTGTGAGTAGCCAGCACCAATACCAGCTAGTCCCAGTGCCATACCTGCACCCATGTACTTACCCCAGTCATCGTAGTTTCCATCAGCATCTACGTTTGCAGCAAGGACACCTTGCACAAGCATAGTGATGCTCATTAGAACCAACAATACTCTTAGGCTCAATTTCATACTCATTTTCTTCATATTTTTACCTCCTTATTTGTCCAGTTGGACTATGATGTGTGACCCTCCACGTGGAGAGGACGGCCTCCGAGTGGCGAGAATTCCTCACCGGAACCGTCGTAGAACTTACCCATCCACTCAACGAAGTGTAGACGGATAGCGTGAATGCTTGGAGATAGTAGGCCAAGTGCTAATGCGAAGACTTGGACTCCAATCCATATGAAGAAGAATAGTACTGCGGATAGATAATCGGCACTGGAAATTGCGTCCGCCATGCTATGGAAGCCCATCTCATTGCCGATCTCTGCAATCTTCACACCAGCAACACCTACTGCCATGATACGTAGGTAAGATAGGGTGTTAGCAAGCAAACCGAATGTCTCGATAGGACCCATGATTGCACCGCCAAGCCATCCGAACTTCTCGTAAACAGCTAGGCCGTAAATCAGGCAGACGACACCGACCATTACCATTCCAGACCAAACTGAGAACTCAAATGTTCCGTAGTCGCCGTCGGTAAGGAATCTTAGAACGTGTGCAGAACCACCAATGAGGATTAGAATCCAGGAACCCTTCTCGAAGAATGCTGCTACTGGCCCATGTGCCTTGAACACGTTGTAGAATCCGATAATGAATCCGAACAATAAGTGTGCACATCCTAGGTAAATGGATAGTAGAATGTAATCTGTTAGAGCACCGCTTGCTCTGTGGAATGGCAGATAGGTGTGAGAAAGTCCGAACCACTCTACGAATACTGTGTCTGCAAGTATGTACTTGGTATTCTCATACATTGGTTCGTATAGCCAAACGAATGCATCCCACTTCTCAATGACGAAACCGAATGCTTCTGCGGTCAATACACCTACAATGAAGGTTGCAATTCCCATGTTCATTAAGATGCGTGAAGCCACCTTTCCGAATGGGTCGTGACCAATCTTTGATTTGAGCAACAGTGCGAGTAGCATGATTACCAGACCATATCCAGCATCACCCAAGATCAATCCATAGAAGATTGGGAAGGTGAATGCGAGCATACTTGTTGGGTCAACTGAGCCATATTTTGGCCTGCCAACCAGGCTGGTTAGCATTGTTGCGTGCTTTGTTGCAGCGATTGTATCATACTCTACAGGAGGATAATCGGTGTCGTGGTGGTGGTCATCATCATGACCGTGTCCGTGGTCTTCTTTGAACTCTTCAACGGTTAGGTGAGAGGAAACCTTGGACAGAATGCTTCTGACCTCATCTGCTTCGCTAGTTGGCACCCACGCCTCCATTGCGAATGCGTGAGCGCTTGTTGCACACAGAGTGTGGCCTGTAAGAATGTCAGACTCCCTCTCTAGGTGCTCTTGAACAGCGAGTAACATTCTACCATTTTGGTTATTCCAGGCCGCCATCTTTGATTCACAGGTTTGGATTGTGGATTCATAATCTGCAATTTCCTTCTGTGCGTCTTTCAACAAGTCTGCTGGCTTTCCTTCACCGCTTGGGATTTGAATTGATTTTGCGCCAAGTTCTTGCATTGCCATCTGAACTTCAGCAGCGTCTTTTCCTTGGCATGCAACCGCTATGATATTAGAGGAGGAGTGGAGTTCTACTCTTGTTCTTAATTCACCAAACACTTGGCTTGCTTTTCCAGCCTTGCTGGTCTCACCAAGGTATACATCGATAGCGGAAATCTCTGTCATTAGTTCTAGAGGAATTCCGAGGGGAGCGATCTTGGTTAGAATCTCTACTCTTTCCTGTAACTTGGAAATTTCAGCAGTTGCGTCTGCCTTCTTTGCAATTGTCTCTGTAATTGAATCAATCTTTTCGGAGAATGATTCGAGAGAGCGAGCGACTTCTTTAGCAGAAATAGGCCCATCCTTGTTTGTGGAATTCAAGGTTGATATTGCAGACCTTACCTTTGCAAGCATGGCCGAAACTTCATCAGCATCTGGATGAGGTCTGCCGACTGTAATTCCGTCTACATCACCGGAATATGGCTTGATGTGTACGTTACCTAAGTTAGCACACAATCGCAATACTTCATCGAGATTGTTGCTAGGACCCGCCATTGTTAAGCGGGACATTTCGACCGTACTGAACATCTAATACACCTCAGTTGGACATCAATGAATCGATGATGAGTTTGACTGCTGCGTCTCTACGGTCGCCTGCGGAGGATTGAATTCCCTCCACTGCCTTTGTACCCTCAGCCTGTACGCCTTCAGCTTCCTTACCTGCTTTGGTTCTTGCAGAGTCAAGGGTTGCTACTGTCGAACTGACTGCTCCATCCTGAGCACCTTGGATGATTTCAGAGGCTTCTTTGCGTGCATCCGCTAGAATCTTTGCAGCTTCTTCCTTTGAAGCAGCGATTTTTGCGAGTGCAGATTCTTCTGCATTTTTGATGCTTTGAAGTACGCTTTCCATACCCATGACAACACCTTTGGTTGTCTTGCCGACATAGAACCGGTTGATAACCAATGTGGTCGAAACTTCAAACAATTTTTTTCACAAAATGACTGATTCTCACCAAACCGTCAAAGCCCAAATCCATGCCCACCAACCATGACAGACCGTTCTGCCACCGGCGGCTTCGACCCATCAGGAATCGATGAAGAGGCATGGACGGAACTTGAAAGGCAACTGGAAGCAACAATTCCCGTGTACGATAGAGTCAACAAAATCATGACTCTTGGATTTGACAAAGGAATGAGAAAACACGTCCGAAGTCATGCCAAACCGGGAATGAAAGTCCTAGAAGTGGGCTGTGGACCTGGCTCTTTTGCAGTAGACATTGTTGGGATGGATTTGACTTGTCTTGACCCAAGTGCAGAGATGCTTAAAGTGTGCAAGAAAAGGCTCGACAAAGTACGCAGCGAACGAGGAGAATCGCAAGCAAGTTACGTCGAGGCCATTGCAGAAGAAATTCCACTACCGGACAACACTTTTGACAGGGTATTTTGCCTATTCTCATTTAGAGACTTCAAGGACAAAAAGAAGGGCTTAGAGGAGATTTTCAGAGTTCTGAAACCTGGCGGTCAATTGGTAATTTGTGATGCAGGTAAAGCAAATTGGCTACACGGACTATTCGGAAGACTGTACATGGCAACATTCGTCCAGTGGGTTGCTAGAATAGTAACTAAAGACCCAAACCACCCATGGAAGTGGTTAGCAAGAACCTACACTCATTATGGTACTCATTCATACTACAAAGGTGTCATGAAAGAGGTTGGATTCAAAGACGTGAAAGCAAGACTGCTATTCCCTGGAATGTCAAGCAGGTTCAAAGCTAACAAACCCGAGTGACACGATACTTCGCCATCCAACGTCGGGGAATCATTTATTCTAAGGATGAATCAACGACACATATGAGCGAATCTCAGGAGAATCAAACTCCAATCGACCCTCGCTCTGAGATGAGGTGGTTAAGGAGGCTTGTGGACAAGGGAGAAGACCCACCCATGCTTTTCTTCTTTCTGATAGCCGCCTTATTTTTGGGCAGTGGTATTCTTCTCAATAAGATGCACAATGATGGATTTGAAGAGAATGTTGGAGTAGTGATAGAGAAAAATGCAGATTGGGAATTTGTAGAAAAAGATTCAGGAGGATGTGATTATGATGGCAATAACTGCAACCAAAGAACTAGAATTGACTGTTTTGCAGATTTAGTAGTGCAGCATAAGGTAGATGGAGTAAATTTTACGAGCGAAGTGAACAATTGGTTTGTCTACTCCGAGTGGTATTATACAAATGCAGTACAATCATGTGAAGAATTTGTAAAGAATAGCACCTTTGAATACGGCTCGAACGTGACTATCTATTTTGAGAAGGATAACCCAACCATTGCTTACGAGGATATTCCTGTTATTGGGTGGACAGGGCTAGTGTACTACATTGGTCTATTTCTTTCTGGTTTTTGGGTAGTAGGCGCATTCATTTTTGTTCTGGGCAAGATAGGTGGTTCAGACAAACAACAACTGAGCGAATGGGAAAGAGTCTTGAAAGAACACGATGACAAGAAAGAGGGAAGATAGTCATGTTTAGAGTAAAAGTTCCATTTTTTTGGTTTAGTATTCCTGAAAATCTCCATGTAGAAGCAAGACCTAACTGCATCCAATTTTATGAAGAATTTAGCAAAGAGTTAACGCAGGAAAGATACCAAAGAATCTTTGGTACAATCCTTTTATCTGGACTAGCGATGTTTTTTTTCGCCGAGTGGCAAAGTGGGATGGCCAACTCTACTACCTCCTCAATATTTGGACACCTAAGATTAATACCAATGGGATTATTCCTAGGGCTCGCAATAATGATTAATTTGCGAAGGAGAGTCAAACATATAGTGTTTGATTTCAATGAAAGTAAGGTTAAACTTAAGCCGGTTACGCTTTCATTTATTGGCTCCAAATCTGCAAAAATGGCATCCCCATTCAAATTAAAGATAAAGAAAAAAACTAGAGAAATAAAGCGCAGCGACGATTATGGTGCTAGTTGGACAAAATATCATGAGGGATACGAAATAATGGTTAGGTTGGAAAAGCGCGGCTATGATTCGATAATGTTCCTCGAAACAGATGACATAAAGCGAGATTATGGAGAGTTGATTGGAAAACTAGCTGCTGTTGCAGGTATCGACGACCCTCTATTAGAAATCGAAGAGAACGAATCCTGAGGGCCTTCATTCTCTTAGATCATAACCAATGTAAATCATAAATCAATTGATTTGGATTTCTCCAGATTCTTCATATTCATTATTTGTCCCGTAGACTCTATCTTCGTAAATGAAGCCGATATCTTCCTCGTAGAATGTGTATTTCATTACCCAGTCAAGAGACATATCCAAACTGACATACTTCATGTCTGAGGAAAAGCCTTCGTAACTGTAAGTGTCTCCATCTGAGTTCGTGAATTCAACAACACCACCCCAAGAACTGAACTCATCAGCACTCTTGTCAATGAATTCAATCTGGTAATCCGAGTCGGCACACGAAGAGAAAGAAATCTGACCGTTGCCTTCTGAATCTCCTGGATAAGTTCTCTCCAGATCAACCTCGATTGTCCCTGTTTGACCTTCGAAATTGTTGCCTCCATACCTTTCACCTGCGATTATGAAACCAATGTCATCTTCGTGAAATGTGTATGTCATGGTCCACTCTAGAGAATCATCTAAGGTGACGTATCTCATGCTATTCGAGAAGAATTCTATTTTCTCGGTGTTTCCATTTGAATCGGTAAACTCCACTATTCCATCCCAAGAACTGAATCTATCGGCACTCAAATCAAAGAATTCCACGTGCCAAAAACTTGGACACTCTGAGAATTCAATTGCAGGTCTGTCTTCGTCAAAGAGGCATCCAGCTAGAGAACTCGTAATGAAAATTAATCCGAATAATACTGCTGCAGATTTTGTGTTTGTCATGAGCACGCATAAACTAGTCTGATTATTAAACGGAATTCCGGATTTTTGTGAAATTCAACGTCCAAGTAGCGTAAAGCGGTACGCTCGACTGTTTCTAGATTAACTCCTTCTTTAGGTGTAAAACTGTACACCATGCTCTAGCCGGGATTTAATTTATAATTTGGAGGTGAGAGTAACACCACCATGTCAAAAAAATCGAGAAGGACTGACTCGATTAAATCGAAATCACCAGCAATGAAAAATTGGCAGAATAAACACATGAAAGGACATAACAAAGACTCATCCGATAGCCTGAATGATTCGTTTAGTGGGTTCTTGAAACCAGTATTTGCAACATTTTGTTTCTTCATGATACCAGGAATAATGACAGCAGATGATGATTGGGGTATAATCGCTGCGTTTGGTATGACAATGGTATTTTGGCCAATCATATCATTGATTTTTATTCTCCGTTACACCTCATCATTCAAGGATGACAAAGATGGAATGAGGGGTGCGACATACTCTTTTCTAGCATCATTGGCTTTGATTCTAATGGTGGTCGTTTTTGGCGGTTTGCTTCAATCTTAGTTAGACAGATAGAAGAATTATCCAATCTAAAAAAAAACAAACTTGTGTCTGTTTTTGGTTTCAACAATTATTGTCCAATAGCGGAGAAATCTGTCAAATCCCATCAAGCAATACGCTCGACAGTTTCTGGAGTGATTCCTTCTTCAGGTGTAACTCTGTAAACCATAATTGACAGGTTTTCAGGTGCGTTTCTGAACTTGGATACAATCATCGACGTTTCGAAATCAGAACCAATAGTTCTAACCTTGAAATCACAAACCATATCTGCGATTGCAGCCATTTCCTGCTTAATTGCTGGGGTGATGGTGTCGTTTGAGACCGTTACGAATAGAATACCACGGTGAATCTGTGTGTGAGCTTGCATCATTCTAAGCATAGCAACAACACGGCTTGGGTCTTCTCTCTGCATAAAGAAATCAAGAGAATCGATAACGGCACGGAAGTATGGGCCCATTGCCATGATTTCATTGGTCATTTCTGTAAGGAAATCTTGTGTGTCATCGTCAACGAATCTAGTCTGAGCAAGACGCTGGATATCTGGTAATTTGAATCCTTCAAGACGATAGCGACTAGCAAGCAGTTCCTTTTCTAGAACTCTAGCGTTATACTCTTCTCCAAGTGTTCTGACAGCAATGTCAGTAGGCCATTTGTACTTGTTGAATACTCTTGCAATCTCCAATTGGCTTTCGTTTGTAGAAATCAGAATTGTGTTATCTGGCTCTTCTGCTGGAGAAGTCAATTGCTTTGCGAATAATTCGGAACCCGAACCGGTTTCTGTGAAACCAACAACGAGAAAACCTCGAGGAACTCCTCCATTCATTGCATTGTCGAACTTTGGAACGCCGAAACTTCCAACGCTTCCAAAGAACTCTTCATCATCCGGGCTGAACTTGATCTGCTTACTCATCTAATCAGCTCCTCAGTGAATTACTACCTGTCCTCTATCAATCAAATCTGTACAGTACAGGTCAAGATTCGACAATACCGTTGGCGGAACCTGGTCTGGAATGTTCAAGATAACTGAAAGTACCTCTCTTTGGCGGAAGGTATTGATGAATGTGTGAAGGTACTCCGCTAGCATTCTTTCTTCATTGTAAATCGCTAGTGCATTTACAGAGTCGATGAGAACGAAATTTCTCTCAGTATTTGCAATTCTGAGAATATATAGTGTTCTCAGCAAAACACTCTCAAGCATAATTGGGCTATCGATGAAGGTAATGTTGTTGTAAGGAACATCTGTTCCCCCTAGGATACCAGATGAAACTAGGTCCACAAACTGGATGTTAGAGACATCTACGCCAATCGCCTCAAACGCCTCAATAATCTCAACCGCACCACGGGTTGCACAGATGTATACGCCACCCATTTCGAACATCTGCATGAGTGGAATCATTGTAGATGCTGTAACCATGAACGCATTTGAGTTACCACAGCGTACTTGAATAGAAGAATTCAGGCTTACCTCGGTAAGTTGTTCTGCGATTCTTTGGTCTAATTCATACATCTTCAAACACCCATCCTGTTGGTCTTATCGCTAACAGCACCCCATTTGAGCATCGGGGTAAGCATTACTCCTAGTGGAGTCAATTCGATTGCATGCTTAGCTCTGCTGTGTGAAGTACCTCGCATCTTCACAACTTGAAGGAATCTTAGCAGGTGACCCATTCTCTCAACGTCACCCATTACGATGATACCATCTGCGATTGCTTCTTCTACACCGAAAGATGACCAGTGAGCGTTTTCTGTCGCAGATGTGATTTCAGAAATCAGAATGGTTGTGCAACCAAGTGTTGCTAGTTTCTTTCCTAGTGTAAACAGGAAATCTCTGATGAGTTGTTCGCTCTTAATCTTGTAACAAAGCGTCGTAACCGAGTCGATTACCAGTCTTGTAACACCAATTGTGTTTACGATGTCCACAATCGCCTTGATTAGAGCGTGAACGTCATCCAAGTCAAAAGATGCCTTGTCCAAACCAAGCCATGAGTACAAAACGTCCATATCAAAGACGTTGATTAAACCAGAGTCAATCATGTTCATGTCAAAGAACGCATACTGTCTGATGTTCTCAAGCAGTTTTACACTCGGTTCTGTTGCTGTGAAATGCGCACATGCTTCTCCCGCTAATGCGCCACGAACCAGGAATTCCATTCCCAATGTCGTCTTTCCAGAACCACAGGTTCCGGCTGCCAAAACAGTGGAGCCGTACGGTATTCCACCTCTGAGAATTTCATCCATACCGTGGATACCTGTTATACAACGGTCCCGAGTGTACATTGTTGCAGGTTGCATGGGTAACAATAACCCCAATCAATCGACCTACATGAACGATGCCCTAAATTCATTCAGACTTCGCCGGGTGTTGGCGAATTGGAAAGATTCCATGAATTAGCTGCATTCGGTGGACCGCCGTTCCAGATTAGTGTGTTATCTTGTAAGATACCTGTTGCAGGATTCCATTCAATTCTACAGACTTGAGTGCCCACCCCTTCATCTTCCTCAGCAAATAAGAGGCGGAGTCTGCCGGAGTTATCGTCTAGACCGCTAACTGAGCCAACTCCGAGGAAGCCTGTAGAGCCTAGATCGTAGACAACGCTAGCATTTCCTTTTACTTGTGAATCAGGATCGCCGCTAAACAGGACCAGTCCTCCTCCAGGAACAACTCCCTCTTTGTAGAGATAATCACTTGAGCCGGCGGTGCCACTTCTTTCGAATGACCATCCTTTGAGAGACAATGCGAAACCATTGTAGTTCTGAACTTCTATCCATTCTGGTGAGCCGCCAGAAGGACGAGGAGATACTTCGGTGATTCTCAAAACCTTAGGAGCCTTACCACCATCGTGCACTTCTAGACTAACTGAGATAACCTCATTTCCACTGATGAAACTCCTACTTGCGACAGATGATGTTGTAGCGGTCGACCTGTCAGATCCTCCATCAAACAAAACTTCACCGACCCTTTCACTTTCATTTGAACTCTCGACCTGTATTAGCAGTCTGACTTGAAGATCATCGGACAGCCCTAAGCCTCCAGTCATTGCTTCAATGCTCACATTTGACAATGCTTTGACCCTATCTAAATCTAGCACACCATTGCTAACAATGCCCGGCTGGAGTACTCCTTCATACAAATTTACAACTGGAATTTGGTGCCAATCTTTTGTAGAATTTGCTTGGTCTCTAACTCCGTCAGTGTAGGGAACAAACCATCCTTCGCCGTTTGTCAACCTATCAAGTCCGTCTACTGCTGACCTATCGATTAGGTCAGAATAAGGGTCGTTAGTCCCTAATTCCAACTGTGCTAACGACATAAAGGCGGTGAGTATCATTAAGAATAGCGTAAATGCGGATAAAAATTCTACAACTGCTACAACGCCTTCATCATTATCCTGAGCGGAATTACGAGTGCAACTCCCCCCCAGCATGATTAGTGGGAGGGAAAGAACGGTCATGAGGATGTCGCTGGAATTTGGCTTAATCTTCACAATTGAGCAAAAACAGACGTTAGTCACCGATTGCTATTTGAGGGGCGGATGGTAGGACAACATGATGTCCAGCGCGCATGCTGTATCCATTGAACACTCTTCAAAGAAGAGTATCGGCTTGGTTGGACTCTTGTTGCTTTCCACTCTAGGAGGAATTGCGCTTAGCCCCACAGCGGCAGCAAACGTTAGTGGCGATTATGAAATAACCACTACAATATATCCGATGAATAACCTAAGTATGAGTTCTTGGGACTCAGTTTACCTAGAAGTACAAGTAAAAAATTCGGGATTCTTTTACAATACGCAAGCTAGGACTATCGAGTGGTTTGTCTGCGAAGGAATGCAAGATGAGATCTCATGTTACAACGATAGAGAGGATTACGGTGCTGGAACAATCGAACCACTACAAGTTGGTGCATCGGTAAATTACACATTCCCAGGAACGTTTTCACCAAATGGTGACGAAGGCACTTTCACCCTCGTATACCGATTTATAGACTCCGACACTAACCCTTCAAACGATGTAGGAATCTACACATTCCACTTAACACAGAGTCTCGTCGATGTGATTTTTGATGTCCAGAATCCAATCGAACAATTAGATGATTTGGCGGTATATGATGGTGAACTTATTCTGAACACAGATACGGACTACGTGATGGATATTAGCGGCATTGTCAACTCATGTGGAACATGTGGCCTAGAAGCGGATTTAGGTTGGAGATTGATTGGACAAGACGGTATGGAAAAGGCAAATTCCACAATCACTTACACCAATCTACCAGATTGGGGTACTGTCCAATTTACTAGAGAAATGCCTCCGCTAAACCATGATACAGAAGGCGTTTTCGAACTAGAATTCGGAATTATTGACTCCATAGGAACGCCATTTGGGGACATGAACTCGTTCAACGATTTGCAATCAGTAACCGTCATTTTTGATGATACTATTGACCTACAGATTACTTCGATGTACCCCAAAAACGTACCTACTTCTGCAGACTATTTCTATGGAGACAATAGCGTTGCAGTAACCGTCACAAACCTCGGCAACCTTTCTGTTGTACAACCGCTTGTCAGGTTTTCAGTTATGGATTTGGCAGAACAAGTTGACTCTGAGCAGGATTGCTATCCAGACGAAATTAAGCCTTCTGAAAGCCATGAATGCGTCTTTGACATCAACCACCTTGGTGACAAGAAACTGAAAGTATTCGTCAGCGAGGCTCTCAACGAAGGACTTGATGCTAAGCCTGCGGACAATGTCTTGAACGTAGATGCCGAGGTTGTTCGCGGGGCAATTGAACCATCTATCGAACAGAGTAACTTTTACGGAACTTACAATACAGCCGACAACATCACTTTGAGCGCTAGAAATGCACCAACTGCTGCTTATCCACTCAACTTTACATGGTGGCAAGAAGGTGTGAAGCCTCTAGGTGCAGGACGAACAATATCTATTCCTGCAAGTCAATTGGGCTTAGGTGACCACTACATATCTGCTAGAGTTACTGATGCTACAGATCAGCGAGAGACTGCAACATCATTGATTACAATATTCAACAGTACAGACATCAGCACCGGAGATTGGCTCATTGGTTCGGCAGTTACTAGAACACACGCTATTGGCGTTGCTGAATACGATTATCCCGTAGCAGGGATAAATTACGGCCCTGGTCCTGGACTTGAAGCATTGTTACGAATTTCAGTTGATGTTGTGCCGACCACCGAAGAGGCAACTGCTGGGATGGACTGGATGGAATTTGACCTTAAATTATCTGAGTTAATACCGGACAACGTTCCTCGAGAATCCATTGCAGTACATCAATTAGATGACTTTAATTTTGCAGACTGGTCTGCCTTAGACACCGATAATTACTTCCAACTAATCGACAATGATACTGTTAGAATCCATATTACTGAAAACATGGATCTTCTTATGGTCGGAGAGTTACCTTCACCTGAGATCAATCTTTCAAATCCGGTAATAACACTGCTTCCTGACGGAAAGATGAAACTGGACTGGAATGCCACTGGTGATACTGACAACCCTTATTTCGGAGGTTGGAAGATTTACAGAGTCACAAGTCCAATTACCGCATCTACATATTTCCCTGATCCCGAAGAGACATCCAGTCAATTCGTGTGGGAGGGTCTAATGCAGGGAACATTGTCTGCAACCTTGGCTGGAACAGAGTCGTCATGGACAGATGAGAGAGAATTAGAGACTGGTATTTGCTCCTCTTATGCATTAATTCCAACAGACCGTACAGGTAACCCAGATTACCTGAACGCTAAGGTGACACTCATCGATGGACAACCCGGCCTTACCTGTGGAGATGCAATCGATCCTGTGGCATCGGTTAGCCAGTTCTCCTCATCCGTAGTATTCAGGAACGAAACCTCTTGCCATGATTTGTATCTTGATTGGAATAAGTGCTACGAACTAACTTTGAGTTGGACATGGCCAGATAATGAGCCGGACGGAGAAATCCTGTGGAACCTATACAGGGTTGAAGCAAGGCCTGATGAAGTCGACGTGAGATTTATCCAACCAATAGCAACAGGATTGGTGAATGTTCCAGGCGAAAAAGGTACATTCCTTCAAAATGGTACCGACTTTGATGGTATCGCTCCATACAGAACATACTACTACATTTTGACACCGATGGACCAGGTTGGAAACGAGCAAACTCTCGTAAGTTATCCATCTGAAAACGTTGAGCGTGTATACATCGAGGATGAATACTGGCAGTATAACCAGCATTTGATTCCAGAGCCTCCAGCTCCTGAAGAGCCACCTTATGGAGTAGAATGGCTTGGAGAACTCGAAGACTATACGACTGTAGAGAACTTCCAGATTGCTGGTTTTGTATTGCTAATAACTGTCCTAATCAATTTCATTGGCCTGCCTATCATTTTGAAGAAAAGGAGCCGACTGAAGAGAGTGATTGCAAGACGCAAGGGCAATCAGCCTGCAGACTTGGATGAAGATTTCCAAGATTTCTTTAATTGAAATTTCTAACCGTCTGCTTTATCTCAAATAGCAAAGTGGGCCGAATGCCTGCGGCGATCGCATAGCCTGGCCATTGCGTCGGATTGCTAATCCGATGGGTCTTCCCACGGGGGTTCGAATCCCCCTCGCCGCGCCATACGATTTTTTGGATTGTGATTGGGATCATTTCCCTGATGATGAAGGTGCAAAATGGAATATTGACTGCATAAATTTCGAGAATGGGATGTATGTTGTTGACGCCTCACCTGTTCCCCACGTAGGATATGAAAAGATCAGATTTTACATGCGCAACCCTTCGATTGATGGTGTTGCAAGCGCTGATTGCTGGGAAAACGGTGAATGAAGCGGTCTATTCAGTTCATGATTACTCTGCATTCAGAACCTTTCGATTCTTTCCTGCTGAATCCTTCCAACCGATAGCGACGGAGTTTACTGCAGGTATCGCAAGGATGAATGCGCCTGCGAAGTACCAAACGTATTCACTGGGTACTGCAACTATGTAAACGAATGCGATAAACATCCATGCTAGGTAGCCCAAAGAGCGCATGAAGGATGCAAAGGCTAGTGGCATTCTCCCGTTTGAATCAAGTTCTTCATTTGGATCGATTCTCCAGACCGTTATTGAATACCAAATTGTGATTATAGTTGCAAGCAAAGCCCAAGCCTCAGGCAATCCGGAATCCGGCCAGAAGATAGGAACTCCACCCAGCATAAGCAGAAGCACGCAGTAGACTTTGGATTCAAGAAGTGTCCTTTCAGCTCCTTTTACATCAGGTAACATCGGAACACCGACCTTTCCGTATTCTCCACTTCTGTACAATGCTAAGGCCCAGAAATGAGGTGGTGTCCATAGGAATATCAGCATAAAGAGCATCCATGGCACTGGAGAGCCCAAATCAAAGGGGTTCATGTTTGAAGGGATTGTGCTTGCTGATGCAACAATCCAGCCGATAACAGGAGGCGTTGAGCCTGCTATTCCTCCAATTACAATATTTTGAGGAGTTCTTCTCTTGAGCCAAATTGTGTAAATGAATACGTAAAACAGAACTGAAAATAGCGACCAAAATGCTGCTTTCCAATGGTATGGAATGAATACTGCACTTCCAACTAGTGCGATGATTATGCCGAACACAAGTGCATGATTTGGAGAAATCCAGCCATTTGGTATCGGCCTCGTTCTTGTCCTTGACATACCAGGGTCGATATCTCTGTCATAGACCATGTTGATTGCGTTCGAGCCACCTGCGGCTAGCGTTCCCCCGACAAGAGTTACAACACAAGCTTCGAGAGTATCAAACCAACTCCTATCGCCGCTGATTGAATCACTTCTAACCATCAAGTCGTGTGCAATTATTGCACAGATTGCTGTGACCTGTAGCAATATTACTACTCTGAGTTTCATCAGTTGGAGGTATATTGTCACAATGCCGGGCTTTTCACTCATCCTCGGCACCTTCTTCGCTCATTTGCAAAAGCATCAGTCCAACCGACGCTACTAGGAAACTCGCAACCCCAAGGACGAGGTGTAGTAGTGATAATCCCTCCGGGAAGTCACCTACCTTGGCCTCGACTACATACAAGCCACCGACGAAGACATTGGTTAGCCATAGAGCACATGCGCCGTCCAAACACTTAGTGTAAGTTTCATTCACTGCGAATTCTCTTGCTGTTTCTTTGAACTTCATCACTCCAAGAATTAGGGCAATACCGACTACTCCTGCACCGATACGATGAACCATTTGGACAAGCACACCGCTGTTGTCTAGGCTTGGAAGAATGTCTCCTTGGCACTTTGGCCAACCATCTGGGAATCCGACAGAACAACCCATGTTTCCGGTTGGTGATGAAGAAACCCATGCTCCGAGAATCAATAACAGGAAAATTGAGGCTGTTAGGATTTTGTACCGCTTGAATTCCTTATCCTTGAATGCCTTTGGTACGTTGAACACCTTCCACTTAGCGCCCTCGATTTTACGCATTGCAAAGAACTGCCACAAGAGAATAAACACGAAACAGCAAGCTAATCCTAGGTGCAGAGCAACCGACCAGTCTGCGTTATCAAATCTGACTGTCACGGCACCCGCTATCCCTTGTATGGTTAGTAGAATACCTGTGAAGAAAGATATCTTTACCAGTGAATTTCCATAGAGTTCCTTTCGTTTGAGGATAATCAAGAAATTTGCTAATACAGGGATGGCCATTAGGCTTGCTAGAACACGGTGTATCCATTCTATGAATATCTCAAAAGTGGTATACCTCTTTTCTGGACCCCTACTGTCATATTCCTCTGTTTCATCATACCATTTCCCTTGGTCTTCCTCTGAAACATCGAATCCCCAAGTTCCGAAACACTGTGGCCAATCGGGACAAGACTCACCAGCATCATAGATGCGGATTGTACCACCAACAACTATGATCATCATTGCCATAAACGCAATTGCGAGAGGCAGTGAGGATGGTCGTCGGTACCACCTAGATTCCATTAATCCGACGGGGACAAAGGCTCCCTTTTAACAAACTGTACTTCTTGCGTGACAATATGAGAGCAGTCCTTCTAGCCGGCTTGTTTGCAAGTCTCATGCTTTTACCCGGTTTGGCAAGCTCTCACGGGATACAGGGAGCACATTCAGAAGGGTATGTTGCAGATGTTGTCGTCATCGACTTGAACTGTGAAGAAAACCAGACTTGTGTCTCTAGACCAAGTCACCTAGTGGAATATTTTGGAGCAGATTGGTGCGATGAATGTCCAAAGGTGGAAGAACAACTGAGAAACATGACCGATGATTCTGTAATTACCGTAAGCCACAGACCGTCAACAAGCGACGATTTCTGGTTGCAGGAATCTAAAGACAGGTTCCTCGAAGTTTACGGTTTGTGGGGATATCCTTCAGTTGCTGTTGATGGACATTATATCCTTGCAGGACCAACCCAGGCAAGGGAGTTGGACACTCTGATTTCGGATTATGATTCAAACTATTCAGGAATTACAAACGTTAGCCTCACTGGAGACAACATCTCAATCGGTGGTAATTTCACCAACATGACAGTTGATATTTGGACGATAAGTGCAAACCAAAGCAAAACGAATCTAGTCACCAATCACACGAATTATTCCGCCACTCAAACCGTTGACATAGAGGGTGATTTACTGGTCATTATCTTGTCAAAACCGGGCTACATAGCTCTTGCTTCTGGCTCTTCAATGCCCGCCAATGATTACATCCCAGACGGTGGTATAGACAGTATTGGAACGGAAGGCGATGCGATTAGCGGAACCACGATTGTTATCATCACGCTACTACTGATGATGATATCCCTGCCTGCGACATACCAATTATTCCAAGTCATGCGAAGTACTCCTCAATATGAAGAGGAATGAAAATCCTGCTTGATGCGCAGGGTTCAAGAATGAGACGATGGTCGCAAACTTCGCACGACATGTGCATGAGGTGTCAATTATGGTCAAACCAAAGAACCCCCACACCCGCTTTGAAAGAGCAAGAATCATCGGTGCACGTGCCCTACAGATTGGAATGGGTGCGCCACTAAACGCTCCTGAAGACGTTCTACGTGAAGCGTTCAAGGAAGAATTAGTTTCACTTTACGGACTTGAGGAAGCATCTGTTCGCTTCGTTCTAGATCCTCTAAAGATTGCAATGTATGAGTACGATAACGAACTCATCCCAATCGACACTGACCCGCACGAAGAGTGATTTCAGTTCTCGGCGGCGTAACCGTAGAATTCAGGATTTTTTGGATTAGGGAGTGCTTCCCTTTTCACCAACATTGTTCTTACAGCCCATAGGTCTGTGAAAACTCGATATTTCAGCGTCATGTCAAGATAGTCAACACCGCTTGAGCCACCTGTACCCATCCTTCTTCCAATCATCCTCTCAACCATTCTAGCATGATGAGAGCGGAACAGTATCATTGATTCTTCAAGGTCAACAACGGTATCGATTAGCCTTCTAGGCCAGGACAATAGAGGTAATTCTCTGTAAGATTCGATGAACAGAAGCCCTGCACGTGATGCTGAGACTTGACCATCAGGCAATAAGAATGAGCGGGCACCTTCAATTCCAGATTGGATTCTTGGCCGAACCGTTTCTTCAGTGCCGTGTCCAATTTTTACCATGTGTGAGATAACAGACTCGCCATGCTCTTCCATTGATTTTAGGTGACCGTTCACAAAGTCAGTCAACACGCCTATATCTCCTGATACACCGTTTACGGGAGTCCTTGCCAACCACTTTCCTAGAACTTCATTTAGAGATGGCAAATTGTCGATTCTTACCATTTCTGCCATGACCTCATCACTCAATTTACCTTCTGAATGTAACTTACGATTGTGGACCATTGGGTCCATTCCACCAATTCTTTGTTCGGATTCCAAGCCAAGCAGCATCTCTAGGGTTCTTAGTTGCCAACTCTCAAACCCAGAAGAGGTCCCCAATCTATCTCTGAAAGCTAGGAAGTCTTGAGGTGCTAGAGTTTCCATTACCTTCCACTGCGCTGCGAGTAGACGGAATATCTCTGAGCACCTTTCCAAGTGACTTACAATCACTGGAATTTGCTTCTCATCGACTTCTTCTACATTCATCAAATCAAGTGCATCTTCCAACTCTCTATTGATTTGCTTGAACCAAAGCTCGAAGGCTTGGTGGGTGACTATGAAATGCATTTCATGGTTTGAAGGGGCTGGACTATGTCCTTCAGGACCTGATTGAAGTTTCAGCAATTCCTCAAGTTTGAGATAGTTGCCATAGGTCATTCTACTACCCGGAGAACCTTCGCTCATGAGGTATGCACTGAGGGTAGGGCTTGAAACCTTGACGGAGGAAATTCAGCCTCGTTTGCTATTCTTACATCACAGAATATACCAAGAAAAGATTCTATTTGCGTAATGGATATTAGTAAGACACTGAAGCGTTCGACATGGGCGTAGACATAGGACAGTTGCGGAATTGGCTAGAATCCTATGACCCAGAAAACATCACAATCGGTGTTGTTGCTTCTCACTCATCGCTTCAAATCCTTCACGGAGCACGTATGGAAGGCTTCAGAACTCTAGGAATTGCTGTCGGAGAAAATCGCCGACGATTCTACAAAGCATTCCCAGGAGCAGACCCCGACGAGTGGTTAATGCTAGACAATTACCGAGAGATGCTAGACCATGCTGAATGGTTTAGAGAAAATAACGTTATTATCATACCTCACGGATCTCTAGTAGAGTACCTTGGAAGTACTAATTTCAAGAGTCTAGAAGTTCCAACCTTTGGTAACAGAGGAATTCTGCACTGGGAAAGCAGCAGAGAGAGACAGAGACAATGGCTTGAGCAAGGAGGTTGCTCTATGCCTAAGGTAATCGATGACCCTCACGATATCGATGGTCCTGTAATAGTAAAGTATGCAGGAGCAAAAGGTGGAGAAGGATACTTCATCGCTAGAGACTACCGTGACTTCAGAAGAAACGTCAATTTGGAAGAAGAATTCACTATTCAAGAGTATGTCCTAGGTTGCAGATACTACCTGCACTTTTTCTTCGACCCGACGGCGACAGATGGATTCCAAGTACAAGGCAGAGGCTCTAATGCTGGAAAGAACCTAGGTAGGCTCGAATTGATGAGCATGGATAGAAGAGACGAGTCAAACGTCGATGAGTTTTACAAATTAGGAAGCCTAAGAGACCTGCGTGAAATGAGCCTAGAGCCTTCATTCGTAGTAACAGGTAACCAGCCGGTTGTAATCAGAGAAAGTCTACTTCCTAGAGCGTTTGAGATGGCAGAAGGAACTGTAGCAGCGTCTTTCGAACTCGAGGAAGGCTCTCGTGGAATGATTGGCTCATTCTGCTTGGAGACAATCGTAACTGACAAACTAGAATTCAGAGTGTTTGAGATCAGTGCAAGAATCGTTGCAGGTTCAAACCCATTCGTCGGTGGCTCTCCATACAGCGACATCAATGAGGCATTCATGTCAACCGGCAGAAGAATCGCACGCTCAATCAAGAAGGCGATAGAAGATGACTGTCTAGAGCAAATCCTCTCGTGATAGATTCTTACACGTACCCCACACAACGCCCACATTACAGAGGTGAACCCTCGCAAATTCAAACTACAGTAGTATCTTGAATTGCGTATACTATTGACCAAATTGATTGGGATTCAAATTGGTATTCTTGGTATGTATACTGTAATGTTTGATAGATTTCATGTGAGCATTCCAACGCAGTTCCTGGTACAATTACGTAATCTTTACCACTAAGGGCGTATGAACTAGTGTATACGCTCACTCCATCACAAGTCGATGCTATTGAAAACCCTGACCATTCATATATCATTAATGCCTCACCAACTGTTGAATTAATCGTTGCAAAAGTCATTTTACAGGTTGGAGCATATTGGTAGTATTGAGGATTGTCCTCCACATTATAATTCCAAACTATCTCTCCTCCTGAGCCTGTACAATCTGTTAGATTCCAATCAGAAGGCGATTCAGGATAACCCCACTCGTTACATCTCTCTCCAAGAAGCTCTCCTGTTGATGAATCGTAGTATGGTCCCCAAGCAAGACATCTTTGTCCTGAACTTGATACGTACCCATTGGAGGAATTTGTAGTGTTCATACCAGTATACTGGCCATCATCCCAGTATGTTTGGTAAACACCGCCCGAAGAATACCATGTTCTTGCTTGAGTTGAAGAAGAAGTTCCGGTTGATGTTCCATCTCCTCCGGATGAATCGCCATTTTCACTAGCGTCATCAGTTCCTTCAGCATCACCAACTGCAGCATCAAAGCATCCGGTAAGTGGCAGTAAAATCACAAGCAGCAATACAAAAATTTGGTCATTTCGCATGATTGGCTCTTAGACCATGGAAAAATAAACAATTCCCCGCCATAATTGAATCCGGATTGTTTCAAAGCGTTCATCCGAATATCCATGCGAATGGAATTGTTGTTTTAATGGGCTTTGCATGGGTCATTTTAGACGCTAGGATCTAGTTTGCAACTTGATTCAATGAATCAGTCTTCGTCTAGTAAGTCACCAAGGATATCTGGAGACTCGACTACTGGTGCATCATTGGATGGCTCTGTTCCATCCCATTCGCCACTGTTTAGGGCTGCTAGCCTTTCTTGTGCATTTGCTGCGTTAGCTGCC
This sequence comes from Candidatus Poseidoniaceae archaeon, assembly GCA_049606035.1. Taxonomy (GTDB): domain Archaea; phylum Thermoplasmatota; class Poseidoniia; order Poseidoniales; family Poseidoniaceae; genus MGIIa-K1. The sequence goes on along the minus strand of JBMYVD010000016.1, from coordinate 5,989 downwards.
CTTGTTTCTGGGTCATCGATTGTGAACTCACAAATCAGCATGATTGGGTCACCGTTGGTGATTTCTCCCTCGTATTCTAGGATCTCTCCGCCTGCATTACAGACAACCTTGAACTCGGTTGGGTCTCTTGAGCGTCGCTTCTTGTGCTTCTTGTAGTGGTGCACGTATGCCTTGTATGTACCACCTGGAGCCTTACCTTCTGGCCATACTACGTTCTCAACAGGCTTCTTCGTCTCTGGGCGGACGTTTGCATCGACGTCTAATTCTCCACCACATGCAGATTCTCTGTTTCCACCGTGGATTCTCTCACCAGATGGACAGACTACGTGTAGGTCTAGGTCGTTGTAATTGTTCCACATCAGTGAAATCTGGACATCTGAAGACTTTGCACCCTCACGCTCTAATCTCTGCCTTAGGTCCTTGAGTGCTTCTTCTGTAGCCTTGATGGATTCTAATTCATCGGCTTCGTTCTCAACGATTTCAGCAAGTCTCTGCTCTTCGGCTTCAGCAAGTTCTGCTTGCCTCTGCTCTTCCATTTCGATTGCTAGGCGCTCTTCCTCAGCGATCTTCTCGGTTTCTTGAGCGATTAGAGCTTGCTCGATTTGCTCGTCGGTCCCTCTTTCTTCAGGAGCTTCAAGGTTGAATTCACAAACCAGTTGGATTGGGTCGCCAGCAGATAATGCGCCTTCGTAGTGCTTGATTTCTCCACCTGCGTTGACTACAACCCTGTACTTTGTTGGGTCCTTGGAACGTCGCTTCTTGTGCTTCTTGTAATGGTGGACGTATACCTTGTATTCACCAGGTGGTGCTTTGAAGTCAGGCCATACAATGTTCTCAACAGGCTTCTTGGTCTCTGGTCGAACGTTTGCATCAACATCCAGTTCACCACCACACTCGGAGATTTTGTTGCCGCCGTGAATTCTTTCCCCGGAAGGACACAGAACGTGTAGGTCCAAGTCGTTGTAGTTGTCCCATAGAAGAGAAACTTGTACCTCGGAACTCTTTGCACCCTCTCTTTCTAAACGCTCTTCAAGTTCCTTCTCGGCTTCTTCAGATGCCATCTGTGCTTCTAGAGCCTCGGATTCCTTTTGTGCATCGATTTCTGCTTGGCGCTCTGCTTCTGCTTCCTGGAGTTCAGCTTGACGCTCAGCTTCTCTTTCAGCAGCGAGGCGAGCCTCTTCCTCTTGCCTCTCCATCTCTCTTTCAGCAGCAAGACGGCGAGCCTCTTCCAGTTCTGCTTCTCTAGCAGCTTCGTATTCTGCCTTCTTTCTTGCTTCTTCAGCTTCCATCTCTGCAATTTTTGCTTGCTCTTCAGCCATCAATTTTGCAGCAGCCTCTTCAGCAAGTTTCTTGCGAACTTCTTCCTCTGCTAGAGCAATCGCTCGCTCGTCCCTTCTCTTAGCGCTTAGATGGCGCTCAATCTCTGAGAGTTTGCGGTCAAATTCGTTGTGCGCTTTAGAGAAATCTGGGGCGCCGCGACGGGTTAGGTCTTGCCTGTGTATTGTCATCGTTCGCGAAGATCTGTCATCTTCACGAACCAGCATAAACCAAATTCCGAATAGAAAAGCACCCCCGAGGATACCAATCATCACCCATGAAATTAGGTCCATTAAACGGTGCTAACACAAACTAAGTCTTATTTCCATCGCCTATAAAACCACGGAAATCACTCTGTAATTACTGTGAAAAATCCTTAACCTTGTCGACTAAATCCATCTTTTTGATTCTCCACATACCGATTGGAGTGAGTGCGACGGAAATCGCAACAATAATTCCTACAATTGTGAACGTTGCTGCAAATTGTGGCTCAATCGTGAAGTAAAACGCCCACTGTACTTGAGAGCCGATGAGTAGCACTGTTCCGAAGTATGCGAATATCGCTCCTAGTATCCCACCGATTAGTCCAATTCCTAGGTGCTCCCAAAACATCATTTTCCCGAGTTTACTCATTGGCGCACCAAGAACTCTCAGAGTTGCTAACTCGGTATCCCTCTCTGCTAAATTCATTAGCAGCGTATTGAATAGAACCGCTATTGCAATAACAATTCCCAAGAATTGTATCGATTGAACGAATTGCTGTTGTTGTTCAAGCAGTGTTTCGAAAGTCTTGATTGCATCTTCTTTCAAACTATAGCCAATAGTGACATCTGATAGACCGTCCAATGATGTGCCATCCGGGATTTGAATAAGTATAGATGTAGACTGAACTCCAGTCAAATCAGATAACTCAGCCCTGTGGAAATACATTGTTCGTGAAATCTCTCCTTTTGTAATTCCAGATATTTCAACAGTGTGAGCGGTATTTCCAATCATAATGGTGACTTTATCATCAGTATCCCAATTCAAGAATTCAGAGGTTCCCTCATCGATCAGGACCTGAGTTGGATTGCTGCCGGCAATCGGCATACTGCCATCGAGCATCTCTACTGAAATCATTGACGATTTTTCATCAACAGTTGAGAAACTATCCAGCCCATAGGAAAGCAATTCTCTGCTATCATCTTCCAGTCCTATTGGGAAATTAATCATCAATTCATAAGTTCCAGATTTCTGCTCAACCCAATCGATTACCGATGACTCGCCATCTATTGGAGCAGATGCCTGTATGTCCCAAGACTGCTTTTCTTCTATGCCACCAAGGAGGCTATCCTCCATTGAACTCATCATGAAAAGCATTGCACCGAACAATAACATTGAGATCCCAACTGCGAAGAAAGTAAAACTGACTCTGACTGGTTTTCTCAAACTTGAGCGTATTGAGAGGCCGACTGTTGCTGGTAATTTGGAGGTCAATCTCTGCATCTTTCTTGATGAAACCTTGACTTCATGCTGGCCTCTGAATACCTTTAGCGGTTGAAGCCTAGACGCCTGCCAAGCTGGCCTTAATCCGGCGAAGAGAACGATTAACATCGCAATAGAAACTATTTGGAAAACAAGCGAGAAATCTGTGTCAAGCCTAATTGGCAAACCAATCATCGTTTCATAGAACGAAAGCATTCCCGGCGCTCCTAGATATATTCCTAGCAGAGTGCCAATCAGGCTTCCAATGGCGCCAATCACTAGAGGCGCAATCACGTAACCTGGCATGATTGACTTTTTGGGAACGCCCAATGTTCGCAATACTGCAATCTCCTTCGCTTGCGATTGTATGAGCCTCTGCAAACTCAAGAATATCGTGATACCTGCGATTGCTGCAATCATTCCTGTGACATATGGATACATGTTGGCAGCACCCTCTGCATCAGCACGTAGGATTTCAACTGAGAAAACACCCGACCTGTCATAGACACTGACAGGAGAGTCGTCGACATCCGACATAAGTTCTGAAAGTTCATTCACCAGTTTAGTCATCTCTGGATTTTCGTCGACATCACTGGTAGACTGCAAGTCATAATCCGGCGTTCCGGCAACGTCGATTAAGATGAGGTTTGATGAACCTACACTTAGATTTGCTAGTTTTTCTAATCCTGAATCGGTCATGTATCCGGTTGCAAATGTGCCATCGTCTGCTGGAAGCGTTGAACCCTCAGTCGCAAAGTAAAGATGCATAGGGTGGAAGCCTATTCCTACGACTTCGTAAGTGAATTTACCATAACCTGCGCTAATTTCAATCTCGTCACCGACGTCAATGTCTAAATCAACTGCAATGTGGCTGTCAAGAACTATTTCATCGCTCGTTTCAGCAATTCTTCCTGAGGATAAATCGCTGTAAGTTGGCATCCAAACTTTGTCTACTAGACCCTCATCAATACCGTGCCAAACTGCAGGAATTACTTTCTCAACACCTTCTGAGTCAGTGTTTAACATCATTCCATCGATGACCAACCTTGCCTCGCAAGTTTCCAAAGAATAATCAGTTTCTGGCCATTGGGAACCTATCGAATCACAAATTGATTCAGAGGCAGTATTATTCCAAACCCCAGTTGGATTGTTAATCCAAACATCGGCGAGGTTTACTCCATCTTCACCGTCATATATCTCATCATAAAGCGTGGTTGCTGCATTTGCATATGAACCGAAGGAAATTCCTGCAAAAACACCAACTGCGACCATGAAAACTACTGCAGAGAGACGCAGTTTAGTGCGCCATAGACTCCTTGCGAGTCTTTTTGTTAGTAGCATTGACATTTGATCACCTCAATTGTCCAACTTTTCATCCGAGATTATTTTGCCACTGTCCAATCTGATTACACGGGTTGCGTAATTGGTCAGTTTTTCATCGTGAGTCACCATGATTGTAGTGATATTTTCAGCCTTGCAAGCTTTGACTAATACTTCCATAACCATGTCTGATGTTTTGGAATCCAAATTACCGGTCAACTCATCTCCAAGTAGGAGTTTGGGGCTCTTTGCCAAACTTCTAGCAATAGCGACTCTTTGTTGCTGTCCACCACTTATTTCAGCAGGGAATCTGTCTATTTCTTTCTCTAATCCAACCAGTTTGAGTAATTCCAAGGCTCTATCCTTATTCCTCTCACCAGATAGTTCTTGGATTAGCAGAATGTTTTCGAGAACCGTCAAATCTTGTAGCAAATTGAAGAATTGGAATACATAACCAATATTCTCTCTTCTGAATGTCGTCATCTCTTCAGAATTCCCCCGAGGTACATCTTTTCCATCAAAAGAATAACTTCCTGAAGTAGGGCTATCTAGAGCAGCAACACAGTTCAGTAGCGTGGTTTTACCGGAACCTGATGGTCCTAGCAAAACTATTCTTTCACCTTCTTCGATATCGATATTTATCCCATCAAGGGCTTTAACAACGCCTGATGCCATTTCATAGTGTCTCTGTAGGTCTACTATCTCCATTAGTGGCATATTGAACAATACACGCTGAGAAATTGAGTAAATAGGTTCTTTCATCATAGGCCCACACTTGATATAATGCGCTACTAAAGGGTATCATGTGCGAGAAGTCCAATTGAAGTGGAGTCCTGAATCCATAGAAAATTCAGATATTGGACTGATTACAAGAGTTGCAAGTAAATTCGAGGTTGTAGCGCATCTAGAGGTCACCAAAACCGGTGTTAGACAACTTGTCAGTATCGCATTCCAAGAAGAAATGGGACCAAGCGATCTTGGAGATATTGACTACTTGGACGTCGAAGGACCGCTGAACCCGTATCCAATTCCAGAAGTTGGCGGGGAAGGTTACATTGTGGTATGGAATAGACACCCACTTTCTGTTGCTGCAATCAATTTCGATAGTTTACACGTGATTCCACCATATGTAATCGGTGAAGAAGGCGTTCAAATTACAATTCGTGGACTACCAGAAGGCGTCAGCGGTTTCCTCAAAGCTGCAAGAGCAATGTTACCACCAGACAACGTAAATGTCGTCGACATCAGTGAAATTGAGGACACAATTTCTCAGATTCTAACACCAAAGCAACTCGAAGTTGCAGTTTTTGCTGTGCAGGCAGGATTTTATGAAAATCCAAGGAAAATAAGCAAAAAAGAACTTTCAGAGTTAACTGAAATTCCTCGCTCAACGCTACAGGAACACCTAGCAAAAGCAGAAGCAGCACTGATTGAATGGGCAGTAAAGACCCATTTATCAAAGTAGGAAAGCCTTGTATTCAACCACCTTTTCACAGGGCCATGAGCGATACAGACACGCTACTGCCGAACGGAAAAGGCGTGTGGATTCCCATTGACCATGGAGTCTCTGATTTCCCTGTTAAGGGTCTAGAAAATCTTGACGCATTGATACCACTTATTGCTCACGCTGATGCTATCGTTGCCCAGAAAGGCGTAGTTTCACGCTACGCTTCAGAGGCAAATTTCGTGGCCCACCTCTCCGTTTCAACCCGCCATGGTGGAGCAAGAGGAAGTGACAAGATCCTAGTTGGCAGCGTCGAAGAATCACTATCCAGAGGCGCTAAAGGAGTGAGTGTCCAAGTCAACATGGGTAGTCCTGATGAGCCAGATATGATTGAGAGATTAGGCATGATTACTCAAGATTCTCACTACCTGAACTGTCCTACTC
>JBMYVD010000015.1:0-32910 GCA_049606035.1 Candidatus Poseidoniaceae archaeon | reverse complement strand
GGATAACCGATTGCTCCAAGGAATATTGCGTCTGCTTCATCTCTGCAGAATTCAAAGGAACCTTCGGCCCATTCTTCCCCAGTTTCCTTGTAATGTTGACCACCACATGGAATTGTCACTTGTTCAAAGCCATGATTAGTGTGTGCCTGAACAGTGTCCAGTATCCGCATCGCTTCAATTGCTACTTCTCTGCCAGTTCCATCCCCGGGCAAGATTGCGATGCGGTGGTCGCTCATACCCCCGGCAAAAGGCGCACCTACATGAACGCGACCCTATGCTTTTGGAGAGTTGTTAGGGGGTGGTGTCCACTGGAGAGGGTGTTGCGCGCCAACAAGCGCGCAGTGTTACAATGTTGCATTCGAATAGTACCTTTTTGCATGGAGTGTACCTTTATGGAGTGTCACTACACAGGAGTATAGCATGGCTGAGGATGGTCGCGATAAATCCGAAGAGAGGATACGCATCGACCAACTACCGCCTGTGGTAAAACGGCTTTCGGATGCCATGCTCGGCATTGACCCAAATTTCGACATTGAAGATTGGTTGGTCAGAAAAGCGAATGAGGATTTAGCAACACTCGAACTCGACATACAGAGAGAAAAATTGCAACTAGAGCAACGGATTCACAGGTTAGAATCACTGGCAAAAAGGCTGGGCCAAGAAGACATCAGAGAAATTCCAAAGGGGCAAACCAATCTATTCGATTGCTTCGATATCCCTTTGCCATTGAAACATTTGACAGACAGAATTGAAGAAATCGTAGATGAGGAACCACATCCAGCTGGAACATTCATCGGACTATTACCAGATGATGGTTGTGATGACCCCTTGTTGGCGGTTACTGCACAAATGATGCTAATTTTAGCCCAAGAGAAAGTAGGAAGAGGTGCAAATTACATCGAACTTGATGAGTTATTTTCACCTCTAGCGAATAACGGAATTTCACCTGATGAGTGTAATGAGGCACTAGACCACTTACTCATAACTGGACAGATACACGAAGTAGACGATGACTGCTTTGTTCCAGACGAATAATTCGTGGGACCCCAAGGACTCCCATCTCTGCTTCAATATATATCCCAGTGTAAAATATACAGTGATGGGCATAATACAATCTGCATTTTTCGGAGTGTGCGCTTGGTGGATGCTTGTTGTCATTGGTGTACCACCGCCAGTAGCAGCAGCAGGAGGTATATCCACCGCATTCTTCACAGAAGCCATGGTTCAAGCCAATGTTAGAAGTCATCTGAAACATAAAGCAACAGCGCTGCAAAGTGAATTAAACATTGCAATCGGTCAATTGACGGACATGAAAAGGGACCTCGATTTAACTACGAGTGACCTAAGAGATGCATTGGATGAATTACACCGCAGAGATGCAATCGGTAGTCCTGCTGCAAGAGAACTTCTAGCAAGGCAGGAAGAAGCTATGGAAGCCCAGAAGACGGCTTTGGAGGTTTCAACCGATCGTTCACTAGGCACTCTGGAGTCTCTTGAAAGAATGATAATCTCGCAAGGAGAACAAACTACTCGAGTCCAAGAAGTTCTTTCCATGGTTCTGAAGCAGTTAGCCCTGGAACCACGTCAACACATCAGTATGCGTGATTCGGTACTCACGCAGGAGAATAGTTCAACACCTTCGATGACTGAGGAGTTGATATCTCTGATGAGTTAGGTGTTGTCATGCATGATTCGATGAAGGAGTTAATGCGCCTGAAATTGCGCGCTAAAATTTACTCTCCCTTCATTGGCCTGGGAATCATTCTTGTTGCATTAGGAATTATTCTTGGACTTGCAGAAGATGACCCTCTAGCGGTAGGGAATCACACGTACTCGATGATTCTAGGGCTGGTATCTATTCTTTCTGGGATTTTATTGTATCAGAGTGAAGAGTCGTTTGCACAAAAATATGACATGACACATCTTCTTGATATCGACGATAAAGAGGAAAGGTATCAAGCATATTTGGAGCATTTATCTGAATGGATTGCCTCGGATATGGAAGAAATCAACCCGACTAGAACTAGAGGAAGTGATCCTTCGGGGCCAGACTGGGGCAAAACCGATTTCAAGTTAGGGCGAGAGCCCCAAAGAAGGGATGCAATAGTTCAAGGAGAGAAATATTCGGGAATGGAAGGTGATTTGACCAGTGCCGAAAAGATGGTTGCTGATGCCAATACCAAATACGCAACAATGGCACAGAAGAGGTGGGAAATTGCTGAGGCGAATGACCCGGACCTCATAGAATACGGCGTTGAGAAATTAGGAGATTTGGTGAAGACGGATTATTTCGAGAAGAACGCAGAAAGCGGGGCGTTCGCTAAAGTCGCAAATCCTGATGACAATACCCATTGATACAATAAGCCAGCACCACTAGGCAGGGAGGATGAAAGCCATCGTTGTGGCAGGAGGTCACGGTAGTAGACTCTACCCAATGACCAAATTCACGCACAAAACGTTGCTTCCGCTATCTGGCAGGCCTATCATCGATTACGTACTTTCTACAATCAGAAATGCGGGAATCACAGATATCACAATCATTGGAAACAAATTCATTGACAAAATCAGAGAACATGTCGGAGATGACGTGAACTATGTTTTGGAGGTGGAGCCCAAGGGGGTTGCAAACGCACTACAACTCGCTAAAGATGGAAACGAAGGGACTCCTCTCTTGATCTGGTTCTCGGACAATATAACAAATATCGACCTAACTAACGACTTGAAAGAATTCTCTAGTGGTGCTATTTTACTTACCAGAGAGGTTGAAAACCCAAGCGATTTTGGGATTGCAGTCGTCGATAATGGAGAAATCGTTGATGTTGTTGAAAAGCCGTCCAACGACATTGGAAATTTAGCGATAGGTGGCATTTACATTTTTGATGAAACATTTTGGTCACGTCTCGATTTGGTTCAGAATAAGGACAACTTCTCGATTTCTGATGTAACAAGGCAATATCTATCAGAAAGAGATGTGAAAATAATTTCAGTAGGAGAAAATACCTGGATTGACTGTGGCACACCATCAAGCCTGAGCAGGGCGGCGAAGATGGTCGAATTAGGAATGTTCAAAATTAGGGAGTGATTATTTTGCGCGTAGGAATAATTGGAGCAGGTATTGTTGGCAGTACGATCGAGCACTGCTTTAGTGACACCCATGACCTATTTGTCCACGACCCGGTCAGAGGTACTACGATTTCTGACGTTACTGAGAATTGTGATATGGCATATATCGCAGTTCCAACACCTCCCTTGGATGATGGTTCTTGCGATATCAGCATAGTTGAGAGTACTCTAGAAGAATTACCTGATGGTTTCATTGCAGTGATAAAAAGTACTGTTGTGCCTGGAACTACTGAAGGGCTACAGCAAAAATTCCCTAATCTGAAATTAGCCTATTCACCGGAATTTCTAGTCGAGAGGCAGCGACTAGAAGATTTTGCAAATCAGAAAATATTGGTAGTGGGTACCAAACACGAAGAGGTCGCTGAACTTGTTTTCAAGCACCACATCGATGCTGGAGTTCTCATTGGAAACAATACCTTCCACGTCAGCCCTACAGAAGCTGAGATGGTGAAATACACAAAGAATAACTTCTATGCATTGAAAGTGATATTCGCCAATCAGATGCATGATATCTGCACTGCGATGGGCATAGAATGGTCAGTTATTCGAGAAATCATTACAACACCACAAGACCAGACAATTGGCGATTCTCACCTTGAGCCATTGATGGGGCTGAATCGTGGTTTTGGCGGCAAGTGTTTGCCTAAGGATACTCTAGCGCTGCGAGAACTCGCAAGAAAACTGAAGGTAGACTACGACCTACTAGATGCGATGCAAAGCGATAATGCAGCACTAAGAAATATTCCTACAGGAAAACCCTCAGATGTAGATACGGAGGATGACTGATGGCTATTGAGCATGGTTCTTTTCCAAGATATGTGATGACCGCCATGGTCAATTTCGTTGCATTTTATGCGCTATGGGAAATTTCCGTATTTCTACTTCCGGATGAAAATTATTGGCCGACCGTTGCTTGGGCTATCGCTTGGTTTCTAGGTTCCCTTCAAGCGCATTGGACGCACAGAATTTGGACTTTTGATTCCGACCGTGACATTAAGTGGACGATTCCGACGACAATGGCTCTGTACGTCATTGGAGGAGTTGGTTCTACCGCATGCTATTACATCGGCACTGTTTCTTGGGGGCTTAATGAGCGAATCGTATTCCTCGTCAACTCGAGTCTTTGGGGATTCCTAAATTACCTCGGTCAGAGAGAAATTGCATTCAAAGAAATCAGTACTTCTCTCCCTTCAGATAACGAGTGAATTTTTTCAAAATACCTGGTTTTCGTTTCTCTTCCAAACCGAGTCGCCAATCTAATTCTCCCGCTCGATCATAACGGACTACGTCATCGAAGCCGCCAATCCATTCGCCATCGATGAAAACCTGAGGAATTTGCTTTGCGCCTCTCGTTCTTACTGAAAATTCAATGTCCACTTTTTTTGATTTACCTAGTTGTTTTTCAGTGTAGTTTACCCCTTTTCTGTCAAGGTATTGCTTGACATTCACACAAGCGGGACAGCCTCTGTTGGTGTAAACCTCCACTTCGGCCATGACTCTTCGCCTCAATTTTATCACTTGAATTGCTCGTTGGCGGCGTGGGATTCAAGTCCTACAGCGAACACGCAGTGTACATGCTGCCCGACACGGTGCACAAGTTACCCCAATCTGAGAGATTCGCATATGCTAGACTACTAGCATACATGACTAGAGTTGACAATGAATTAACCGTTGAGGAGATGTCAATGTTCGAACAAAGACTTGGTACAGCATTACTGTCACCAAAACAAAGGCAGATGATTCGTGCAGATCTAAAGAATCCACCTACTCTGGAAGAATGCTTAGAGAATATGGGTGATGAAGCTGGAAGGCTTGCCCTTAGAGACGCTGTTTTGATGGCTGCATCTGATGGAACAGTAGACGAAGATGAGAGAGAAGCCCTCGAAGATATTGCTGACCACCTAGACCTAGCACCAGATGCTGTAAAGAGGCTCCTAAAATGGACTGTAGAAGGATATGCTTGGATGCAGGCAGGTTATGACCTGTTGAATGACTTGTCCAGGTGATTAATCTGTTACCTGACGCTGCGTTATCTCTTTCAGAGGAGCAGCGTAGGAAAATTGCCTGTACTTTAGTCATGGTAGCAGCTTCTGATGGCGCTTTGGTTCGCGAAGAAATCTCAGCGATTGAATCTGCTATGGGAGCGATGATGCTTCATCCAGAAAGCCGTGAAGAAGTTCGTCAGTTGCTTACACAGCCACCGGAATTAGATTCGCTATTGGAGGGTATGGAAACCGCAGCGATTAGGCTCGCCTTACGAGATGCTGCTTTACTAGCATCTGTTGATGGAGACTATGATGATGCTGAGTTATCAGCCTTGCAAAAGATCTCTGAGGCTGCCGGGCTCAAGAAAAAAAATCTCTCAGAAATTCTAGATTGGGTTTCAGAATCATGGAAAATGGGAGCCATTGGCCGCTCGATTATCTCTCTGCAAATGCCAGGGGACGAGAAGATTCTCTGATTCAGAACTCAGAAGATTTAGGCATACGATTTTACGGATGCTGGTGTGAACTTACCGGAATCAAGAAAAAACCGGATTTTACCCCCACATTTTATTATTGATACCTACTTAGAAGCAACCAGCGCAATGCGCCTGTGATGAGTGACGGAAAATGGGAATACATCCAAAGATAGGAATCACTGGCTTGCCAAGGTCTGGAAAATCCGCAGTTCTTGCCAAAGTACTCGAGATGCTTGAGGAAGAAAGGCGTAGAGAAATCAACGCCAGAGGAGGAGATGGTGCAAATACCGACATCATCGGTGGAATGAGAACCGAACCAATAATGGAAGGTTCAGAAAGAGTTGGCTACAAAGTAATCGATATTCACACAGGGGAAGAGGCTGTAATGGCTCACAAATCAATCGACACTAGATTACGAGTATTGGGATATGGAATCGATACTGAGGCCTTGGAAAGTGTCGCAATACCAGCTATTGAACATGCAAGAGATTACTCAGAAGTAATTGTAATCGATGAAATAGGAAAATTCGCAGTTGAATCTGAAGGTTTCGTCAACGTAGTTAGGTCAGCTTTGGAAGTTGACAAACCAACATTGCTCGCACTTCACAAAAAGAGTAGGCACCCTCTTCTCCAGGACATCAGAAGAAGGGACGATGCTCGTATTCTCGAAGTTACACCGGTCAATCGAGCCCTGCTCCCATACAAAATTCACAAGCTCATGAGAGAGACTTACTGATTCAAGTTGATTTCATTCGAAGGGGGATTTAGCATAACACCAGCCAAAAGCGCTCAAAGGCTTCTCTTGGGCACAGGTTTGGGATTGGTACTTGCTGGAGGTTTTGGTCTCATCACAGGGGTCATCTCAATCGAAGAGCCTAGTATTGGATTTATCATTCCATTATTCGGTTTGATTTTCGTTGGATTGTCTGGCCCAACTGGACGTGGTGAAGGTCCTCTAGCAGATTTTTTCCCTAACGAGAATGATGCAAATATGGCGGCAAGAGTTGAATCGGACATTAACCAGCAAATCCAGGATGCGGACGTAGGGAATGCATGGGCAAAATTGGAGCACTCAATGCTATCCAAGGAATTAGAAGAGGAATGATTCACTTCATTTCTGGTAGTTCTCGCATTAGAAAGGTTTGATTCCTTTGACTATCTGCGAAGGGGTGGCGAGAATCATGAGTGAAGTACCAGAGGGGCTCTACTACACCAAAGAACACGAATGGATTAGAGTTGAAGGAGACGAGGTTGTAATCGGAATTACTGACCACGCACAGGACGCTCTAACTGACATTGTCTACATCGAACTACCAGAAGTTGGAATGACTTGTGAAGACATGGGAGAGTTCGCTGTAGTCGAGTCGGTAAAATCTGCTTCACCGATTTTCGCTCCTCTAGCTGGTGAAATCACCGCTGTAAATGACGAATTAGAAGACACTCCAGAATTGATGAACCAGGAACCTTACGGCTCCGGTTGGATTATCAAAATGAAACTCGACGATGCATCCGCAGTATCATCTTTGATGTCACCTGCAGATTACAAGGCTGAAATCGGCGAGTGAACATCTAATGTTCCACATTTACGTTGATGGTTCCTGTCTCGGGAACCAAAATGTGGATGAAGATACCCCAGCCGGATGGGGAGTTGTTGTCATCACGGGCTCCAATGACCTCGGGAGAGGCAACGGAGAAATCTTCGATGAGTTTAACGGCAGAGTAATCACAGATCCTGATGAATTCAAATTCATAGGTGCCGAAGTTGGCTCAAACAATACAGCTGAATTAACCGCTTTCGCAGAGGCTTTACGCTGGGCGTTGAGCGAAGGTGGCGACTCTGAAATCATAATCAAGACCGATTCTCAATATGCTGGGAATCAAGCAACTGGCAAGTGGAAAGCGAAAGCGAATCGCGAATTGGTCGCTCACGTTCAAGCGCTTTGGAATGAGGTCTCACAATTGCGAGATTTATCCTGGGACCACGTTAAGGCTCACAGTGGACACAGATGGAATGAAAGGGCAGATCATCTTGCGATAAGGGCTGCAAATAATGAGGCTCCAATGTCCCTGTCTTTTTGGAAACCGGGTCAGCGTTGAAGCCTATCTTTCAGCCAATCTCTAACCTCCTGAGAAAGGTCTTGCCTTCTCAGAGCGTAATCGATTTGACCTTTTAGCCAAGATAATGGTGTTCCGGAATCGTACCATTGGAATCCCTCTAGGTGCACTCCTACCAAGCCGCTATTTTCCATCCAATGCTTCTGAACTTCTATTGATTGAAGTTCACCAAATTTTTCGTAACTGTACTTGTTTAGTAATTCGGCTGTATCTTCACTAAACACATACCTTCCGCAAAGTACCAAATTCGATGGAGCGGATTCTCTACTTGGCTTCTCAATAATGGCTTTGACTAAATCCCCCTCCATAGAAACTACCCCGTAATTTTCCGGGTCGTCGACGGCTGCTAAACCAACGCATGGTAGCGAGGTTTGATTGAACTTCTCGACAAGAATTTTTGATGCATTCGAAGGTGAGTAACTAGACACACCTGAATATGAATCCAGTAAGATATTATCACCAAGCAGGACCATGAAAGGTCCTGTGATTGAGTCGAGTGCACAACTTAGAGCATCGCCAAACCCTTTGGGTACATGTTGGACATGTACCTTTACCTCTACGTCATTGAATGGGGAAAGTAACTCCTCGTCAATATCTAATCTCTTTGGAGACAGCCAAGAATTATCAGAAAGTATGCTAGAAAAATCCTTACTTGGAGATGTGATTATGTGGATTCTTTTTGCACCAGCATGAACTGCTTCTCTTGCAAGGTGAGTCATAGCAGGAATGTCAACTAGAGGTAGCATTTCTTTTGCAATAGCAGAGCTTGCTGGCAGCATTCTAGAGCCAATGCCGCCCGCGACAATCACAGCATCCTCAACTTCCGCCATAATGCATCTAACATCTCCATTCCTTTCAAGCGTCGCGGCCTGTAGGAGTGCTCATGGGGGAAAAGCCGGAGTGGAGAGGCTTTGCCGCCGTAGGCGCAGTACTAGTGGCGATTACTTTCACTGACCTTTCTCCTAAAGGCCCGTGGAACGATGCTACGTTTACTTCAGGCTCAATAGGATTAATTGGGCTCAGTTTAATCTATTTGGCTTGGTTTAGACTAACCTTCGAGAAGAAGGGAGTTGTTCCTACTCTTGACTTGTGGAGAGACCCAGGTCAAACATCTCTAACGGTAATGGGAGTGGGTATAGTAACTCTAGGCATTGCATATGCCGTGGGAAGAATTGATTTCTTCCCTGAACCAGCAGGCCTTATTTTATCCTTAATCGGTTTGCTAGTGACCACAAATGGATTCTATGTTTGGATGTCAACAGAGGGCCCGTTATCTAGTGAAGAAGAATGACTATTCCTCTTCAGAGTAGTCCTGTTTTTTCATCATAACTGCAAGATAAATCAGTAGAGATAGTATTAGAATGCTAAGAATTGTTATCGCTGCTACATCTGAAGACCCTTTGCCTTTGCTTCCTCTACCGTCGTGGTCATCGTCGTCATCTTCATCATGAGCCGTATTTTGAGAATTATTCGATTCGTACACTGTTTCAACATAATTCCACGACAGGACGAAAGTAATCTCTTGATTACCATCTGAAATTAAGCCCCCGCACACCTCGCCGGATTGGTTTGCGTTGAAGGTTAATGCCCAATCCATTTCTGCGTGAATTGAGGTGTTGTCACCAGCTATACCATAGCACGAGATATTTTCTACAGGGTAAGACGTTGAAATCACAAGTATGTCATTTTGGTCCATTTGTCCCAAAGAAATCATTGCGCCATCTGTGATATTCGCTCTAATTCCTGAAGATGAAATTACTTGAGCATTGAATGTAATTTCAACCGCTTCAACAACTTCATCGGTTTCTCGTATAGGATTTGATAGAGAATTCAGACCTAGAACAAGTGTCTCATCATGCCAAACTTCCTGTCCCGAACCCCATGTAGCATCAATTGTTACTGCATACCAAGCCTCATCTTGAGGATTGAGAGGATTATGAGATGCCTGCTCGTTTGATAGGTTAACCGAGACTAATTCCTCTACATTCTGAAGCGAAGTTATTGGTCCAGTAAATGAACGCCATACCCTTGCTACTGCTTCTGGGTTTCCTGTTTCATCATCCCAAGTAATAACAATGGTTCCGTCGCCATATCTTTCAACACCCAAATTGGTGACTGTTGTTATATCAATAGTTGATTCAATCACCGGTTGTGAAACCGGTGATGCTTCTGTCAATTCTAAGATTTCATTCCCTGTGGAGTCTTGTAGGGTTATTGCATACCATGACTGTCTGTGTTCTCCGTCTGGGACTTGAATTACTGTAGTAGATATGCTTGCGTCTACTGAGTCGACAAACGTAGTAGAGTCGACCATGGCGAACTCCTTATCGCTTCGATAGATATTGATTACCAAGTCATCATCATCCACTCCAACTCCCCAATCGATAGTGGTGGTGTCTGAAATTGGGTCGAAAGTAGCCGTTAGTTCGCCAATGAAAAGTGGAGCAACGTTATCCTCAAAAATTGGCTGCTCCAATGTATTGCTTCCTAGGAATCTTGTGTCTTCTGAATTTTCGAATAGGAGCGTTACTGAATAGTATATCTCTCTCTCAACTGAACTTCCTGAGTGATTAATCTGGTAACTTGTAGATCCTGCTGAAACACTACTACTGACTATCATCTTTGACATAGAATCCCATGATTCTCTAGTTGCTGGCTCTGTATGACTGTAAACCATAATTGAATGGTTCATTGCAGTGTTATCTGTATAGTCCCAAGACAAAGTCGTTACTCCATCGGTATATTCTGCAGTCAGATTTTCAACAGCTACCGGTGGTGAAATTGTTTGACTAACGTTTCTAGAATATGCAAGGATGGATGATGAACCCATCAATGAAGTAAGCGAGGTGCCCAAATCGCTTTCTTCAATCAACCAATATTCAAACAATGAGTAATTGGATGCAATTGGGTAGTGTTCAATTTGTATATGTGACTGCGAGCATTCTGAATTTAGATCTGAAGCCTCGCATACTCTAATGCCAGTTTCAACGGTCTCAATCAACTCTGGCAGCCAAGTGATTTCGCCAAGTTGATTATAGGCGAGTGATGTGTAAACTCGTAAGACTGCAAGATTAGTATTTTTCAATTCGTCTAGTAGCGTGACGTTGGTTGTTTCTGGTGCGGTAATTACCACTGATGCGACTTCGGTTTGACCATCGAAAGTTACCGATATGCCTAAGCCCGAATCTTCATCTATCGCGCTTACATTATCAGTAAGCGGTATACAAGATAGTAGAAGCAAACTGACGAACAAGACTGCGCTGCGCATGATTGTTGATGCTGGGTTGTGTTGATGAGTTTTACGTCAATCGAGGAAACCCATATCGTCGAGCATATTCAATGCGTCATCTAGTTCAGGTAGTTCACCTTCAGTCATATCCGAGACGTGAATTTCGGGGCGTTCAGGCGTGGTTGGTTGGTCTGCCTTTCCGACTAACCATTGTTGCCATTGTGCTACCCTCTCTTCATCCTTGACGCGCATTGGTGCCCATAGGCCTTCGATATCGAGGCCATCAAGAGAGCGTAGAGTTGCTGCAAATCTATCTGCGTCGACCTCATCCATTCTCATCAATAATTCACGTAATCTTGTCAAGACAGTTTCATCGCCATCTGCCCAAAGTTTTGGAATAATTTCTCTAGAATCTTCTGAAAATTCCTCTAGGTAATCTCGAATGGTGTAAACTAAATTTCTGCGTACAATTCTCGATTTATGGCCGCACAATTCTGCAATCTTGTCAGCCCACATTTCCTTGTCTATGAACCTCAAATCACCAACAGTTGCGCTTGCTGCAGCTAATACGCTTTCATCTTCATCCTCTAGCATTCCGTTTAGGAGCGGTATTGCATCGGTGGTAATCCTTCTGAAAAGCCTAGTTAGAACGTCAGCCATTGCCCTTCGGGTAAGTAGGTCATCTCTCTCGTGCAAGATTCGTATGCATTCTAGAGCTGAATCTTTGTCACCCTCAATCAGTTTCGCTAAGCAGAGAACTACCCTGCTAGATACCTCTTGAGACGGATCCGCAGCCCTGCGAATTAGAATCTGTGGAATTCCAAGAGGTTGGAGCAATTCCTTTCTCTCAAGCAATAATCTGCACCATTCAATCAGAAGTTTTCTGCGCTCTTCTCCGCTATTTTCCAACTGCTCCATCATCCACTTCGCAGCATCAGCTCCTGCTTCATGTGCTACAACTGAGGTGGTTCTAGGAACCATTCCATGCGGATTCCAATCTAAACTAGCATTGGTAACATCCGGCTGAGTATGCCATGTGCCTGGTCTTTCTGCAAGGGCTATGGATTCAACGAGGTGGTACCCTTGGTGAACAGACTGACCATGTGATTCTGTGCAAAGTCCGTTGATTAGTGCTACTGATAGCCACCATCTGTCTGCATCTGGGTTTGATTGGTCAAGTGCTTGAGCAAGCCATTCGGTTGCTATTGCGAACTGCAATCTTTCAGTAAGAACATCCAACCTTTTCATCAACCACTTTTCGTGAATCTCGAATGGGTCGTCTGAGAGATTCATTCTATGAGGGACAATCAAATCGACAACTATTGCTAGGTGACGGTCAAACATTCCGCGGTCTGCTTGAAGCAAACCAACACCCATTTCGATAATCCTGTCTTGGTCTTTAGGATGAACTACAGGAAAATCGGGGTCGCTGAGTGGTGGGAACGGTAGTGGCCATGATTTCAGACCTAATTCAATGGACGCCGCTAAGCATTCGCATAGAGATTCCAGAACACTCTCTGATACTCTGTTCCTACTTTTCATTCAAGCCACTTCCCAAAAGTGCTCCAATCCCTAAGGATTGCCTCAAATGTCCAGTTCGATATTCAGGTTCTGAATCAGTTCCTTGTATCGGTTACGGATTGTAACTTCTGTTACACCAGCAACTTCTGCTACTTCGCGCTGAGTTCTGCGCTTACCGCAAAGAACACTTGCAATGTAGATGATTGATGCTGCAATACCGGTTGGTCCACGGCCACTGGTAAGTTCCTTCTCTTGTGCGGCCTTGATGAGTTCGTGCGCTTTTGCTTCAACTTCAGCATCTAGGCCCAGTCCTGAACAGAATCTCGAGATGTAGTCCTCAGGTCCTGTAGGCATGATCTTCATCTTTAGTTCTCGAACCATGAATCTGTAAGTTCTACCGATTTCTTTTCGTCCGGTTCTGCTAGCTTGTCCAATTTCATCTAGAGTTCTTGGAACACCACATTGTCGGCACGCTGCGTAAAGTGATGCTGCTGCAACCCCTTCGATTGAGCGGCCACGAATTAGCCTCTTTTCTACTGCCTTCTTGTAGTTAACAGCTGCAGCTTCTCTTACAGACTTTGGAAGTTCTAGTCGGCTGGCCATCCTGTCTAATTCTGCTAGAGCCATTGCAAGGTTTCTCTCCGTTGCGTTGGATACGCGAGATCTCTTTTGCCACTTACGCATTCGATAGAATTGTGAACGGTATCTGGAGTTGATTGTTTTTCCAGAGTAATCCTTGTTCTGCCAGTCGATATCGGTTGACAATCCCTTGTCGTGCAGCATTACCGTCATTGGAGCACCGGTACGTGCACGCTGGTCGCCTTGCTCAGGAGAGAATACCCTCCATTCTGCGCCTTGGTCAATCACATTGTCTTCTAAAACTAAACCGCAATCATCACACACGACTTCTCCACGAGTTTCGTCGCGTGATAGAGAACGGCTTCCACATTCTTGACATTTTACAATGTCCTCTACATGCTGGTTATCTGCCATAATCTCACATCCTCGGTAAAGGCATGCTTACCGAATAATTATCAAAACCCTCCAACGAGGGTTATTTAAACAATTCGGCGGCACGGTTAATACCCTTTCTATGTCAATTTCGCTTAAGTACAGCGTTTTTAATAAAACCGAGTTTATCTCCAATTTACACAAATTCACTTCGCCGATAGTGAATAATTTATTTGAATAATGTAGTTTAATTTATTTTGTTTCTAACATAATTAGATTATACTGCTCAATCTCGATATCCGAACCCGTTATACCCCAAGTCCACCTGAAAGAATTCGGTGAGAGGTATGACAGAGAGTTGGCCGCCTGAGCAAATCAGCCTTACGCCCGGGAAGAGAGTGCTATTTCTCACCAAAGACTTGGGGCTCATCAAGCGCCAACTGTATGACGGTTTGGACTTGAAAATGAGTGACATCTCTCCAGAAGATTTGCTCGATGACATCAACACTGATGTCATGACTCCGGCTTGGGTTTGCTTCGACCATGAGCCCTCTGAAATTGCAAAGAATGCTTATGCTGGATTGATGCAAGATGGAATGAGGGTTTTCTCAGAAAAGGCTCTCATCAATGGTAACTTTGAGGTAATTGTATCCGGCCAAAGAAAGGGTACAGGATCTTCTAGAGAAACAGCTGCACAGTGTGAGAGATGGGCAGGAATTAGAATTGTTATCGCTTCTTCTTTCGCTCCAATTCATGAAAGAAACAACATCAATTTAGGACAATTGATGGGAGATTACGATATTCTTGAGAGGTTGCAAAACGGAGAGAGTATCGCCTTAGAAGAATTCACATCAAAGTATGACCCTGTTACCAAATTGATTATTGAAAATGGAGGCCTTTTCCCATTTGCTGAAAAGCTATCTAATCAGGAAATTTCTCTTCCAACACTCGACACCGACAACAAGCCAATGACAATGGCTGAGAAAATAATCGCAAGAAATCTAGTAGGTCATGCCGATGGCCAGTGCGTAAAACCGCACGACCCGGTAATCGCACAAGTTCAGGGCGGCTACAGTCACGAATTCACTACAGCCCAAGTTCACACCTTCTTGAGTGAGGAATACGGAGAGGATTACCAACTACCCAACCCCGATAAATTCGCTGTCTTCGAAGACCATTTGCTATATGCAGCACACAATCCAAAGTTCGTTCCGCACATGGCTAAAGTACAGACTCTGAGAGACTTGCAAGTCGCATTCCAAAAGCACACTGGGGTAAGAGATTACTCGGCAGTTGACGGCGTATCACCTGGAATTTGTCATCAAGTTGCCAGAGAAGAATTCATTGAAATTGGCGACTTCATTCAAGCAACAGACTCCCACACATGTATGGGTGGTGCATCCAATGCACTCACCTATGGTGTTGGTGCCACCGAGTATGCTAGTTTGGTCTACTCCGGCTTTACGTTCGTCAAGGTTCCCGAGTCGATTCGCTTCGAATTGGTTGGAGAATTGAATGATGGTTGCACTGCTAAAGATGTAATCCTTTACATCTTGGCAGACCATGCTAGAGAAGAACTTACACTCAACCGCTCGATGGAATTTGGAGGCCCTGGTCTTTCGTCTCTATCGATTGATGAAAGGGCGACTCTGTGCAACATGGCAACTGAATGCAGCGGCAGAACTGGAATTTGTGAAGCGGATGATTCGCTTTATGATTGGATGGAAAACGCACAAAACCTAGACCGTTCAAGAATGAAATCTTTGGCAGTATTGCCTGATGAGGGAGCCGAATACCACGGTGGAGTCCACACTATTGATCTCTCTGAAATCGTTCCAATGGTCGCCCACCCAGGAGACCCTGACAAGGGTATACCTTCAGACCCAACTAACGGCGCAAATATCTCTGATATTGGAAGTGTTTCCATCGACATCGCATACGGCGGCTCATGTACCGCTGGCAAAGAAGACGATGTCGCATATTATGCAGAGGTTTGCCAAGCAGCCGATGATGCGGGAATGCGCGTAAAGGAGGGTGTTGACTTTTACATTCAATATGGAAGTGGACAAGTCAAGGACTTGGCTGTTAGGAAAGGATGGCATGACTTGTTCATCAAGGTCGGTGTAAAACTAATCGACCCTGGTTGTGGTGCTTGCATTGGTGCTGGACCGGGCGTCTCAATTACGCCAGAACAGGTTACAGTTTCTGCGATAAATCGTAATTTCCAAGGACGCTCGGGACCAGGCAAACTGTATCTTGCAAGCCCACTAACCGTTGCTGCAAGCGCATTTACTGGAACAATTACCGCTTGGGAAGAAGGTTCCTTTGCTTAGTGATTCCATGTCAAAAAAACTAGTGGCTAGCCTCAGTGTTGCTGGAGTTGTTGGCGGTATAGCGTTCACGATTTTTCTCACGCAAACCTTGCTTGCCCCATTTATCGAAAAAGCACACTGGTTTCCTGAAAACGGCGCTCTAGGCATTGTTGCTTGGTTGTTGTTGTATGTAATACTAGCATTACTAGTTGCGCCAGCGAGTTTTCACAAATTTGTGTCTGGAATCTTATTCGGTTTTTGGGGAGGATGGATAATTGCGTTTGTTGGGGCGTGCCTAGGTTCAATTCTGCCATTCTGGCTCACTAAGAAATACATTCACGGCTGGGTAGAGAAAAGAATGCAAAACAAACCAACCTTACGTGCAATGAAGAAAGCTGTAAGCGAAGATGGTTTACGATGTGTCTTCCTAACTCGAACTAGTTTGGTAATTCCATATCCTGTTCTAAACTACGGTTTTGGATTGACGGATGTCACATGGAGAGATTACCTGCTCGGAAGTGTTGGGATGCTCGTTCCAGGCGCTCTGTACGCATATTGGGGTTCGCAGGCTGCGGACATATCAGTAGCAATGAATGAAGGAAGAGATTGGACGTATTGGACTGCGATTATTGCGTCGATAATTGTGACAATTTGGGTTATTGCATATCTGCGTAAGTTAACACTAGCCAATATTGCCCTTGAAGAAGCAAATTGAACGCCATTATTCAAGAACCTCGGGCGTTGGGCTATTGTCGCTTAAGGCCCGACGTCATTAGGACGGAGGAGGACCTTTGAGTGGTGATTACATGGCGGGCATAGCAGACAAAATGGCTAGCAATCAGAAACAAATCGCAATTTCTGAATTCTTTGAAAAGAACAAACACTTCCTAGGATTTGATTCTTTACAGCGTTCGATTATTACTGCGGTAAAGGAGGCTGTAGACAACTCACTGGACGCGTGTGAAGAGGCGAGGATTCTGCCAGATATTAAGGTGAAAATCACCAAAGTTGATTCAAATAAAGACATCATTGAACTGCAAACAGAAGATAACGGTCCAGGAATTCCTCAGAAGAGTATCGAGAAGGTTTTCGGGCAGTTACTATTCGGCTCAAGATTCCACGCAATTAGACAAAGTCGTGGCCAGCAAGGTATCGGTATTACTGGGGTTGTAATGTATTCCCAATTAACCACAGGTAAGCCGACACACGTGCTTTCCAAGGTGGCAAATGATCCAACCGCAGTAAGCGTTAGCATAGGTCTTGACACAAGAAAGAACAAAGCTGTGAAGAGCGACCAAACTAGAATCATTTGGGAAAATGATGACCTCACGCTGAAAGAGCACGGTCTTAGGGTAACGACTCGAATGAAAGGAAAATACCAGAGAGGTAGACAATCTGTATACCAATACCTCAGAATGACGAGCATCGTCAATCCACACGCTGACATTACTTTCACAGATCCTGATGGAGAAACCTACCACTGGCCGAGAGTTACTGAAAGGCTGCCCTCCAAAGTGGACGCGATTAAGCCTCATCCACATGGAATTGAATTAGGCCAATTGCAGAGAATGTGTAGAGAATCAACTGATTCTCGTCTGACTGTATTCCTACGACAGAATTTCTCAGGAGTTTCTATGCGCGCAGCAAAAGAATTGTGTGAAGCATCGGAACTAGAAGTTTCAACTAAGCCTAAGTCAATGAAACCCGATGACGTTAGGGCTTTGCTTGAGGCTTTCCAAGGAGAGAGGATGATCAAAGGTAAGCCCATTAAGTTGCTGAGTCCACCCACGAATTGTCTTTCTCCAATCGAAGAGATGTTAATCAAAAAAGGACTTTCAAAGACCATCGATTCGAAATTCGTCTCAACCATGACAAGAGCTCCTACAGTAAGTCACGGAAACCCATTCCAAGTTGAAGTTGGATTGATTTTCGGAGAAGATATGGCTGCAGATAAGCACGTTGAAGTTCTAAGGTTCGCAAATCGGGTACCGCTAATGTATCAGCAGGGTGGTTGTTTGCTAACCAAGGCGATAGAAAGCGTGGACTGGAGGCAGTATGGATTGGACCAGGCTGGTGGAAAGGGCGTACCCAAAGGGCCTGCTGCAATTCTTGTTCATCTTGCAAGCACAAATGTGCAGTTTACCTCTGAAGCTAAAGAAGCCTTGTCGGATAACGAGTTTGTGTTTGAGGAAACTCGAAAGGCGATGCTTGAGATGGGCAGGGGGCTTAGAAAGCACCTTGAGAAGAAGAAAAAGATGGCGAAGACGCGCGAAAAATTCGAACTCATCAATGACATACTTCCCGCTATCGCCGAGAAATCAGCGAGTATTCTAGAGCGTCCAGTTCCTGACCTTGCTGGGTCAATCACGAAAATCATGAGCGCTGTTATATGCAACGAATCTACAACTTGGAATAAAGAAACAAAGCAGGTCGATGTATCGATTACGCTATTCAATTACACATCTAGGGCGCGAAGTTACTCACTTCTAGTAAACTGGCCAGAGAAAGAAAATGCGGAAATGGTCGGTAATGAGCGTGGTGGAAGAAAGGAAGCCATGGGAATTTGGGGCTGGAAAATCGAAACGCTCGAACCAGGACAAAAAGCTGTACTGGAGTACTCTCTTTCCAACCTAGAGAAGGGCGACTGGACAGAAACAGATGTATTCTTCAGAGGGAGCCAAGATGTAATTGGTGCCTCTAAGTTAGATGAGAAGATGCTTGATGAAATCAGAAAACAAGAACAAATCCTGAATCAAGTTGAGAAGGAGTCAACGCAAACAGATTCCGAATCAACCTACGAGCCAGGAGTGGTTGCTGGAGACTCTGGCCAAACCACTTTATTTGGGGGTGAGAAATGATGGCTAGAGTAAATGACCCTGAACTGACAAAGGCACGTCTACACTTGGTTGTAGAAGAGATGTATGACAGAATTGTGAAAGGTGAACCTCCTACCATGACTTTGCCTGTTCGTACGAAGAATAACATTGGATTCGATAACAAACTTGGTGTTTACAAGTATGGAAAAAAGCGTTCAACCCGTGATGCTACTAGCCTAGGTTCGGCAAAAAATCTGCTAAGAGCTTTGCATGTTGTGGAGTTCATCGAAGAAATGATCGAAGCAGGGAAGTCCTCTACGTTAAGAGAAATGTACTACATTTCAGAAAGTTGGGGATTGGGTAAATTCGGTAGCCAAAATGAATCAAACAATTTGGCTGAAGACTTGGAGGTTGTAACAACCTGCTTGAGAGAGGATTTCAAATTAAGACCTGAAGAAGACGGTGCAAGAATGATTGGTAACGTAACAATCGAGGAACTGAATCGAAGAGGTCAATGGATGACCATCAATGCAAGAGACGATGTTGGCGATTCGGGATATGGAGTTCCTTACAATGTCGAAGCCGAAAAGATCCAGTTGAAAGAGCATGATGTTAACTTCTTGATGGCTATCGAGACCGGTGGTATGTTCGATAGATTGGTTGAAAACGGATTTGACGAGGAGTACAAGTGTGGATTAATTCACTTGAAGGGACAGCCAGCTCGTTCTACTCGCAGAATAATGAAGCGAATGAACGAAGAATGGGATTTGCCGGTAATTGTATTCCTGGACGGTGACCCGTGGTCATTCAGAATCTTTGCTTCAATTGCATATGGGGCGATTAAGACCGCTCACATATCCGAATACCTAGCAACACCTTCTGCATCTTATCTTGGGATTACTGCAGACGATATTGTTGCTTACGACTTACCGTCTGATGATTTGTCAAAGAAGGATATCGAAGCCCTCAATGCTGAATTATCCGACCCAAGATTTGCAGATGGTTGGTGGCAAGACCAGATCAACATGATGCTCGATATCGGGAAAAAGGCTGAACAGCAGTCTCTTGCAAAATATGGTTTGGATTTCGTAACCGACACATACCTCCCTGAAAAATTAGGTGAAATGGGATTAGCGTGAAGCCGCTTGGTTGAAGTTAGATAGCCGTTTAGGCTCAAACATGCAACCCGCAGTTGAGCATTCTCCGTGGCCAAGACGGATTATGATCGCGGGCCTTGTACTGGGATTCATTGGAGTAATCGGATTTTCATTTATTTTCGACGACTTCAGAGAATATTATGATCCTCGAGAAATGTCTGAGTATACTGTTGATTCTGATTCGGGGACAAATACAGTACTGAATCTAAGTTCAGGATGCTGGGTTGTAAACTTAGAAGGTGACGATTCAGATTATGATGTCACATTCCAATATGTAGAGGGTGGCTCTGCAGCTGGCGAGGTTTCAGAGGATTGTAGAAGCGATTTCCAAGCGTCTAGTGGTGATGCTGATTTCTCTAAACTTACCACGCTGGACATCGAAAAAACATCTCAAGTTCTGGTGATTATCGATTGTGAAAAGGAGGATGGTTGTCAAAACCCACTGTACTTCACAAATTCGGAAGATGTATTGTTTGAGATGGCAGGAGATTTCGGACTGTGGGCTGTACTTGGTACGTGTTGTATTGGTGGACTTCTATTCCCACTTGGTTGGCTACTAGTTTCAATCAACAAGAGTAAAGACGCCAAGGTCCAACTTACCCAGCAACAGATGGTCACAGCAATGGACCCGTTGGAAAGAGAATTGAACTCAAACCAGGAAATCCTGACCACTGACCAACTGTACAAACTCGTTCGAGGAGAGGTCCCTGAAATGGAGACACAGCAGACAAATGTTCCAAGTCCGTTCAGCGACGCTGATACAAGAGTAAGAACTCAAACACCTAAGAAAACTGGCGGTTCAATCAACAGAGCCAGTTCATACACGCATGAAAACCCGCCAACTGATGAGTCTTGGAAGAACTGGGATGAATCATAGCACTGATGCGACGGGTTCATAGGTATCCGTTGCTAGGTAACCAATGGTTGTGAAGTCATGGTTGACCTCGACGAGGCGCTCGGAATTCTCCAAAACAAAGCACGTAGAGAGATTATTGAGAGACTGGTGCGTGAACCACACTATCCTCTTCAATTGGCTAAGCAAATCGGTATATCACAACAAGCTGTAATGAAGCATCTAGGAATGTTAGAAAAAGTAGGCTTCGTTGTGAAGATGAAGGTGGCTAGCAACAAAGGTGGCCCGCCAAAAAACATCTATTCTGTTCAACAAGCCATTTCGATTCGTATCGACCTTGGCCCAGACTTATTCCAATGCACACAGCGGGTTTTACCCGCTGGTGGCCCGCTAAAATTGTCAAACAAACTTAGCGGTGACATGGTAAAAGTAGCAGAGGTTGTTAGTGGAAGGAAGATGATTGGTGTCGGAGAAGGCGCTCACCATTTATCAACAATTTCTGATGCGATTGAAAAACTCGATAGGGAGAGAGATGCATTGATTGCTCTGCATCAACAAATCAAACAAAGGGTCTCTTCAACGGTAGACAACGATTTCGAATCATATGAACAGCGTCTTATGATTCACAATATTCTAGAATCTCCCGGATCGAAATTTAATTTCAAAGAGTTCGCTCGTGAGTTGAAACTTGGTGCGGAAGCAAGTGAGAAACTGATGGACGAAGTTCGTGTTAGAATGATCAGACAGTTCGCTGAAAGAAGCGGCCAATTCATAGCTGCGCCTCAAAGCATCGAGTTGCCATGGTGGGCAGCACTGGGCATTGACCCCACTGCTGAGCAGTGAAGTCAATGCCTTCAGCAATCTCAGTTCTCGTCTTCTAGAACTGAAATCAAACTGCTTTGTTCTGCTAGTCTGTTCTTGACATCTGTTCTGCGGCCCTTACCTACTAGGTAGAGTACACCGAACAGTGAACATGTTAGAAGAAGAACACCAAATGGTAGTGCCCAATCATTGATTATTTCACCAGCTACATCCATGAATGGAGATCCGCTAGATAGTTCACTTCCTACAACCTTCAGATTGTCTGATTCGCTTACCTCAACAATTGAGTTAGACGGGTCTACTACAACTACTACTTCGTGTGAACCTGCAGACACTGGATATAGTAGATACAATTCGATTTCTTGTGCGTCTTCACTTGCATCAGGAGCGAGTAAAGCGCCTACAGTTTGTCGCATTACAATTGTGTCTTCTGGACATCCGTTCTTTCTGATTTCCTTCAGAACTTCATCGTCTGCTTCACTGAATTCACACAGAACTACCTCAATGTTGGTCGCATGAACGTTTCCAGTATTTTGTAGAACTACGCGTACCGGGATTGTCTTGTCAACTTCGTTGCTTGTTTCTGAAACTGAAACCTCTGAAATCACCAAGTTTGGTGCACGTAGTCTCAGGGTTACAATAAATTCGTTTGTGTCTAGCAGATCGCCAGTCCACTCTGGGCTGTCATCGTGGTCTCCGTCGTTATCCATATTACCTGCAATGCTCGTAACCTTCAATCCGATATTCCTTGTATCCAACTTAGCACCGGTTGCGATATGAATTGTTGCAACCATCGTGTGGGTGGTGTATGGGTCCATCTCAGGAAGTCTCCACTCGTTGATATCCTCAAGGAAGACACACGTGTCGTCTGGGAACTCTGTTTCGGTAGAAGATGTCCTCAAACACTCGGTTTCGACTACAACGTCACCGACGAAGTCTACCATCTTCCACTCTACCCTCCAGCCATCTGGTCCACCGAGCGCACCCATTCCTGGAAGTGTGTTCCAGACGAGGTTGCCAGTAGAGCCATCCTTGGAAGAGGTGTGGTTGTGTAGTGACGGTGTATCTGGAACGTTTCCAGCATTTGTAACATTCACTACGAATTCAACTATTCTTCCAGGAGCGCTTGTCTTGACTGCATTGTCAACAGATGGGTCCATGCTAATTTGCATGTCATAGAATTCATTCACTGTAATCTGTAACATGATTTCATCACGCAGTCTTGTTCTGTGTCCTGTTTCATCAGGATAGTCTTCTTCGCTGAATGCTTGAATCACAACTGTGTAGTCTCCTGCAGGAACTTGTGTTGGCACATTGATTGTGATATCAACGGTCTGCGATGTTCCTCTTGTCAACTCTGTAAGAATCGATCTAGGAATATCAATATCCCATAATACATCGATTTGGCTCTGCGTTTCGTAAACTCTACCAAGTCTCAAGTCATACCTGTCAGGGCCGTTGCCTGCATTGGTAACGGTTGTAGGAATCAGCCAAGTATCACCTGGATTTACTTCGAGTTCAGTCATCTCAACTTCTGCATCTAGGTCGAAGACGTGGATTACGTTCGTTGATAGGATTACTGAATCTGCTACGCGAGGGTATCCTTCCAAGTGTGCTTTCACTGTGACTGCCGGCCCTAATCCTGCATTTGCATTGTATGGGGCGCAAACGGCAATTCCCACCGTGTAAGTAGTTCCAACCGGCCATAATCTCGGACTATTCGGGTCAGTCGGGTCTCTCGGACCTGGTGCATTAGAGAAGTCCATGGATACTGTCCAGTGTTCTTGTCTCCATGTGTTTAGGTCGATTTCTTCAGGCTTAGCTTCCGGAGCGCCTGGAGTTGTGAATACCAAGTAGCCTGCTTCGTAATTCTTGATTACGTTGAGGTCATACTCTGCACATGTACCAGGGAGAATAATCTCACTTGTGTCGTAAATCTCGAAGACGATATTTCCTATCGACCTAATCGATACGTTAACCCACAACTCAAGCACGTCAAAGGTTCCCTTTTCGATTGACTTGACAGGTTCGCCTTCAGACCAACCTTTGACATAAATCACGAACGTTCCAGGGTCTTGGCTCGTAGGGACTGTCAATTCCAGATTCTTTGTTACTGATTGTCCGGGATCTAGAGCGACCTGTAATGGGAAGTTAACTTGCCAGCCGAACGGAAGTATCCATTCACTTTGTCCTTCCAAACTGTTAGGGTCATAGAAGGCGAATGTATCGTACACGTTACCAGTGTTGGTAATCGTGATTGAGAAGATCGCTGTTTGACCTTGCTCAACATCGGCCATGCGGTGACTTGTGTCAAGGTCGATGCCGTGTACAACGTCCATCAAAGTCAATGTAAGGCGCTCAGAGCGAATTGCAGGGTCCTTCATCGAAATCGCAGACACCGTAATTTCTGCTAACTGGTCTTCAGCCGCTTGATAGACAGATGGCGCTCTTACACGCAAGTACATTCGAGCCATCTCCCCGCCTTCCAAGAAGATTGGAGTGTCTGGGAAAATTGCTGTATGGTTATTTGAGAAATACAAGTTTGCCGTCCAGTTCTCCGGCATACCTGACAGATTCAAATTGTAGGTGTCTGCGACCAAGTCCTTTGGACCAGGGGTTGTGTTGTTAATGGTCAAGTTGTAAATTGTCTGCTCTCCAGGTTCGATTACGTGATAGTAAGTCTCGCCCTCATCGAATTCAACATCAACCTGTCCAGTCAATACGTGTGAATAGCAGATTGTCCACGGACCACCGTTGCTTTCATCAGAACACTTGTTAGTGTCAGACCAAGCGATGTGTGCACCACTACCAAGGTCGTTAGCGAATGCAGGAGGTTGACCTAATGACGGTTTTGACAACTGACTAGGTCCTAGTTTGAATGAGGACCAAGAGGTCACAGCCGTAGAATTCCATGGATCCAATGCTGTTTCGCCGGGACCGGTGTCCTCGGTAGCGTTCAGTCTAGTGTAGAGTACTTCTTCTCCAGCGCTTGCATTACCGAAGTCTAGCCAAGCGATGTGAACGTTGTTTTGTGGGTCTGTTAGCAATGCCGGATAAGCAGAGTTCTGGCTTGAGCCTTGAGGCATGTTTCCAGGCCCTTCTACCTCTGAAATTGGTGTATCGTCAATGCGCTTAATCGCATATGTAGAGAGTCCTTCTGGAACACCGTCCCATTCACCAGCACCTTGTAAACGTAGTTTGGTGTAATAGATCTCGTATGGGACATTCTTCTCGAAACCGTAATCACGACCGTCCATCCATGCAATGTGTGTGTTTCCTTGCATGTCAACGCCAATTGATGGGTGGAAAGAGAATGCATCATCGATTGTTACACGTGTATCATTTACGACAACAAGGTGTCCTTCGCTTCCTCTTCCAACATCTTCTTCGTATCCGCTACCGGTTGTGGTGTGCCCTGGGCTTCCTGCAACCCATGTTTGATCATTGTCCATCTTTCCATATGGGTCCAATACAGTCATGAAAATCTCACGAGAGTTGTTGGTTGAGATGTAAACCATTGCTTCTACAAGAAGTTGCATTTGGCTTGCACCGCCGGTTCCGGATGGGAACTCGTAAGTTTGTCCACCAGCGTCTGTGCCGCGGATTGAGTTTCCTGGGCAGTTTCTTGTTGCTGTTGAAACAACACCGTTAGGACACTGTGCTAAGTCCTTCATGTGGGATTCGATGTTACCTGCTCCGCCGTATGATTGTCCGTACAATCCTACTGGAATAACACCTGCACTTACACAGTTGTCGTGAGCTTCGTTAATCGAAGTTGTGTCATCTGCTTGCTGAGATGGATCTCCATCCTTAGGTCCTTCATCGGATACTGGAAGTACAATCTTTGTTGAATTTGGATTCCATCTGTGGTCAGAGGATGTTGGAGGGTCAGCTTGATATCCGACTCTGCCTTGAGCGTCCTTCCAAGACAAACATGCCCAGTTAGAACCTGGCCCCCAGTCTTCACCGGAGTATCCCGAGTAGGTTGCACCATTATAGACAGTTCCGGGTAGAACTCTTAGTCCACCGGAATCGTCTCCTGGAGTGAGTCCCAATGCGGTGTTTCTTGGTCCTTGGCCGCTTTGGTAGTAGGATGCACAGTTTCCAGATTGTGCAACGCTTGGAAGAGTGTTACCAAGACCGTAAATTGTTTCGTAGACAGTCATGTTACCTTCCTGTAGCATAGGCTTGATTCCCTTGAAGAAACCGCCAGATGCGAAGTTTCCACCATAAATAACGGTACAAACGTCAGCCCACTCGGAGTACATAGAACCGGATGTATCTACGATGAATACAAGTTCTACCTTGCCTCCACGGGTATCGTCCCATGCGATTTGAACGTAGTCGTTTGCATCTACAACAATATCTGGGTGTCCCTTGTGACCGATGATTGGAGTCAACAGTGTGTCGTCGAATAGGACAATTGCATTCTGTACACTGTAGTCAGGTTGTAGCATTTTGTAGTAGATCTGTGGTTGCTGGAAGAACATGTCTAGAGAGTCGTAATGGTCTTGCCATACGATGTGTACGTTTCCTTTGGAGTCTACATCGATTGCAGGCCAATCACGGTTGTTGATATGTTGAGCGACGATGTAGTCATCGATTGCTGTTAGAGTGCCGTCATCAGATACCGATCCATCCATTGCTGTATTGAATGGGTGCAATGCGGTGTACATGATTTTGTGCTGACCCGCATGGTCTGCCCAGACGATGTGGACTTTGTCGTTTTCATCAATCACCATGTCCGGGTGGAAAATCTTGTGTAATCCGGAACCGGTGACCTGTGTCGCATCGATTAGAGTCTCTCCGCGCGGGGACACCATCGAATAGTATAGGTGTTGGCTGGAACGACTCCACACGACGTGAACGTTACCTTGTGAGTCTGATGCAACTGCTGCCATGCGATCGGAGGAGCTTCCTCCATCAACGACTTGTATTGCTTCTGTAATTACTACTTGTGTTGCTGCTGCAGGTGCTGCCATCATAATTCCTGACAGTGTTGAAAGCACCATTATTGCTGCAAGGCTGATTGACTTGATTTTTCCCCCCATACGGATTCCTCTCTAACGACAATTTATCGTCACACTACTGGTACTTAACCGCGCCCCTCTCGGGTCATAATAAATCGGTTTGTGAATCGGTGAATTCAGAGCCACTCGGTCGGGTCGAAATCGTCGCCAAAAGACATTGATTCGTCGGCGTGAATTTCTGTGGCTGGTTGAGGTGCTGAAGGCCTTCCTACTCGTTGTTTGGAGTCTTTCTTATTCTTCCAATCGTCGACGGGACCGGGTTTACCTGAGCCTATTCCAAATGTGTATTTTATTTCGTGAATTACTCCTAATTTAGCCAACCAAAGACTGCGCAGATTTTGCATCATTTCATTCTTTGTTAGTCCATCGAACCACAATGGTTCACTCACGTTGAATGCTTGGAGTGGCCCAGGTCTTTCTTTTCCGACATGACCCAAATGGATGCCCCAATCAACGCCAGAAGCTATCAGTTGCATCCTGCATTCATGCATCCAGGTTTTCCATTCTTCTTCATCTGTCTTCATCAGGTCTTTCATAGCCTGTTGCTGGCCTTCATCGACTCTAGTCATCGATGAAATGGCTAGCAAATCCCTATCTTTAGGAATTACAACAGCAAACATGTGACCGTTTTTACCCTGAGGATACTTTGCAAGAAGGTGCATTTGCGCCCGGTGGTCCTCTTGCTCA
Source organism: Candidatus Poseidoniaceae archaeon (assembly GCA_049606035.1). Lineage (GTDB taxonomy): Archaea > Thermoplasmatota > Poseidoniia > Poseidoniales > Poseidoniaceae > MGIIa-K1. The sequence continues at coordinate 5,833 of JBMYVD010000015.1, read as the reverse complement.
CGAACTTCTATCCTCTCGCTGGCTAGCCATGAGCGGACAAGTTTCTCTGCATCCTCGGGCGACATATCCAACCCGAAACGGTCAACTAACTTGAACCGTTCAGTTCAGTAAGTCACGTAATTTTGCTATATCTTCTCCAACCAAAGGGTTGGTTTTTGACCGGCTTCTCCACCTTTTGAAATCGGCAACTGCGTCCCACCCGGATGCGAAACAAGTGGCTGAAAGCCAGAATGAAAAGATCATCAAACACCAAACTGCAACGAATGAAATTGATTGCTGCCACAACTCTCCTCCGAACATCGCCATAATGTCAATACCTAATTCTGCGTCAATATCTGAGTTGAATACAGCCGTGATTACTGTCAAAATAGTTGCAAGGATAGGCCACCATAACATAGAGCCGAACATTCCAAAGAGCATATGATAGGATGTTCTAGCATCGAGTCCTTCGTCGGTTTTGTCTCCTAGAATTCTACCAAGTGCAATTTGCCAGCCCATTGAAAGAACTAGTATTGGTAGTAAAGCCAAGAACGGTACCAACTTGAGTAAATTAACGGTGGTTCCGGTTACTGAAACGCCTTTCAGTCCATCACAACTAGAATTTATGTCTCTGCCATCAAGGCCTGCTTCGTCTAGTTTGTCGCCAATTCTCGTGGCTATATCCTGTATTTCTTGGGATTCTGGTTGACTCTTCATTCTTCTAACTTCGAGTACTTCCTCTCTCCAAGTCAATTCGGGCTTATTTTGCATCTTCCTCTTTACATGAGCGATTACTCCGTCTCTGTGGACTTCGCTGAACGTATCTCGGTTAGGAGTCATTGGCGCCAATTTTTCTTGAAGTTGGTCTCGCAGGCCCGTGACTAAATCTGCGGGGGGTTCCATCCAGTCTCCAGAGCCTACTTTGTCAATCAATTCCTGAGGTAGTTCATCGTGTGGCAATTCAATCGGTTCGCCATATTCTATCCAAGCGTCGGTTCTGAACAAGTGTCTTGTTCTGAAATGCAACCCTATTGGAATCAGTACAGGGGCCGTCCTTCCATTCGCTTTAGCGTGTGCTGCTGCTGCGAGTACAGTTCTGAATGGACCCGTCTTAAGTCGGATTAGATGGCTTTCAGAGTGGCTCGTGCCTTCTGGGAACAGCGCGCAGCCAAATCCGTGTGAAATACCAGTTGCGAGATTCAGTAGTGAGCGCCCATTGAGGTAGTTGGCCTCTTCTTCAGAGCAGCCGCCCCTAAGTAACTCCGCTTTCCTTACTACTGGTTGAACAGCGAACTTCCTCGCCCAGAAACCTAGGATTGGCCGAGTGACGAGATCGTGTCGGCCTCCGACTACGAACTTCTTAGGGTGGCTGAGAAAAATTGTGACCGGATCAACCAATCCATTTGTGTGCCATGCTGAACACATGCTTCCTCTATCGGTTGGAATCTTCTCGGTTCCAGTAACTTCGAATGTTCTGAACTGTGAATATATTGTTCGCCTTAGCATGAAGTAGCCTAACTCCATGAAAAATGGGGATCCTGGGTAATCTTTGTCAAAACTCGGAAGAGGTGTATTGACCAATTTCTCGTACTTCATTTTCGATGCTGATGCAGACAATTCGGGCAATAGGTCGCCGTGATGGTCTCTTGCACCATCAAATCCTTTCTTCATTGGCTAGCCTCCTTGATTTTGTTACACAATTCTCCCAGAGCTGAAAAATCTGGAGGATTGGGTGGTTTTGCATTTGGGAACATCCATGGAAGTGCGCCGCCACCGTCTCCTGCCAGTCTAGGAATGACGTGAACGTGAACGTGAGGTATTTCTTGGCCAGCGAGTGGTCCGTCATGTACTGTAACAGTGAAATCTGTTGTATTGAAATAAGCAGATAATCTCTCTTGGGTTTCTTTGACTCCCGAAAATAGTAAGCCCAATTCTTGTTGAGATAAATCGGCCAGCCTTTGACTTGGATTTTCTAAAACCACGAGTGTATGTCCTTCTGAACGAGGAAAGACGTCAAGGAAAGAGCCCCATCCATCACCTCTACAGATGAAGTTTCCAGGAATTTCTCCGCAGAGAATTTTCTCGAAAAGCGTTGGCTCTGCCATAGTGTCTCTAGACACACTCCCCTCAAAGTTTTGAGGGTGTTTTCATTACTCGCCAGGCGCAAGTGTCCAAGTTCCTGAGCCGCCCTTCCTAATCGCAAGGGTGGATAGGTTCCCTTCTGAGTCGACGAGCGTGTGATGAATTTGCTCTGCATCTTCCTCTTCGAAATCTGAGCGCTGGTGTGTACCTCTGCTCTCGGTACGAGACATTGCACTTCTTGTGCTTGCTATTGCAAGCCTGATTCCTGCCTTTAGGCGCAGAGATTCGAGTAGGTTTGTGTTGTACAATCTTCCTGAATCATCCAGATGTACCTTACCTGCTGATTCTGAAAGTGCTTCAAGGGATTCTAGTGCAGATTGCAAGCCTGCTGCATCCTTTGTGTATCCCATACTTGATTGCATAATGTCTGATAGTTTTGCATAAAGTGGGCCTACTCTCTGAACCGGTCCTTCTTCTGCCCCAGCCATATCGAAATCTAAGTCTGCCTCTACTGCGCCTAGAGCGACTTCGAGTGCTGCTCTTCCTGTGTGAGAGGTTTTCTTTGCGTATTCGGCTGCATGTTCTCCAGCAGCTGCACCGCCAGCAACAGCATCTAGTAGCCTGTTACCCGCGATTAGTCCTGCTCCGTGCAATCCGGAACATGCTGAGTCTCCAGCAGCGTACAAGCCTGTGAACCAACGAGACCAGCGGCCGGTAACTGCTCTACCGTGCTCGTCGGTCGCAATTCCGCCAATTGTTGTTGCAACCCTTGGATGAACCGATACTGTTTGTTTCTTCATGTCGATTCCCAATCTTTGGCTGACCAACTCGAAGGTTTGAGCCCACCAAACAGAGGATTCGCCCATGTTTCTTGCATCCAGTACAACGTCTCCGTTTGAGCCAATTGCATTTGCCAACTTAGTTGAGTCTGCTGTCAAATCTACGTCCAAAGGAGTTCCGTTTGAGTGGTGAAGAGTTGCACCATCTGCAAGCATACCGATTGGAAGTACTACGTTTGTGCCTTTGATAGCCAGAGGAGCCCATGCTACGAATTCCAGGTCCCTAACCGCTAATCCGGCTTTCATTGCTAGGTCAAGGCCTAGGCCGACCTTAGTGCCGGTCCAAACTCCCTCATAGCCCCCATCTGCAATGATTAGACACTTTGTCTGAAGTGAGTTTAGAGAACCTGTCGTGAGATCTAGAGCGACTAGACCGTTGATTTGTTGATTTGTATGAACCAATTCAAGTGGGATTTGGTCACCTCTTCTGACAACGCCGTGCTTCATGCACTGCTCTTCGAGAACTTGTTGTGTTTCCCTAATCATTGAGTCCCCAGCGCCTGCTAGCCTTGGGAGTGAATGTCCTGATGCTTTTCTGACCAATGGAATTCCATCTGCATCTCTGCGGAAGATAACTCCCCAACGCTCTAGCAAGTCGACTTGGCGAGTTGCTTGAGAGACTCTCATCGAGACGATATCTTGGTCGCAAAGGTATGCTCCCGCTCGAATTGTATCGTCTCTGTGGGATTTTGTTGTGCTCTCTTTCAGAGGTGCAGCTATACCGTCGATGGCCGAGTCGTTTCCGACGCCTAGGCTATCAGAGGACATCATTAGGGTTGATGCGCCTCCCTTTGCCGCTGCTGCTGCCGCTCTAAGTGCAGCAGGTCCGTCTCCGATTACGATGATGTCCCATGCTTCCACGTACTCCACCTCCGGTAATTCAACCGAAGTGTGGGCATGTCATAAGCAACGCGCTTAGAATTTCAAGATGTTGAGGTTGCTTTTTCTGAAAATGGTAACTCAGATTCGCCCCTTTTTCGCGCTTGTAACATACGCTTGAGGCGCTGCTTAGTATGTGCGCTTTCACCAACCAGTACCTCGGTTTTGATGATTCGAGAATCGATTACATTCTCATCATCATCACGCAAAATTACCTGAACATTACGCCTACCCTTGACATTTTCATTCCAAGCGACTCCAATCCACAAAACAATGCCTCTCTCTAGATACTTTGGCATCCAATCAAGTGCATCTTCAACCAGCGGGTCTGTGATACTAACCGGGCCGGCTGGAGCGGGGCAAGAGACCAATTCGAATCTGTGAACTTGAGATTCTGGAATTCCGCCCGGAACTATTACCTCGACTTTCAAGTGTCTATCTTCTTTTGTTTGGTTGTTAAGCGCAATGAAAAGGTCGCCATTGCGAGTACTACAGTTGTCCGCCATTGCGATGTCCATTCTCCAAGGGCTTTTCGTGATTGAACTTGCACCAGATAACAGGTCATTCTGCAGTCTGTCGAGTAAATCGAATACTTCGATTTGCCAGGCTCTAGCATGCTGAATCAACCTCTGTAATTTTACCCAGTTGAATGGAGCGTTTTCATCAAACAATAGGCTGTCAAGTTCCATCGGTTTGATGAATTCTTTCAACTCACTCATCGTTTCTTCATCGTTTAAGTTACCTTGATTATTGAGGTGTAAAAGATAGAGTAGTCTTTCTCTCGCTTGTTTCTTGTCAACGCCTGGAAGTAGAGATTCTGGAAGTTCGCTTTCCCAAATATTCCACAAAAGTGAGTGGTCAGGGTCGAGGTGAGCATAGACAAGGTCTCCCAAAATTGTATCCAATTTTGTTGGATGGTGGGTCGGTGAGTGCATTACCAAATACGGCAATTCATCACCTAATTTCTTCATAGAATCGGTTGTAAATATTGCATGAAAAGATAGGGCTAAACTGCTAGTCAATGTAACTAGTAAAACCAAATTGTAAGCTAACCCATTTGGCTCGAGTCCGGCTGCTACTATCAGTAAGAATATGGAAATGAATGCTAGAATGGTTGCTGTTGCATTGTGAAGGCGGATGTCATTCAATCCCGCTTTGATCCTATCCATGCCTGGTTCGGCAGTCATATCTCTCTTCACACCTTCAATAATGGCTTCTTGTTTCCATAGTGATGAGCGCAGGGTGAGGGCTGTCATCGCCTTCTCTGCAGCATAAAAGCCGGGACCGATTGAAACGATTAGAAGAGGTATCCATAGTAGAATCATCAGAGTCGGCCTAGCAAGTGGATGGAAGGGTGCAATTACGCCGCCAAGTGCTGTAATTGCCATCAATAGTCCAACTACCTTTCTAGTGATCAGAAGGCTGGGGTGGCAAGCGAACTTACCGAATTTGACTCGGTTTCTCTCAGACGATTCGTATTCTAATTTTGACAGCGATATCGAATCTTGACTTCTATCGAAGTGTTTGCTATACGGGTTGGGAAGAGTGGATTCCTTTCCGGGAATCACTTTCTTCATTGGCCCGTCCTCTGCCATGTTTTGCGCAGCATACGCGCTGGTATGTCATTTTTGGACAGATTTGACAGCGATAGGTTGTTCAAAGGGTTCCGCGCCGCTTGGCATGGACACGTGGCCCAGCTGGATAAGGCGGTGGCCTCCTAAGCCACAGATCGCGGGTTCGAATCCTGCCGTGTCCGCCATTCCAAACCCATAGTGTCCGGAATACTCGAAATTGGTATCAATCCGAACAATATTGTTCCCAGCCATAAGTCCAATCTTCATTGGAAGCAAAAGAAGTATGAATAGCGCATTTATATTCTTCAGATAGGCCTGTTTCATAAAACATGTATTCCATTAGAGTAACATTAGAAATATCCCAGTCTGATATATCTTGGTCAAAACTCACTGCCTCTGCAAACATGTATGTCATCTTAGTTACCTTTGAAACATCCCAACCTGAAATATCCTGATTGAAACTATAAGCGCCCCAGAACA
>JBMYVD010000014.1:0-34525 GCA_049606035.1 Candidatus Poseidoniaceae archaeon | reverse complement strand
GTTGAGGATTGTGAGTATGCAATTACTAGGTCACCATCCACTAAATCCATTCCAGCCATATGTTCTGTTTCAACTGAGGCGAATGTGGTAGATGTTGTGATTGTTGAATCCGAGAATGAACCGGTTGTCCAAACTAAGTTGTTAGCGCCCATCGAGTCATCGGTTGAGGTCACATGCCACCGGTCTGTGTCAACTAAGAAATCGATTGGAGTTACGGAATCAGGTACGTCAATGGATTCTATGCTCCAATTTCCATCGCTTGCTCTGTGTAAGACTCCTTGGTCTGAATTATTGAAATCAAAGACTGCATGTCCTCCTTTCATAACCAATACATTGCCAATATTCTGGTTGTTGTAGAGCATCCATCGCTCGTGAGCAACAGTCCAGTTGCCACCGGATAAGCCTCTCTCGTAAACTCTGAGGTATTCTCCATCCAGTACTGACAGCACTAAGTTTCCAGAGACCAACTCGAGTTCGAAAGAAGCTGATGTGTTCGCTTTAACCACATCATCTACAGACGAATTTGTTCCATCATATTCGACTAACTGCAGATAGGTTGAGTTGTTAGAAATAGCAACTTGGGCAAAAATTAGGTCACCGCCAAAAGTCCAAATCGAATCAAAGTCATCACCGATTGTAGTATTCAGAATAGTGTCTTCACTCCATGTACCATCCAAAGTAGCTAAGCGTACCATGTTGTCATCATCATCGACGTAAACCATCCTAGTTTTGTCACTAGCATCAACATGGACTTTTATTGGATACAGGACATCGATTGTAGACCTAACCAATGATGTTGAATAGCCATATTCACCCTCTATTGTATAGAAAATTGAGGAGTAATCTGGGGAGAAGTGACCAATGCGCTGCATGCCATTAGCGTCCATGGCTGTACCCATTTCCTTTCCAACTCCCGTACCTGTATCAAGACTGAAATCAAGGCCTGTGTTTCCTTCAACATTCATTGTGACCAATTTGGGTGTTCCCATGATTGAGCGAATTGCAAGGATTGTTGGTTTTCCGGAATCTGTTATTCCCATCACAGCATCATCTGCATCAGTGATGTATCGGTGGTCCCACCTACCTGCTGAAGACACACCGTCTGGGGTGTTTTCTAGTAGCATCAAACTGGAATCTGATAGTTCAACAAGTAGCGAAGGGCTACCTCTTTGCGGAGTATGCAAGTCGATTTCATCGACCTTATTCGGGAACTCAAAGTCCACATTTTCCCAATCTCTCTCCGACAAAATTGTCAGTACAGGCGCGAAATTATCTCCTTGGTTCAAATCTCTAGACGAGTATAGTAAATCACCCATTCCGTCACCGTTCAAATCCATTCCAGTTAGGAGATTCAAACCTACATTCTCACCTGCTGAACCTTGAGCAAATAGCTGGACGTCGCTTCTGACACCATTCTGTGAACCAAGGTACAGGTTGACTGTTCCCGACTTACTTGCAGAGGGCATCATCAAGAAGAAATCTGAGTATCCGTCCTCGTTAATGTCGCCTGCTGGAGAGATTGTGTAACCAATTAGTGCATTTGCGAATGGACCCTTGAGCGTCCAATTAGCAACAGCAGAGGTTTCATTTCCAGACCACATGTGTACCTTACCCGACTGGTAAGGCGTTGTAGTTGCAAACAACTCGCTTATGATCAAATCATCATATCCGTCCCCGTGTACATCTCCTACAAAGGCCATCTCAAAACCGTATAATTTCCCTTGCTGTGCGACTGAGTGGATTTTGACTGGTGTGGAATTTATTCCGAATTCATCCCCTAAAAAGAACTCAACTGACGAGTAACCTACTGGGCTATCTTGTGTTCCTGTATTGGAAACAACCATGTCAAGGTAACCATCGCCATTCAGGTCGCCTCCGGCCGCTACTTGCCTTCCAAACATTGTTCCCGAGTCGGTTTGGGTGATGTTTGAATGGGCTACCATAGCAGTTGAATTACCCTTCAGAACCATTACCAATCCATTCTTACTAAGGGTGGGTTGAGCTTCATTTTCCTCGATTAGTTTGTCTGCAACGATTGCCAAGTCGTCACATCCATCGGATTCCACATCCCCTAGGGAGGTCAAAGACCATCCCAAATTGTCGTCTTGATTCCCTGTAATCTCCCACCATGGTTGTGTTGTGATTCCAGCAGAGGTTCCAAGTCTGATGGAGACATAACCAGAATTGTTGATTCCTAATCCTGGCTCGCTTGACGCTAAGTCATCATATCCATCACAATTGAAGTCCCCCACAGCCATTCCAAATCCAAGATTTGAGTCGCTTAGGGAACCAACCAGCATTCTGTCAGGAAGGTCTCCAAGCCCATTTGCTGACCCATAGTGGATAGAGATTGTACCGTTTCCTTCTGGGTCGGTATATACGAGGTCGTCAATTCCATCGCCGTTCAAATCTCCGCTGAGAACTTCTCCTTCGACTGAATCATCGTCGTAAGTGATTATGCTGAGCGGTGTTGGATCAATCCTGCCTGTGTCCTTACCTGCTAAGCTTCGCAGTAGAGATATTGTGTTTGATGATGAATTTGAACTCGAGTAAGCAATCTGTTCAATATTGTTTGAGTCTAAATCCATACCAATCGCTTCAGATATCGACAATCCTCTAGAGAGAACTTGCCTGGATTCTGATGTTTCATTGAAGCGTAGCAATCTAACTTCATTTTCGGACAGGTTGCTTTCCGCCTGAATAGTGTAAACGATATGGAACATGTTTTCACCATCGATTGCAATTTCTATATCGCTACCAATTGGCCCTTCGTCCAAGAGTGTGTGATTCCAAAATGCCTTGTTGAACGAGAGATGATGAAGGCCATGAGTACCGGTTTGACGGAAGAAAATGTGCGTTCGAGAATCGTTGTCAAATTCGAGATTCAATGACTCGCTTCCAGAATCGTAAACGTTCTCAGCAATTGTTCTGATGTGCCAAGTGCGCTCTAGATATACCGCATTTTTCTCTGCGAGTCTAGCGAGGCGTACGTGACTTGCTGTGCTTTCATTATCGTCATCATCAACGCCGTATGCGATTTGTATGCGGCCTTCAGAGGTGACCCCGATAGCGCAACTGTCGGTCTTTTCACTACCCAAATTTTGCACAACTAAAGTGTCAAAAGTACCGTCAAAATTCAGTGTGTGGAAGTAGACTTCAGTAGAATTTGTCGAACAAGCGTATCCTATACCGATGTCGGTTAGAACCATGTCGATTGAATCAATGTTTGATTGGTTTTGGATTTCATGTGACCAATAATCGAGGATTGATTCGCCACGTACAGTCCAATTTTTCCCGTCTATGTTGATGATGTCTCCTTCTAGGTCGTGACCAGAACCCGAGGAGAATCCAATAGTCTGCGCCGCAGAGGGCTGGTTTTGCTGTAATTCACCGGATGGAAATTGAACCATCGGTGAGGAAATTTGTATCAAAAAAATGGCGAGAATTGCAAGTGGAAGACCTTTGCTTCGCCACGACATACCACCACTCACGACTACCACCCTACATTACTATTCCCAAAGTTTGAGCACACGGCCCCCATAGGGGGCCGGGTAAATCCTCGATAGCGAACCGCTTGAATCTATGTATCACATCGCCGATACATGGACGGGTTTACTCTAGTGGTTGCAAACGGAGAATGGCCTCGTGAAGAATTACTTCTCACACTCCAAGAAAAAGCCGATTTCACAATCGCATTAGATGGCGCAGCTGACCGTTTTGATTCTTGGGACGTCATCGTCGGTGACATGGATTCAATCAAGGAATCGAGAACTGAATTTATTGATTCAAACCAAGAAAACTCAGACCTAGCAAAGGCATTGATTCAGTATGATGTAGATGCGGTCGTGGGAATAGCAGGAGGTAGGCTAGATCACCGTATTGCAGCGTTCACATCTTTGTTTGAATCACAGTCAGATGCAATTCTATATTTCGATGGTTGGAGGGCTTGTAGAGTGGACATTTCTGGTCTTGAAATCGAATTAGAAATTGGAACGATTTGTTCATTGATGGCATTTGGAAATGTCAAGAATGTAAGTATTTCAGGAGTTGATTATGAGTTGAAATCTGAGGACTTACAAACTGGAACAAGAGGCGTAGGAAACAAGGCAAACTCGAACCCTGTAACAATCTCCCATGACGGTGGAGATTTGCTTTTCATTTGGGAGGCAAATGCGCTCTGATAAACTCAGAATATTCTTCTTTGCCATCCCATTTTCTCGCCCTTTCATCGATTCTAGATGCTTGCAAAGTTGCGTCATACCCGCCCCAATCTTCGATTAACTTGAGTTTCCATGCTGCTCTTGCTGAGTGACCGGGCAACAAAGTTCTCCACATACGTGGAATCCTGCCAGGTGTTATTAGGTTGACTTGGTCAACAATTGCGGTAGTGCATGTTTTTCCAAATGTGTGGTACCACTCCGGGTTTTCTGATAGTGAATTGAGCCTATCACAAAGGGCGTTAAACAGTGCCTTGTCTTTGCCGGGAGGTGTTTGAACTCTGAATAGATGTACCTTATGGTTGCGAGCATTTGTTCTAAGGTGTAAAGCATCTTTTTCTGTAGCCACGAGGAGATACAATTCGTATGCTCGCCACAATCCTTTCCATGGGTGATATCTTTCACCAACTTCCCTTCTAGTCTCGAAAGAGAATGTAATGAATTGACCGTCTTTGAATTCGAAAGTGAGCATTGTATGAGCTAAACCTTTGATTTTGTGAAAGTGGTCGATAACGAACCATACATCTGCTATTTCATCGATGTCAACATTTGTATTGATCCACTTTGAGTCGTGCTCTCGCTTATTTTTCCAAGAAAAATCTCTCACGTTTTTCAGAGTTACCTTACTTCCTTTGAAAGATGCTGTAGCATGCTCTGCACAATCGTCTACCCATTCTAAATCGAGCCTTGGCTCGAGTGCTTTTAGGCGAACATATCGCTTCCACATTGCGTTTACAAACATCGCAAATAAGCCAGCGCCGCTGAGAATCATCACCCAGAAAGCTATGGTTTGTAGCAAATCACCACCTCTTCCACATCATTGAGGCTCGGTCCCACCAGTCGAGTTCTCCATTCTCATGCTTTCTCCAAAGCATGCCATTCTCATCGGTATGAGTCGGAAGACCTTCTGCGTCAGGTTCACCCATTTCATCGAGTAGTCCACCAAACAGTTCATCGTCCTGCGGGCTTCTCATCATCAGGACAAAAACCGCAATACCTAGGACTAGGGATAGAACCACAATCCCCCAAATTCCTACACTTGATGTCTCGGTCTCCGAACCCTTGGACTGAGCAGGAGCATCCTCGTCTTGGACTGATGAATCAGTGGAAGGCAATCGGATTAGCATAGCACCATTTGTTGTGCTAATCTCTTCATCATTGGTCACGGTCAGAAGTATCTTGTAGACTCCAGATTCCCATTTTGAGCAGTCTAGAATGCTGGTATTTGCTGACATTCCAATCGAAGGAGTAATTCTCCACTCCTTGAGGTATTCTGTGTGGTCTTCTCCAGTTGCCGCTACGTGTGTGATGGTACAAGGTGTTCCAATTTGCGCATCATTACCATTGATCTCAATAGAGAATGTTGGGGGAGGCTTGTTGACAATAACAAGTTCAAGGGTGTCGCTTGTTGTTTGACCTAGGCCGTTTTGGTAAGTTTCTGTAATGATGTAGTTGCCTGCAGGCCAATTACTACAATCCAAAACTTGGTCGGTGTCGAGGACAATAAATGGTGTACCGATAATCGAACGGGTACCTTCGAAATCCCACCTAGGACCGGTTTCATCTATGAAATCCCTGGTAATCTCACAATCATCACCAGTTTGCATTATCTCCGAGCCTGATAGGATTAGGTCGATTGAAGGCGTTGCCAAAGCGGGACTCAGATCGAAAATTCCCAAGTCCACATATTTGAGCAGTCTTCCGTCAGAATCGCTAATTTCCAACCCAAGATGGTGTTCACCGGCTGCCCATGAATCGTATGTTAGAGAAGCATTTTCTTGGTTTTCAAATGCCATTAGTGCTTCTTCATAAACAGTAAATCCAGAATGTTCCCCAATCAATGTCAAGGTCAAGTCAATCCACTGGTTCGTCGAATTGATTACGACAACCACGCGAATTGCATCCATCATGCCGTCCTGGTTGCTATCGAGGCTATCATTTCTCAAAGCAACCAAACTTAATCCAGCCTCTTCAAATGGGTCTGATTCCTCTTCTGCAGAAACATTGCCTGCGAATGATAGCGAGACCATGAGGGCAATCAAAAACCACTCACGCATTTGAATCACCCCCTGAAGCCTCTTCAGCGATTCCCTTTTCTAATGAAGAAACAGAACGAGAGTATCTTACAATCATTGCAAGAGCTGAGGAAATCAGCATCACAGTTCCTAGTATCATGTATGTCAACCAACTAGAAGCAGGCTCTTCTCCCATGATTGAGAAAGCAGCATTCCAACTTCCATACTCGTCTGACCAGCCGTCTCCATCTGAATCGATACAACCCTGTACATCTCTGGTTGATGTACCGGCTACTTCTGGGCAATCGTCTCTCTTAGCACCCATTGGAACGTCTCCAAAGCCGTCTTCATCGCTGTCTTGCCACTGAAGTCTGTCAGTTGGGAACGCGTCTGCTTGACCCCACGGTGAGGCAAGCCAGTTTTGTGATGGGTCGGACCATCCGTCACCGTCTGAATCTCTGCAACCTAATCGGTCGAAGAATGATTGACCTCTTTCATTAGGGCAGGCATCTCCTTCATGGCCGTCTGAATTGTCTCCAAATCCGTCACCATCCAAATCACGCCACTGCGTAGGCTCATGCGGGAACCTATCCCCTTGGTCAGACCAGCCATCGCCATCAGTGTCGTGACAACCCCATCGGTCTCCACCTTCGGTTGGCCCCTTGGAAGTACCTGGTACATCTGGACAAACATCCGCAGTCGTACCCTTTGGATTATCTCCTCTGCCATCACCGTCTCTGTCATGCCATTGAGTTTCATCTGCTGGCCAAGCGTCAGCTAATCCACCCGGACTTGCTAACCAGTGAGTAGTAGGGTCTGACCAACCATCCCCGTCAGAATCAGGACAGCCCCATCTGTCCATGGCAGAGTTTCCTTCTGTAGCAACACAGCCATCTCCTCTCCATGCAGGCCTCCAGGTTTCTCCATCGAAATATTCGAGGTTGTCACCATAGCCGTCATCGTCTGTATCATACCACTGGGTTTCATCTTCAGGGAAGGCATCTGCAAACCCATCAGGGTGAGAAATCCACCAATCGTCAGGGTTGGAAAATCCATCCATATCAGAATCCAAGCAACCGAACCTATCCGACCAACTAATCCAGCCGCTTTCGACTTCTTCGACTGTGCTGTGAGGACAAACGTCTCCCTCATATCCCTCTAAGTTGTCTCCATACCCGTCACCATCAGTATCTCTGTACTGGCTAGGGACCAATGGGAAGTCATCGACTTGAGTAGCCCCGTAGGAATTATTGTCCCCCCAACCGTCACCGTCTGTGTCAAGCCACTGGGTTGGGTTATCCGGGAAATCATCTACCTGTAGAGCTCCTTCGCTTTGGTTATCGCCCCAACCATCACCGTCCATATCTGACCACTGGGTTGGGTTATCAGGGAATGCGTCTGCTCCTTCTTTTGCAGTCCAATTTGAGTCTGGGTTGGACCAGCCATCACCATCAGCATCGGGACAACCAAATCTATCCTCTACTGAATAACCTGTAATGAACGGGCATGCATCAGGCTCTGTGGCGTTAGAATACCAGACACCAATAGACCAATTCATCCGTGTATCGTTCCATGAACCATCTGCCCAATTATCTCCGAAGCCATCTGCATCAGTATCATTCCACTGGCTTGCAATAAACGGGAATGCGTCAGCAGAGCCATTTGGATGAGCAAACCATGGTTCTACTCCATCAAGGCCGCCTGGATCAGCATCAGACCAACCATCACCATCAGAGTCTAGGCACCCATAGCGATCGAGTTCAGAATATCCTCTGCGGTATGGACAGTGGTCGGGTTCGAATCCGTTGAGATTGTCTCCAAAGCCATCATTGTCCGAATCAATCCACTGTGATGGTTGGGTTGGGAAAGCGTCTGCTCCATTGTTTGTTGTCCAACCTTCATCCGGGTCAGACCAGCCGTCGGAATCGGTGTCTATGCATCCCAGCCTGTCATTTGTGGATGTGCCAGGAGTAAGGTCACAATCGTCCTCGTTGTCTATGAATCCGTCCTCATCGGTGTCTCTGTTGTCTTGATTTAGTGAAGGGGTAAGTGTGTAATCTAGGCCGTCATTACACCAACTATCCTTGCCTTTGATTTTGACATAAACCCAGCCTGGGGCAGGCATTGTCGTGGATAATGTTGTGGAAGATCCTGCATCGCTCATCGCTTGGCTAGCAACTTGTGCGCCATTAGAATCGTGTATCGAAAAATCGGCTTCCCAGCCGTCTCCGGGACACCACCATGCTCCGTTATTCATTGAACCGGAGAATCCAACTTGAACGATGTCTCCTTTGTATGCGTAAATCTTCCACCAGTCAACTTCATCGTTAGGAGAACATCCATCATCATAGCAAACATATCCGTTGGTTGATACCCCGTTTGTGAGTACATTCGCTGTAGATGTATCATCATCAGCGCTTACCGCTGGTAGAAAAGTCAAGAGAGACACTGCGAGGAAGCACACCACCCACTGCTCCGCGCGCATGTGTGCGCATGAAGGCTGTTGGTTTTCAAAACAGCGCAAGATTAGGATTCTTGAAATGCTAGAAAATATGTGATTTATTTTGATTTATTCTTTTCAATCGCCCTGTTGAAAACATCCACATAATCGCTCGCATTGTGTTCGTAAGTATACTTGGATAAAACTCTCTGCCTGCCTAATTCTGCTTTGTTTGAAGTCTCAGAACTAGAAAGCATCTCGTTTACGCATCGCGCCAAATCTTCCGGGTCACCTCTTCTGAACAAACCACCAACAGATTCGTCCACCATTTCTGTAAGTGGTTCTTGGTCCACTGTTGCCACCGGTGTACCACTAGCGAGTGACTCTAGAGGGATTAGGCCCTGGCCCTCGTAATATGAAGGATAAACTACCAAATCAGCAGAACGGAAGTGTTGAGCAAGCTCATCGAAGGATAGACTTGATTGTATGAACATAGAATTTTCAATTCCGAGTTTCTTTGCTGTCTTTTCAAGACTGGATTTCATGTGGCCTCTTCCAACAATCACTAATTTTGCACCTGGATTATTTTCCAAGATTTTTGGCATTGATCTCAGTAAAGTCATGTAACCCTTTCTTGCAACTAAACGGCCTACAGCGAGCAACATTGGGGTTTTGGTTTCTGGAGAATAATTCAGTGAAGCCTCATCATCACAACCATATTGTTTTCTGATTCTTTCATGCTCTAACTGTTCTGCCTCATCATCAATATTTGGTGGGCGGAAAACCTTGTGGTCACAACCCCACAAAATTACTTCACAATCAAAATCATCGCTTGGTCTATACCACTGCTTAAACTCCTTCAATGTAGATTGGGAGTTCGCAACACAGATGCTGGATTCCAGTACACCAGCCCTTTCGTACTTTGAGTACCAGCCTGCTGTTGTAAGTATTGCAAGGTCATTCGGATTTTTCCAAGTTGCAGATTCTTTTGCTGCAGCTGCTCTTTTTACGCCTTCTTTTTCGCCTAACCAAGAGCCGTGTAGGCAAGATACTACAGGAGCGATATTTTGTTCAAGCCAAGAGAACTCTTTACGCTTCCATGAGACTAAAGGAAGATGGGCATTAATTACATCAATCGGTTTGTTTGAATGTAATTTCTTTAGCGCTTTCAAAGCACTCTTTCCGTACGAGCGAGTGAATGCCATTGGCAACTTTGCCCATCGAACTGGAATCACTGTTACTCCCTCTTGAGATGGAGCAGCATCTTGATGTGACCTGGTGATAATTGTCACTTCATGTCCTAGTTCAACAAAGTGACCTGCAAGATGGAAAACCACAGAACCAATACCGCCCCAGCGTGGTGGGTATTCGCCGGAAACTATGGCAATGTGCATGTCGAACAATCACCCGACTTCGTCTCGTGCTAAATAATCCAACGGATAGGTGCCTTCAAATCAAATACTTCAGTCCACGCTACATGGCCGACAAGTTACCAGTCTCTGTCACCATTATCCTTCCAACTAGGAACGAGGAAGAAGCCCTTGGACCTACTGTTGACTCTATTCCTAGGGATTGGTGTGATGAACTCGAGATCATGATTGTAGACGGTAGTTCTACAGACAAGACTCGAGAAATTGCCCTTGAAAAGGGAATTCGAGTTCATTTGGAGCCAAGAAAGGGCTATGGTAGAGCCTACAGAACCGGTTTCGTTGTCGCAAAGGGAGATATCATCGTAACAATGGATGCAGACTGTACTTATCCTGCCGAGGTGGTTCCTGAATTGGTCAAGAAATTAATTGATGAGGATTTAGATTTCATCACTTGTGATAGACTAACACTGGCTGAAGAAGGCTCGATGTCTGGATTGCACGGATTTGGCAACTGGATGTTATCATTCAACGCAAGGCTTGCATTCGGGTATGGAATCAAAGACTCCCAATCCGGAATGTGGGTGTTCAGAAAGTCGATTTTCGACAATGAAAAGATGCGCCCAACGAATGATGGAATGCCACTCTCCGAGGAGATGAAGATTCTAGCACGTCGCGTGCTCGGGAAGAAAAAGGCAATCGAAGTTTCAGTCCCATATAGGCCAAGAGTTGGTGAAGCCGAAATTCACACATGGGGAGACGGATGGAAAAATCTGAAATTCATCTGGGCCAAGAGATTCGGACTTAACAGGACACGAACTGAATGGGGTCCACTAGATGACAACCCGGATTCTCTAAACGGAGATATTCCAGAACAGAAGTGATCACAATAACTGTGGTTTATCGATGCTCACTCTAGATGCAAAGTTTACTGCATTTGGTGCTATGAAAAATAATACCAACCAAGCCCAAACCAATTCTACAACAAATGGGCTATAGTGAATTCCCGCAACGCCATCTAAGGCCATGAAGGAATAATGCTCCTTACCAGGAGCTTTCTCTATAACAGAATCTAACTCGCTTTCATTTACCAGGCCTAAGTCGTAGGATTCGGTAGTGAATTCCACTTCCAATTCACCCTTGAATAGGTCAAATACTGGTGTGGTATCCGTCGTACTGTGAACTGTTGATTCCCCATCGTCGCCCTCGAATGAACCTGTTCCAAAATCCATTCCTCCGAGATATCCTAACGGTGCTAAAACAACCAAATTTATGCATATCCAAAATACAAATCCGCTCAGAATTAGGCCGATAATCCAACGGTACTTTACTTGGAAAATTGCTAAACCTGCCAATAGAATCCCTAGGGAGAAAGCAATCTTTGCCATTATTGGAATCTCTTCCTGTAACTCGGATAACGGCTTCAATTCTGATGATTCGAACTCTGATCTATCTTCGGAATTATCAGAAGGTATTGTAGTATCATTTCGAGTATTTTGCCACTGCATGAATGTAATGAATCCATCAATGTGAATGCTTACATCCGCTGAATCTTGGTCTACTTCTAAATCTACTTCCATACCGGAGTTTTCTGGTAAGCCGTCTGTGTATTCAACGTCAACAACACCAGAATACCATATGTGAGAGTTTACTGCCTGTATTAGAGAAAACAAGACCACTAACTGAACCGCATGTAAGAGCAGTTTAGCATAGGGTTTCCCCTCCCTCATAGACAAGGGAGGGGGTCCCTCTTGGTATCAATTCTTGCCTAGTCCTTGCGACCTTGTAGGCTAGCGACTAGTCCTGCGATAGCAATCAATGCGATTGTTAGAACTGGGGAGACGAATGGAAGAAGACCGCCTTCGGTATCTTCCTCGGTCTCCTCACTAGAACCACCTTCGCCGTCACCGTACTCAGCAAGAGCTTCCTCTAATGCATCTTCGATGATGTCATCATTGTGCTGGGTTAAGTCAACCAAGTCTGACAGAGTTGTGTCATCAACAATTTCAGATTCCTGCACAATTGCTTGTGAACCTGAGAAGTAGGTAACAGAAAGTGGAGCAGGTGCTGTTCCGTATGAATCGGACTCTGGACCAATCAAAGTGTACCACAAGTTGCTTTCATCGGTTGTTACAACCATCTGGAATCCAACTACCATGTTGCTGTTTGTGTCCCAAAGAACGAACATATCACCGTCATCGTATGGGAAGTCCGCTTCATAGTCTTCCATACGGTATTCCAGGTTTTCACCGAAATTCTCCATGACGTTATCAAGAGTTGATTCAGAGAATCCTTCTACGATGTCCTCAAGTAACTGGCTTGGTTCAATCTCTTGTGGAACGTTAGCACATACTTCCAGGGTTTCAATCACAGTCCCGTCATTTGTGTCCTCTAATTCTGCAGTAACACAGTGCTCTCCCCAAGAGTCTGAAGACATGTATGAATTACCCCAGTAGTAAGAATCACTGAAATCTAGAGAATCAAAATCTTCGGTGTTACCATCGGCATTTTCTAGAAGTATGTCAATCTCATAACTACCCTCTTCCAAGTTCCATGCGTTCACATAAATGTCAATTTCATCTTGATTGTATACATACATATCCAATGACATGTAATCTCCCTCTGCGTAAGCATCACTTTGACCGCCATCTAGGCTCTCAGCGATTTCCTCTGTGCTGTCTTCTACCATGTCTGCTAGAGTTGGTGCATCTTCAGTACCCTCGAATGCATGCATGAATAGGTTAGCAATGTGGCAGGTCATTCCCCAAGGTAGAGGAGATGTGTATGCTTGCATAACCTCGATTTGCTCACCATCTGTGGTAATCATTTGAGTACCCTCAAACAACTCGATTCCCATTTCGCAGCGGTATTCTTCGTTGGAGAAACTGCCAGTGTCGGTTACAGAATCAGATGCGGAGACGTCCCACTTACCGGCTGGGAAGCCAAATTCTTCAGCGGGCAAGCCTGTTAGTTCGAAATTGAATCCTGTTGATGTTGAGAAATCACCAGAGTGCGGTTCTGCTTCATTGCCCATGCTTGGGCTTGTTTCGTCGTAGTAATGAGTCCAGGAAAGGGAATTCTCCCAGTCACTGTTTTGGTCGAAATCATCAGTGCAGTAGTACGTATTGAAACTTGAATAATATTCGCAGTAGTACCACCAATCGTAATCCCATCCGTCGTCAGTTGTGCAGTCATACATGTCACCGTTCCATTCACAGGTCCAATAATCTGCATCGAAATCTCTCCAGTAGACGTAGTCGTCATCATCGCTTCCGACTTCCCAACTTAGGTCTTCTCCGCCTTCAAGAGCAGAGAGTTGCTGATGTATGTCGGAAGGCTCTGTGTATAGAACTGAACTCTCAGCGTTTGATACTGCGTAATCTACACTCATTCCCATTTGGATGTTCAACGGCATGACCTTGTCGCCATCATCCGCTTCTAGGCTACCTTGCAGACCGAAACCGTATGTTTGGTCAGCCTCCATCGACATCTCTAGGTCGTGGCCGTAAAGTAAGTCATCAGCGTCTCGGTACTCGACATAGAATGCATCGATGTTGAAAACACCGTCAGCGCTTGCTGAGATTGTCAAATCCCAGCCAGCTCTTGCGTCTGACCACTCAGTGATAACTGCTAAGTCAGCAAGTTGACCGTGTCTTACTGTCAACTCAGTGACGTGCTTGGTAACTTCGACAGTACTGCCGTCGTAGTCAAGCATAGTTGTACCATCTTCATACTGGTCAATGATCATTGAAGATGTACCTGTTAATTCTTCCAAAATTAGCAAGTCTATGCCGGCATCGTCAGCAGATTGCATAATGTCACCCAAAATTTCGTCCAATGGCAATCCAGTCATCGTCTCGAAATCAGTGTCCATATCACTCCAATCGTATTCCATTCCGAAGGCAAAATGTTCGGTTGTTGTTTCATCCGCAGCAACATTTTGTGGCAGCAATGACGCACACAAAAGGAGGGTTAGCAGGACGGCGTTAATTCTTGAGAAACTCTTCCTCATGCTTTCAATTGGAATACGGTAACATATGAATGTACTGCCGTCGAAATAGTGTTTAATTTTCTAGGTCATCGCCAAGGTATTCTTTCTGCTCTCCACCGAACACTCCCCAAGAATCAATCAAATCGATATCAGCAAGGCGTTTTCTTCTTTTTATGACAAGCCAAACCAGAAGAGATGCTATCAGCAGGAATGAAGCGACTCCTCCTGCAATAACAAATAACGAGGAGTTATTTGCTTCCTTCTCGACAAAGTCTACGTCAATAGACATGAAGTCAATAGTCTCGCCATCAAACGCAGTCACTTTGACCTGTGCCTTTCCACCCTCGGTAACAATCAGTTCGATTTCTCCAACCCAAATACCATCGTTGTTATCATCTGAGAGATTCAATTCCCACGTTTGCAGGTTTTTGGTAATCGTAGCGTTGACGTGATTGGTCGTGCCATCAGGGTCATCGAGAGTTACGCTAACTGTTAATTTGGTTAGTTCATCTACTGGAACAAACTTCGGAGTAACTGATAGGTTTGACAAGTCCGGATTACTCGATCCAATTGTGATGTTGAGATGTACCTCATCACTTCCCCCTCTTCGGTCCTCAACGAACAAAGAGACATGGTGGACACCGGGTGCTAAATTTGTTGTGAAGAATGCAGAATTTGACATTACGGTGTGAGAAAAATCACTACTTGAGTGTAGCCGCCACTCTCTTCTCGTGATGTCATTATCTGCATCATTAGTTCCATTTGAATCGAAGACAATCAACTCTCCTGGTTGGTAGAATTGATTGTTGATTGGTTCGTAAATTACAACCTCTGGATCTGATTCAACAACAAGCAGGTTAACCACTTCATCCCTTGATAATCCAGTATCATCAACCAAAGTGAAGGTCAGTTCATGCTCACCTGCTTCGAGTTGAAGTTGGTGCAATTCAAGTGGGTTAGAATCAGTAAGTAGTTTTCCAGAAATGTCACTTGAAAGGTTGAAAGTGAATAAATCACCATCATAGTCCACGCTATCCCTCAGGTCGAATTCAATCGCCTCACTTGAGTAATATCCTTGCTCCAAGTCTGGGCTGTTCAATACTAACACAGGGGCTGAAGCAGCTACTTCGATTTCAATAGATTCTACAACTGGAGTATTGATTCCATCATCGAGAGTAAGGGTGATTGTGTGCAAACCGCTGGAAAGGTGAGCCGCAAAAATCAACCAATCAGAGCCATCTTCTTGCAAAACTCCGTCAAGGTTTGATTCCCATTTGTAAATGAGATATTCTGAGCCCGATGCTGGTTCGAAATCGGAGCAATGCCAATCGATGTCTGCAGGGAATGTTTCACATGCACTGTCATAATCTCCTGAGCCTGATGCATTAAACTCGAATAAATGACTTGAATCATGAGCGTCAGTCGGTAGTGGCGAGTGAATTACCGCTTTTGGAGGACTGTTCTTTACGACCAAAACCTCAGAGGCGATACTGGTTGAGTTTACGTGTTCCATCCTGCCATCGTTAACGCTTAGAGAAATTACGTGACTACCTCTCGAGAGGTAGCCTTGCCACGAACTTTGGTTGGACAGAACCCCGTCTAGATTGCTTTCCCAGAGATAGTTTATGTTGTCACCCTCTGGGTCGATTGTTGTGCTTGTAAGAGTCACAATATCTTCAGATAAGTTACCTAGACGGGTAATATCAAATGATGCATTTGGCATCTCGTTATACAACTCTACTGGAATTACCCATTCGCTGGGTTGGTTAACTGAATCTGAAACAGTCAATGTCAAATCAAACGTTGTTACTATCTCATCTGCAAAGTTTAGGCTTCCTGTTCCGTTTTCACAGTCTGCAATCTGCTGACTCTTTCCAAGCCAGTTCCATGTACAGGTCATTACATCTCCTTCGGGGTCGTATGTTCCATTCAATGAGAATTCAACAGGTTTGGTAATAGGTGTAACGAGTTCACCCCAAGGCGTCAACTGAGGGTCGGTTAATACGACGATTATTGGAGGTTGATTGGATAACTCAATCGTTCGAGTTTCATCTACACAATTTCCTTTATCGTCACATATCTGAAGAGTGATGTCATGAATTCCGTCACTTAAGCCTACCAGTGGAGCGGTGATTCCATTTGCTGTGAATTCGGAATCAAGGCCTTGGAGTAATTGTCCATCGATGGATGATGTCCATGTAAATGTCATCAAGTCGTCATCCAAATCCCATGACCTGGATGCATTGAATAACACTTCACTCTGTGAGGGGAAGGTGGTTTGGTCTGCAGGGCTGTCCCATTTGATGAATGGTGCCTGATTCTCTAGCGGCAAGTGACACCAAACAGTCCTATCTTGAGAGAGTGAAACGTTGGTTGAATTACCAACGCTGTCATAGGCACAACTGATGGTAACTGTAGTGTATGGAGTCTCACCAACGCTGTTGTACTTCTTTCCGCGAAGGTCTGGGAATAACACAACACCAAGGTCGCTGGTAGAATTACCAATCGTAGTTTCAAGTTGGTCGAATTCAAGCGTTACAGCCGCAGAAGGAACGCCGTTCGAATTGTTGTTGATTACCCAAACCTCGACGTTCCATGATTCTTCAATCCAACCGTTACCGGAAATACTTGCGTTTGCATAGTCGATGTTTGTTGGCTGGTGTAGGTGAATGTGAGAATCTGTATCAACGTTGAGAATATGAGCACCTAGGTCTGTTAATTTAGACCAATTTAACTCGACATTTGTGAAAGTTAAATCTCCTGTACAGTCAGATGTAATCGTATTACTGTGGCCGATTAACTGATCGTGATTTGACAAATTCAAGCAACCGGTTCCACTAAGGTTAGCGTTTGAAAGTATACTATTTCTTTCCACATTGTGATCAGCATCCCACGTTATTCCAGTGTGACTACCGTACATATCCAAGCCGTCGATTTCACCTTCAGCGCCAAAAATCTCGATTGCTGGTCCAGAATAATTCAGCCATGTCTTTACATCAGTAATGTGGAACATGCCTCCTTGAATACCAATATTCAATCCGCTGTTATCGATAGAAATCGCCGGACCTGTTAGCGGGTCGTGAACTTGTAAATTATTGAAATACAAATCGACAGAGTCCGTCGCTACAAGGCCTCTATTATTCCCGATTGACGTACAGTTTGTACAACTCACATCTCCGGAGCCAGATTCTATGTCATTTGCTCGATTGAACTCTAGACCAGCATCTCCGTTACCAGTACTAACCAAATCGGTAAGGAAAACGTATCTTGCATCATCAATGTGTACTCCTGAATTCGCATTGTCCTCTAAGTATAGGCCATCGACAATTGTAGCTGCGCTCTCGAGATAGAATCCTTCCTGCCCATTATTGTGTAGATGCCAATCGTTTCCTCGTATCGCTCCACCACTGATTGCAAATACTCCTGCTGAAGTGGAATTTGAAACCTCTAATCCATCGAATTTAGGTGCGAAATATGAGGAGCGAACAGATATTCCTGCTCCTCCTGCACCCGTCCCAGAGCCACCTGTATTGTTGATTGAAAGGTTCGTGAAAACTGTCGTGGAATCTGCAAAGTATAGTTGAACTCCAACCGCATCATTATCTTCCAAATGTGCCTCTTCTATCCAAGCGCCTGTAGCGTTGATTTCTAGGGTAACTGTTGCGAGACCAGGCGTTTTTGCATCTGGGCCACCTGTGCCACTGATCTCTAACCCTTCAATTACGGCGCTCTGATAATTCGTGTAATTCGTCTTATCTTCCTTATCCAAAACTAATCCTTTGTACATAGAATTGTGAATCTCCAAGTCGCGCATGACTGCCCTTGTAATTTGGCTATCATCTATGTGGCGAATAATTGCACCATGGTCCGCACGATTTACAACTGCACCTTCGATTAGAGGGACGCTATCTTCAACCCATATTCCTGTAGACTGGGCAAGTGTAGCACCTGTAATGTTAGTTAGTGAAAGGTTTCTGATTAGGCCACCGGAATTACCCCAAATGTTCAGTCCTCTGGTTACTGCGTCGTTGACAGTCAAACCATCGACATTTGGAGCAGATCCAGCACCGATTGAAAGACCAATTCCATATCTCCAGTAGGTCGGGAATGACCAATCTTGACCTGCTTCATCAATCACTAAATTCCTGATTGTAGGAGTCGCTGAACTAAACAAATCTACTCCTACGTCGTCGGGGTCGAAGACCGTTACATTTGCTAGATATGGGTTTGAACCATAGACTGTAATTCCATAAGTTGAATGGATTATAGAGGCGTTGTCTATTCTGCTACCCCTTCCATTTGAAGACGAGTTGAATTGGATACCCATGTGGTCTCCGCCTCCAGCATAATCGAAGTATACAGGGCAATTGGTTGTGCCTTCGACGGTAATTCTGCCTTCGACATAGATTCTAACATCGTTGGACATTGTGACGTTTGTGCACTCTTCAATTACTAATTCATCAGTAACAGGTATCGTGTAGTGATTGTTTAGTGTAACCTCGCCACTCCAGATAGTTTGTGCCCTGCCCGAAGTCTCACTGGATTGAGAATTTTCTAGCAATAAAGGAGATTGTATAGACAAAAGAAAAATCGTCAAAAGGAGTAGAGATGTTGCAACTTTACTCCTCGTCATATTTTACAACCCGTCATTCATACCATTATATTGTTCCCCTCCTCGATTCAATAAAAAAGAAAGCGGCACAGTGAATAAGGGGATTTGGGTGGCCCGGCACGATGCCTGAAGCATTCGTATTGTTCAAGACTCAGCCAACTCGAGAAAGGGACGTCTACCTATCCCTTTCGAACAATGATGCAGTTGCTGAGGTACACGTATTGTATGGTGAATTTGACCTCCTTGTTAGAGTGTCTTCGGATAACTCAGGGGATTTATCAAAAATGCTAGTTCAAGACTTCAGACAAATAGACGGAGTTAGAGAAACTCAAACAATGATTGCAGTAGATTACTGAGGTGAGGAAATGGCAACAGGATTCGTTCTAATTACTACACAACCAGGAAAAGAACACGATGTAAGAGCACGGCTCGATGAAATCAAGGAAGTCACGAACCGGTGGATGCTTTTTGGAGAGTATGACCTAATCGCCAAAGTTGAATCTGAAGAAGAGTACAATTTGACTAGGGTAATCGTTGAAGAAATTAGGCCAATTCCAGGAATTACAGATACGAAAACACTTCTTGGTGCTGAACTGTGATCATAGCATCTTATGCATCAGTTGAGTTGCTTCTTTTGCCGCTGCTGGACAAAGAGAGCGTTTCCATAGAGAAATCGCTTCAGCCATTGCTGACAAAGGATTATGTGTTTTGAAAATGGCTCTGTAATACCAAATCATTGCGGAAACTCTTCGCGCTGATGTCATGTTCGTTTGAGATTCTGCGCTCGGTATTTCGATCCTCTTTAGGATAGATTTGGCTCGTTCTCCATCGCACCTCTCAAGCAGGGAAATCTGCAGCATTTTTGCCCGTAATCCATTGTGGGAAAATGCGTGTTCTATCAACTTATCAAAGGATGGTGAATTTCCAGAGGTTTGGGCAATTTCCGCTCTTAGATTCATTGCGACCAATTGAGGGTCATTAACGTGGGAAATAGATGCCAAACTTTCACGCAGATTGGAAGCCTCGCTCCAGTTTTCTCTCGATATGTGCCATGCGTGCTTTACGTGAGCTATCGCAACCAATACTACCTTTCTCATCTCTTCAGACATAGAGGATATGTCGATATCTTCGATTAGTTGTAAAACTGTACCCTCTACCTGTTGCCCTGGCAATTTATCGTCAATCCTGCGGGCAGCCTCAGATAGGAGTAGTCGGGCGCCTGCATCCTCAGGCAATACGATTTCTGAATCACCTTTTAGCAATGAGTTAGAGTATTCTAAGTCAGGAGCATTACAGTGCGATAGGTGTTCTGATGCAATCTCATCTTCACCCCTTTCTATGGCAACCATCGCAGCGATTCGGTGTAATTTGTCAGTTGGATGCCTGAATATTGCGTCACCGATTAATGATGCGAGGCCGGAACTTGAGCGTACCATCAGTGACTCAGCGTTTCTAATCAATAGAGATTCAATATCGCCCTCTGAATTCAATACATGATGCATCTCAACCAAACGAGCAAGGTCGCCATCTAATTGGGACCAGTAATTCGCTGCACTTGCATAGTCGTCTTTTGTCAACATCGTAGAGCGTACGTTTCTGACAAGATGATGTAACTCTACACCTGAAGCGAACCAGCGCAGTAATGCAAAATCATCGAGTTCCAGCAAATACTGTTCATGTTGGAGATAATTAGGTGGAACGGGAACTGGAAGTAGTGAGAGTTCGTCAAGTGCTTTGATTTCTTCTTCTAATTTAGACAAAACAACATCTCTAACCCATTCTTGTAAGTCTGAACCAGATTCAGGCAAATCTGAATCTTCATCATGCATCTGTAGAGCTAGAGGATGCCCTCCGAGGCGTTTAGCAACTGTCTCTCTGTTTTCCAGATGCTCTGGAAGCAAGTTGATTGCATCTTGAATTTCCAAAGGTGGGACTTCGACTATTTCGAACCCTTCGCTAATAGGAATAGGAGCCCTACTTGCCATTATGAGATGTGTTGATTTACTGGCAAATTCCTCTAGACGTCCAAGATGTCTTTGGCTTACTTCTTGCAATTCATCAAGAATCAGCACCTCTTTCTTCGATGAATTCAGCACAGCACTCTCGCTAGAAAATTGGTATTCCCAATCTCCAAAGACATCTGTGATATCCTTGAATGACTCCATGGTAGCGAATCTAACCGTCATTCCTTCCTTGACTAATTCATCTGCAATTCCACGTAGAAGTGAAGTCTTTCCAATTCCAGGCAATCCAGTAAGAATGACTTTCTTCTTCGATTTCAATTGTCCAATCAATTCTGCTCTACCGTGCAGACTTGATTGGTTTGGAGGCTTTCCAAGAAGTTCACCGATGGATTTCTTTGGCTGCGCGTCAAAATCTTGACATTCCGCTCTACCCAAATCTGTAATGTGGTAGACCTTTCTTTTTCGACTTCCACCGCCTATCACGTGTGCTTTTCTCTCAATCACCATTCCCTTCTTTACCAGTTCACCAAGAGGTGCATGGAGTGCAGACCTTACCACTCCAAGATATTCTGAAAGTCCGGGGAGACAGATATCTCTTGGCACATCCCATGCCGATTCAAGAGTTGAAGAAAATGTATGCAAACGGGCTAGAATCCTAGACTCTGGCCCGGTCACCATGAGTTGTTGCTAGTGCTCATCAATGATGTTTCTTGCCCTCCCATGATTGCGATGTATTCTTGATGCAATGTCCCTACAAAGCAAACATGCCGGTTACTCTCGACAAGGTCGATTTGCCGGCAAAGCCCGGCGTCTACCTCTTTCGAAATGCCGATGAAAGAGTTCTCTATGTTGGAAAAGCTACGGTCTTATCTCAAAGAATTCGCTCTTACTTTGCAACGAATCCTGACCGTGCAATGATACCAGAGTTGGTTAGAAATTCTGATGACATTGAATGCATTGTCACCAATTCTCCACAAGAAGCACTCATACTCGAAAGGCAACTGATAAGACAACATCGTCCGAGATACAACTCGATGCTAAAGGATGACAAATCATACCCATTTCTTGCATTGACCAAGGAAGAATTCCCTCGAATTTTGTATACAAGACATCCACCAAAGAAATCTTGGAAATGGGGTCCATTCCCAAATGCGGCTGCTGCCAAACAAGTTGTCCAATTACTTCGTCGACATTTTGGAATAAGGGACTGCAAAGAATTGCTACCACAAGGTTGTCTTGCAATGCACATTGGATTATGTGCAGGACCTTGTATTGAAGCAGGAGATTATGCTCAAAGAGTCAAGAATGTAAGACGCATCTTGAATGGCGATGCCAGTGAGTTAATCGAAGAATTGGCGCAAGAAATGGATGAGCGCTCAAACGCTCAAGAATACGAAATGGCAGCCTCGATTAGAGACATGATAAAATCTGTAAGAACGGTTACAAGCCAACAAGTCATCCTCTCCAAAGTATACAGAGAATGTGATGCAATTGGCATAGGAATCAAGGGTGATCTAGCAGCAATTGTCGTTATACATGCCGATGATGGAGTAATCAAAGGCCAAGAATCCTGGCCTTTAATTCACAGAGGTGATGAAGGAGATTCAATTTCAACATTCATTGTTGAACACTACACTAACAGGCGGCCTCCTAAGATTCTACTAACTCCAATTCCGATTTCAACAACCCTTCAAGAATGGCTCAATGAAAGAAGAGGAGCCATTGTTGACGTTCGAGTCCCGATGCGCGGAGATTTTGTGACTCTCACAAATTTGGCAAAACAGAATGCTAAGATGCAAGTGGAGAGATTAGCAAACAAAGCTTCTGGGTCTCTTGAGCAAAGAGCAGCAGACGAGGCGGCAGCACTGCTATCCATGAATTCGCTCGACCACATAGTGTGTTTTGATATGGCCCAATTACTAGGTGATTCTAGAGTCGGTGCAAGTGTTTGCTTGAGAAATGGTAGACCGTCAAAGAAAGAATACAGAACTTACACCGTGAAGGGAGACGCTCTCGACGATCTACGAATGATGCGAGAGGTAGTTGAAAGGTGGATAAAGAGAGTCGAGGATTGGCCAGATTTGCTCCTCATAGATGGAGGAGAGACCCACCTTGCAATTATTGCAAAGTTGCTGGAAAAGCACGGCGTGAGAGACCGAATGCAACTCGCAAGTCTAGCCAAAAGAGAGGAAACTATCCATCGGGAAGGACATGATGACATCATCCTAGACCGTCGTGGCAGAGTCTTGGTCCATGCAAGGGATGAGGCTCACAGATTCGTAAACAAATTCCATCGTAAAAGCCGTTCCAGAAATAGGCTATCTGACCCATTGGAAGGCGTTAGCGGACTAGGTGCAAAGAAGTTGCAATCGTTGATTAGACACTTTGGTGGCAGGCAGGGCATCAAACACGCATCTGTTGCTGACCTGAAAACAGTCCCCGGAATCGGTCCATCATTGGCGCAGAGAATATTCGATTCGCTGCACTAATTCCAAGGCTCATCGTCATACATCGAGTAATTCTTGTCATCGTTATACAAGTCGAAATCACCGCTGCTTGGCGCAGACGGGTCATAACCGGCAGTTGGGTCATAACCAGCGCTCAATGCTGCGAAATCATTGTCTGACAAACCGCCTTTTCCAGAACCTGCTGCAATTACTTTGGTTTCTGCAGCTTCCTCGAGTTCTCGCTTGCGTTTCTTCTTCTTTCGTCTTGCACGTACTCTCCAAACGATTAGAGACAAAATTATGGTTGGATAAATCCATATTTGGGTAAAGATATACCAATATGAGACCTTGACTCTGAAAGAAATCTCTTCGCCAGCGACTAATGACTCCAGGGAGAGTGTGATTTGTTGCCTGCCATCGACCTCGTCAACCTTTTCCCAGCCATTAGCGGTTTGGAAATCTTCCAATGTAATACCGTCAGGTAGCGTGAAGGTAATATCGCCACGCAACTCTGATTCTGTTTCTTCATTCAATTCAATATCAGTGGATTGGAATTCCAAGTTAACCGGTTCGCCATTATTGTCAAGCATAATGCCTGAGCCACCCATTGAAAGGAATTGTACACCTAAATTCGTGAAAACGTTCTCAAAGGCCCTTGCTGCTTGAATTATCGGTGATTGCAGAGCAGTAACAACACCAACAGTTGGTTCGCCATCGAGAATCCCATTCCAACCATTTGTTACTCCTGCCTCGAAAGTGAATTGTGGTATCTCTATTGACATCCTGATTGGAGTTTCATCGCCCATTGTAGTGCCGATTCCACCCAAGTTTTCGAGTGAAGTAATGATTTGGATTCCTGACAAGTCGATTTCTACATCCTTTTCTTCAGCACTTAACTCGTCAGCAGAATTGTGGATTCTGGCTGTCAACTCTTGACCTATTTTCCCAACCATTTCTTCAAATCCTTCTGCAGTGTATTCGAATTCCACCTCTTCATCCCCGCCAACATCAATCTTATCTGATGGCGGGTCTGCTAATCTTCCAACTATGTCAAATCCAAGACGGATTAAGTCGGATGGAATAACCTCAAGGCTGACTGAGTTGTTATCGGATTTTAGCTCATCAAGAACCTCATCAGGGATTTTGATTCTGTAGACATCAACTGTCGCAGAGAAGGATGCTGTCAAATCTATACTTGGACCCCATTCGTTGAAGTTTAAGTCACTAACATCCAACTCTACATCCAAATCGATACAGGACCAATCGGCTTCATCTGCTGAACATATCACTTCGTCGTTTGAGTCTAGAATCGCATGGTTTGGCTGGTATGCAGTTGGGCTAGAGATAGTAATTCCCAAGTCGTCGGGACCATCCGACCTTTCTACCAATACAATGGATCCATCATCTGTAGCCGATGCTAGCCAAGGAGGTAAAATCAATTCAAGAGTCAACTCTGTTGGCGGAAGATCCTCCGGAATCATGTCTTGTAGCAAATCCTGACCAAACTCTGCCTGTATTTCTAGACCTGAATCAAGCAATCTTTCAAAGTCACTTTCATCAATTGCATCCAGGATTCCAGTGGAGTCCCCAACCTCTTCTTTCAATAGGTCAAGCAACCTTAACTCAAAGGTAGAAGATGTCGAGCGAAGATAGATTGGATGGGTTCCATCCATTGCTTTAGGACCTTCAATACAGTAGTAAGCTTGGGTACCGGGAGGTAGTGTTTCGGGACAAGATGGATGAGTGTAATTCAATCCTCCGGGAGAACCTGGAATCCCAACTACATTGGAATTTGATACCCAAGAAGGCTCGCTTAGTGTGATGTCACCAACTGTTGAAACCGCGCCCTCAATTGCATCGGAAACCAAATCCATTGGGAAGTTACTTGTGAAATCATCCAATTCTACCAAGTCGTTCTGATATGCCAATCTAATACCATCAGAAGTTACCCATGGAATTTGTGCGTTTTCAGTTACATCGACGAGCGAAATACCCCACTCGCTCATCGTTGATGCATCGATGTGGTTTATTCCAGCAACAATATCGACATATGCTGCATCTTCATTTGATAGGTCGAGTGTAACCCTTAGGGTAATTCCTGTATCATCTGGTGCAATTGCTACGCTATTTGTTTGAGTAGAATTTCTATAACCGATTTCTACACTGACTTCGCGAGAAATTCTTTCCCCTCCGATTGGAGCATCCAAATTATTGATATCCCATTGGGCAGCCATGTAGGAAGGAGGCCCTGACTTAACCACCTGAATTCCAGTTGAGTCAACCGATTTCACCGTAGCAAAGTCTGGTGGGTTGATCACGAATACAGAATTGTGCCCCGGCTCACTGAACAAATCGAATGATGAAGTGATGTCAGAACCCATAACTAGCATTCCGCGATACACTCTGTCAAGGGTTAGTGGGTCGACTGCACCAAGGTTGAATGTTGAAGTTGAAAGGGAAACACTTGCGGTTACTGAGAAACAAATCGGTGGATCGAATACGTTGTTTGCAAGGCCTGCTTCGCTTGCTGTATCCATATCAGGGTCGTCTGTGCACTGAGTTGTAATCCCGGAGTTCGTAATCGAACCAACATAATCAGATTCGATGGAATTAACAGAGCCAAAACCACTTGACAGCAGTTCCTCAATAGTGTCGTTGACTTCAAGAATTAATTTATCCTTGACCGTTTGAGTTCCTGCTCCTGTAGGGGTATCGAAATAATTCCTAATTAGGTCTGCAGGCGCACCATCTTCCGCGCTCATACCCTCAGCTGCAAGTGCCGCATCCACGCCAGGGATGCTACCCAAAACCGAACGGTTGTATTCTCTTAGTGCCCATGACATCTCCATCTCGATGGTAGAGGTGTCAACCAAGTCGAATTCGTATACACCTACAATCCAATCCTGTTGATTTTCTGTACCATCATCAGCTTTGTCCCAAGTATCACAGGTGCCACCATTCAGTTGGCAACTCTGCATTCCAGTAGCACTCGCAAAAGGTGCAAGCAGAGATATTGCAAATACGGAAATAAGAGATAATGCAAGTCTGCGATTCATGCTATCATACACTCTGTATACTGGGACATTTAACATGGTTTGCCTCATCGAGGCGAATATGCCTATCTCTCATGCACACCTTTGTGCACGAGAAAATGCAAGTGATGAATATCAAAGATTGAAGCAACAAAATTTGCTGAAATCAGAACTCAAACCTAGACCATATGGAGATTCGATCACAATCCCCGTAATCACCGGAGATTTGGAGTTAGAATTCGAAGCGATTGAAAGACACAATCCTCACTTTGAATTGGAAGCAATACTAGACAGCCCTCCAAAAAAATGGGAAAAGTTGGGTGATATGGTGATTTTCAAACAAGGCACTGATACTTCTGACTGGAACCTCCAAGAGGTTGCAAAATCTCTTGCAGTAAATCGAATTGCAATTCAAAATGAAATAGACCCAGGACCGATGAGAGAATCTAGGCTTGAGTTGATTCATGGCGATGACGGCTGGGTTGTACATAGGGAAAACTTCGTTGAATACGAATTCGATGCAACACAGGTAATGTTCTCATCTGGAAACGTGACTGAGAGAAGAAGAATGGGTGAAATCCAAATCAGAGACGAGATAATTGTAGATGCGTTTTGCGGCATTGGCTATTACACACTTCCATTCTTGGTGCGTGGTTTAGCGAAGCATGTTCACGCTTGCGAAATTAATCCCAATAGCATTACCGCTCTGAGGAAAGGTTTGGAGCGTAATGGAGTCAGTGAAAGATGCACAATCCATGAAGGTGATAACAAAATCACAATGAAGAACTTACGTGGAATTGCAGATAGGGTAATTCTAGGCTTGATTCCATCATCTATGAACGCCTGGGGTAACGCCATTAGATGCTTGAAGCCAGAAGGAGGAGTCATCCACATTCACATGAACGTTCATGAGGATGAAATAGAAGAATGGACTGAAAAAACTGCAGAATGGTTTGCTACTGCATCCGGCAAGGTTGCAGAAATCTTGCACCTCGAAGTGGTGAAGAAGTATTCACCACGAATCATGCACGTAGTTCTTGACATGAAATTGGCTTAATTTTCATCCAACAGAATTGCATCTGGTTCCTCAACTCTGCTTCCAGCATAGAACACGTAACCGACTACACATAATCCAATCAGCACTACTGAAACCGTAATTTTGCCTGCGGTTGTAGAAAGGAATGATTGAGTTTCATCATTAGTTGGCTCATCTACGTAAGGAATCACTCCAATCATCTCAACTTTAGAGATATGAACTTCCCAAATCGGCCTGCCTGCAGTCGAGGCAGGGTTGACCACAATTTCCTCACCTGAGGGGTCATCAGTAGTTGGAACGGTTGCGATTGCCCTGACATGGCTCATTCCATTTCGAACGATTCCAAATGTCACGTACCCTTCATCATCTCGATTCTCAGGGTCTAGGCCGTGAGCCTCGGTTTCTGCAATGTACCATTGCGAGTCAGCGCTGTCAGGGTCTTGGCTGCGAGCCATACCAATTGCACCGTCAACGTGCGATAGGTTCTCGTGATGTTCCATGTCCACAGTTTCACCGGTTCCACCACTACCGCATGATGCACTTGTAGCGGGATAGACCCCGAGTGTTTTGCAGGTTGGGTCTCCAGCTTGTGTTACGAAATCATCGATAACTCGATGGAAGAAAATACCGTTGTAAATCTGATTTTCAACATTCTTGATCATATTGGTGGTGGTGTTTGGCGCCCATTCTTCAAATAACTCGATTACGATTTGACCTTGAACTTCTGCGCCAAGATGACTTGGTTTGTATGACACATCGATTGTCAAAACCGCATCGCCTGGACGAGGGTTATCCATTGGAGAACCTTCCAATTCCGGGCCATCATTCCATCCAGACATATCGACTTCTATGTCTCTCCAAGACTCGTCGCCAGTTTCGTAATTTGCACCGACCACAGGTACAACAAGCAGCAGACAGAGTACAGTTGCTACTACTCGCATGGGAAATCCACTACCGCAAGACTATGAAATCATTCTTCTCTAGCTTTCCTAGCATGGATGAAAGATTGAACGCAGATATAGGTGTAGATTGAACCAGTTACAAGAAGCATCAACATCGATCCAGATGCGTAGTTGATTCCATCAGACATCACCATGAAGAAGCGTGTACCACCAAGTGCGCAAAGTAGACCGAAGGTTGCGGCAATGTGCATCCATAACTTTCTCTTTTCAGGAATCTTATTTGCCAAAACTCCAGATATCAAAAGAGGAAGACCAAGTAAAGACGGGAAATAGGATGTGATTGATTCTGAACCCGAAACTAAGGAAACTACAACACCCCAGACAACTAGGAAAGAACCGTATCCTGTTGTTATGTTCGGAATTGATTGGCCGCCAACTGTAAACTGTTCGCTCATGATTGCTGGTTACAGGTCATCCCTTTGAGGATTTGCTTCATTCACACTAAAAAAGCGAAGACTGATGAGGAAGAGACCACTCCGTTGATGACATGGAGGACGAAGTTTTCGAGGCTGAAATTATGCCGGAATCTGGAAATTATGTCCTCAATATAACACTGGCTGCAACTTTCGCAGTTTCAATCATCTTCCTGATGCTAGGTACTAGCATCGGCCAATTACTAGATGAAAAAACGGTTGAAGAAACAAGTCAGAATTGGTGGGAGATTCCACTTCATGAGCGTCACAAATTGACAAATCTAGACTTGACTCAGGAAAGGTCCATGCTTCCAATAAATGGCACATACAAGGTACTAACATACACTGAACACTTCATCGAGGTAGAACTACCATTGTCTGAGCAAGACGCTGGCTTCCCAGAAGATGATGTGATGCATGTCGCCCTTTGGTTGCCTGATGTAGTAGAGGGAACAAAGGTTCCAACAATCATGACAATTCACCCTTACTATGACTTCGGAGGAGAAGGTATGCCGGGTGTTGGTGATGACTCTAATCCCAACACTATTCCTGACCGCGGAGTGGGTGAATGGGTGTACAATAACTTCATCTCGCACGGGTACGCGCTCGCGCAAGCATCTACTTTTGGAACAGGAAAATCAACTCACTGTCAGGACGTAAAGGGACTTGGAGAACAAATCGGTATCCAAGCCGTAGTCGACTGGCTAGGAAAACAAAACTGGTCTAATGGAAATGTTGGACTAATGGGCAAATCTTACGCAGGGACTACAAACTGGGAAGCTGCACAAAATCCATCAGAACATCTCAAGACAATCGTCCCGATTTCAGGATCTATCGGTGTGCAGGAAATGTTCTATCGTAACGGCTCCAGTGAATTCAGAGCACTCGGATATGATGCTGCATATTGGGCTGCTACAAGCGATTTGACAACCGATGAGTTGCGAGTTTGTCAAGACGACTTACAAGGTCCGCTAAATCCGTTCACTACTCATCTTTGGGCCCACTATGGTGGCGCAGAGTGGAATGACTATTGGGATGAGAGAAGGCACCTTCCTGACGTACTTGCTAACTACAAAGGAAGTGTTTACCTTGTATGGGGAATGCAAGACTGGAATGTCGACCCTTACCACGCATTCCCCACATATCAACTGATGAGAGACGCTGGAATACCTGCAAGAGGTATCATGGGCCAGTGGGCACACAACTACCCGGACCAGCAAACGACTCACCTCAACGCAGTCTCACCTGGATACGGTGCAGAAGCCTACCCTGAAATGACTAGAATGGACTGGGCTCTAGACCTGTTTTGGTGGTTTGAATACTGGCTCAAAGGGAATGGAGTGATGCCGGAATTACATGTTCAGATGCAAAGGCATGATGGTAGATGGCACGTTGAGGACACGTGGCCACCTGAGGACATGTATTGGGAAGAAATTACACTTGACCAAGCGACTTCAAGCGGAAGCGCAGTCAGTGCGACTTCAAGCGTCACAGTTACAATTCCAGCATCCGAAAACGACCGCTTTATTTCTGGATTGCCAACTCTGCACCTATCTGCCTCTACAGGACTTTGTGATGGTGGCCAAATATTTGCCACAATGTACGACGCCACAGAAAATCTCAGAATCGGCCATGCTACTATGGATGTAAGATACAGAGATGGTGGATATGAAGCAAAGACTGTAACTCCATTAACAACATACAACATGCAAATGGAGTTTAACCCAATGGACGTAATTGTTCCTGCTGGAAATGAAATCAGAATCGAGTTGACCGAGACAGGTATGGATTACCTGCCAAGCCCTTGTGCAGCAATTGGAATGCAGGTGAATCTGGACTCATCCTCAACTCTAAGTCTTCCTTTGATTGACCGTGATGAAGAAACCGCTCCTGAATGGTTTGAAGTTCCAAATTGGTGGGATGTTGAGGAATGAAGGTCCTTGCCTTCGAAGACTCTGTTGACATAGAAGCATTGCTGATTAGCGGTGGCATCGAATTATCAAATCTTGAATTCAAACAATACTGGGATTCGCAAGATTACCTCCAGAGAATTTCTGAATTCGCTCCTGACATTCTGATGTTGGACCATTACATGCCACCTACACGCGGTTTAGACGTGCTGAAAGGATTGCTTACATCCGAAGTCAAAAGGCCGAAGACAATCGTTGCAATGAGTTCAGCGAGCATGGCAAATAACGCCATGCTCAACGCTGGCGCTGATATTGGAATAGTCAAGTTCGATATTTCTAAACTCGAAATTTGGACTCAGTCGTGAGGTTGCCAATCGTCTTGGCCTGGTTCTCTATACCACCAATAGCCGTCGTCGTCCTTCCACCACTCGACGCCATCTTCGTCGGTGTAGTAGTTTTCATCCTCTTCTTCATCTTCGGCTGTTGGGTCGTCAAAACCGCCGTCTTGCGCCATTTGTTTCTTGAGTTGATTGATGCCTTCATCGACATCTGCGAATACTCTGTTTTGTGTACGAATTTCCTGTTGGTGATCACCTGCTGCAATCGCATCGTCAGAGTCAGCGTAGAAATCCGCCGCCATACTCTTTCGGAATTCTTCAAATTCATCACGTCCAAATGAACCCGTAAATTCGTCACCCTGAGACTTCATTAAATCATCAAGATTCTTACGCTTGCCGAGTTTTAATTCCGGAGAATCGGGCATGTCTCCATCGTCGTAAAACGCATCTGAATCGTCCGTGAGTTTTGGGAATGAGCGTCCTTCGGGGTCCGCTTCCTCAATCGCTTCGATGACTAAATCGTGTTCCTCTTCGTCGATATTACCCTCTTCGTATTGTTGGGTAACTGTCTTGACAAGTTTTCTCAAAGTCTTGGCTAGAGCTCTATCGCTTCCTGCTTCAGACACGACTTTGTCGACCTGTTTGAGTAGGCGTTCGTATGGACTTCCGGTGATGGCACCGAAGATTCGCCCAAAGCCACCCTTCTTCTTCGCCATGTTGCCGTTGTATTGCTAGAGGTTTTTCAATGGTTTGCCGACATTGTTCATTTTTGCGAGTTCTTCATGACGTAGTTCTTTCTCGCAGGACCATGGTGAGCGACTGGTTGGCAGATGCAGTCGCCATTTACAACGATGAATCTCATAATCGCCGAGATGAATATGTAGCACAGGTGCATTTTCCAGCAAGGATTCTAGAAGATATTCTTGGCTGGGCTCTGAAGGCTTTACCCGATGAAATATTGGTAGGACTCGATGTTTCAGTGGAGAGAAACCTACCGGAGGTTGAAGTGGAGTTCGAGGGAAGCAATCAGAAAAAGAACCTCTTTGCTGGACAAGGTTACAGGATACATGAAGCCAAAATGGTAAATCGCGGAGATTCATTTTCTGTACACCATTTACCTGAAGAGTGGACAGATGAGGTATTCGGCAGTGACAGAGGCCCTAGAGCAGGACGATTCACGCACTGGCTACACACTCATCCAAACTGCCCTGCAATTCCTTCCCATGCCGATGCTGACGCCGCACAATCAACTGACGGTGTCGACCTTATTCTTGGGATTGAATTCTCTCCAGAAGGACCACTTCCTTGGTTTGATGATATTGAAGGTGAGAGGAGAATTATCGGTGAAAAAAAGTCTTGGTTTTCGAGAAGAGACAAGCGGCAAGTCCTAGGTGTAGCGCCAACAGGACACAGAATTCATTCCCTCGAATTAATCGCTTTCCACAAAGCAGGACTTGGA
Source organism: Candidatus Poseidoniaceae archaeon (assembly GCA_049606035.1). Lineage (GTDB taxonomy): Archaea > Thermoplasmatota > Poseidoniia > Poseidoniales > Poseidoniaceae > MGIIa-K1. The sequence continues at coordinate 2,322 of JBMYVD010000014.1, read as the reverse complement.
GTAAATGTCGTATTTGTCAACGATGACGGTATTGCTTATTGACACGTTGTCTCAAAGTCATAGGATAGCAAGAAAGACTCCAAATCATCCAGCCTGTCTGCATTAACACCAAAATCAGAGCCTCCCAACCTCGATTGGCTGTTGACCTCAATATATCCACACTTATTCTCGTAAGTCACGTCATCGGGAAATTGCATCAATAGAGTTCTATCAACGATGTGCCACTCGCTGAAAGTGGCGGTGAAAGCCCTAGTGTCAACCCATTCCTCCATCGCTTTGTGAAGTTCTTCATCGCTTACATTGATCATGATTTGGCGATGGTCACAATTTCCAGAATTTTCAGGACATGCTTCTGGCATAGTTTCTGTAGCAAGTGGAACCGATAGCACATTCATCACTACCAGGGCCACAATGTAGAGGGCTGGTGCCCAAATCCAAGCGCGACTTGCCAAAGAATCACCGGCGTTGCCAGCCACCATCATTCCATTCGTAAACGATAGGTTGGCCGGTAGGAATTTCTAATTTCAAGACTTCCTCTTTGGATAAATCTTCGATGCTCATAACCACTGAGCGAAGACTGTTTCCATGAGCTGCTACAAACACGTTTTTCCCTTCTTCTAATGACGGAATAATTTGTGATTGCAAATAAGGTATTGTTCGCGCCGCAGTGAGTTCAAGAGACTCTCCATTCGGTGGAGGAACGTCATAGGAACGCCTCCAAATGTGTACTTGCTCATCGCCGTACTTGCCTCTAGTTTCCTGTTTGTCAAGACCTTGTAAGTCTCCATACATTCGCTCGTTCAATTGCCAAGAAACGTGTACTGGAATTGTATTTTCACCAGAATCATTTGATTGAGCCCATTCAACCATTCTAGATTCGTTTTCACTCATCGAATCACCCGATTCTGAATATTGGAAAATAGGAGTTTTTCCTGAATCGTGTTGTGCTAAAGCAAGCATTGCTGTCATTTGCGCTCTAATCAATGTCGAGACGTGAACCTCATCGATTGGCAAAGATGCAATCTCTTTGCCTCCGTTAATCGCTTCCTCTATTCCCTTGTTTGTGAGTGGGACATCGACCCAACCAGTGAACAAATTTGCAGCATTCCACATGGATTGACCGTGCCGCATGAGGATGAGAAGTGCCATGTGCCTCAAAATGACGGCGTTGGATACAACCCTTCAACCTTCTCAAGGCAGAAGGGTAGGAATCAACCACAATGCTACTAATGGTAGCATTCCAAGAATGAAATCTCGCATGAACATCTGCAACACAGTATTGCTAGTAGCAACTGAGAATTTATTGAACTCTTCTTGCATTTTATCATCTATTTTATCAGAGACAACGCCTGCACCTCTACGAGTTAATTCAACCGCAGCACCAGTTGCAACCGCACCAACTAAGCCAGCAGGGGTGAACTTTCTTGCATTGAGAGCGAGTAGGACCCAAGTTTTGAGCGAGGTTTTAGCAACCGCTTTTGTGACTGGTTCAGGCTCTTCCGGCTCCTTTTCGTCACGTCTAGCGAATTTCCTAAGCCAACCACGCAGTTTGAATCCTGTATCAGCGATTTTCTTCAACCTGTCAATATTCTGTTTCTCTATTGTCCTCAACATCCTTCTTACTCTAAGAATTCTGTAAATATCAACAAGTAACCACAACACTGCGAGACAAATCAGCAATATCATTCCAAAAATATTGGTGTCACTCCAAGTCTCCCATCCTAATGGATCTGTCCAGAATCTGAACAGTAATACCACAACAATTGGAAGTGTGAAAGACAGTATTTCGTTGACTGCAAGTAGGGTATATCCTTTGACTGGTAACTCCTTCAATCTCTTCAGGACCCAACCCCCGTGAGGTGCAAGTTGTTTGGTTACAGAAAAGAATGGCTTTGCTAGCAGACATACCCGTAAAATTCCTGGGATTAGTAGGAATAGAACATACAACTCCCACACATTATTAGGTGGGATATTGATGAAGGCTAGCGGCTCGACCACGCCACCTGCTTGTGCTGCTCCTTTTTGAATTGAGGGCCGCAGGTTTCATGCCCTAGCCATACTTCGGCCTGTTCATGGTCTTCTGGCACGGGCTATCCGATTGGCTATCTTTCAACATCGATAGAGAGTGGATTAATGAGAATGTGAAGTGGAGAGATTTTGGCACTGGTGTGCGATTGGGTAAACTCGCTAGAGAGGACGCACTGTCACTAGTTCTCTATGACGTGGTTAGCGATGTTGATATTGATGCGTTCATGCCACACAGCCACCCTGGTGGCGAGTGCTACCTCGTTTTGGAAGGCGAAGTTTGGGATGAAGATGGAA
>JBMYVD010000013.1:28232-35933 GCA_049606035.1 Candidatus Poseidoniaceae archaeon | reverse complement strand
TATCATTATATTTCGAACTTTGACTCTTACTTATACTGAAAAAAATCAGTGATATTATGCCGAAAATTGCCATTGCACCCAGCATGTAAAACACCACTGCAAATCCACAATAGCCAGTGCAAGATGAACCATCGCTAATGAATGGGTAAGAAAGAAATGGCATCAGCAACAATATGATCCCAATGACCAATGTAAGTGAACCAGGGTCTCCCTCCTGTCGTAACTTAACTAAATCCCGATACGCTTCACGTATTTGGGAGTCGGAAGATTCCTTCTCATCAGTCACGTTATTTCTAAAATAAAATCTGACATGAATATTTGCCCGATTTTCAATGTAATGAGAACAAATGACTGTACAAATCTTTCACCAAAGTTGGTGATGGGCTCAGTACTTATTGAACTCTAGCAGAGATCATGAACCGCACATTAGGCAGTCATCAGGTGCATCAAGTGAACATGCAATCGCTTCCATGCTTGTTGCTTCAGCACGGCTTGCAAGACCTTCTACAGTCTCGTCTTCAGCCTTCTTCTGTTCAACAGTGAACTGGATTGCGTCAGCAGCAGCCTTGGTTCTTAGATAGTACATACCGGTCTTCAATCCCTTTCTCCATCCGTAGAAGTGCATCGATGTGACCTTTGCTGGATTTGCATCGATCATGTGGATGTTCAGAGACTGGCTCTGGTCGATGTAAGCTCCACGGTCAGCAGCCATGTCGATGACGTGCTTCTGCTTGATTTCCCATGTTGTCTTGTAAAGTGTCTTCAAGTCTTCAGGAATGTTTGCGATCGCTTGGACGCTTCCCTTGTGCCTTAGGATTTCATCCTTCATTGCCATTGACCACAGTCCTCTCTCAATTAGGTCGTTGACCAAGTGCTTGTTTAAAACGATGAATTCACCAGATAGTGTTCTGCGAACATAGAGGTTTGAGGTGAATGCTTCGAAACACTCGTTGTTTCCTAGAATTTGGCTTGTAGAAGCGGTTGGCATTGGTGCAACCATCAGAGAATTGCGCATTCCGTGTTCCATGATTTGGGCTCTTAGTGCGTCCCAATCCCAGCGTCCGGAGTGATCTGTCATTCCCCATAGGTCAGGCTGCAGTAGTCCCTTGCTAGCAGGTGAGCCCTCGAATGTGGAGTATGGCCCCTCTTCCTTGGCAGCGTCAAGGCTTGCGGAGCAAGATGCGAAGTAAATTGTCTCAAAGATTTCCTTGTTCAGTTGCTTTGCCAGGTCAGATTCGAATGGCAATTTCAGCATTGCAAATGTGTCAGCTAGTCCCTGAACACCAAGTCCGATTGGCCTGTGGCGCATGTTGGAGTTTTCTGCTTCCTTAACTGGGTAGTAGTTGACGTCGATAACACGGTTTAGGTTACCAGTTGCGTGGTATGTGACATCGAACAACTTCTGGTGGTCAAATGAACCATCTGCTGCATTTACGAATTTAGGCAGTGCGATAGATGCTAGATTACAAACTGCTACTTCATCAGGTGCTGTGTACTCGATAATTTCAGTACATAGGTTAGAAGATCTGATTGTTCCAAGGTTCTTCTGATTGGACTTCTCGTTGCATGCATCCTTGTAGAGCATGTATGGAGTACCTGTCTCAATCTGAGATTGTGTAATTGCGTCCCATAGTTCTCTAGCCTTAATGGTCTTTCTTGCACGGCCTTCGGATTCGTACTTTGCGTAAAGTGCACGGAATTCGTCGCCGTATGTGTCGTGAAGTCCCGGGCATTCGTTTGGACAGAATAGAGACCATTCTGCATTAGCCTCGACTCTTTCCATGAATAAGTCAGGAGTCCACAGAGCGTAGAACAAGTCACGTGCCCTCATCTCTTCCTTTCCGTGGTTCTTCCTCAAGTCTAGGAATTCGAAGATATCTGGGTGCCATGGCTCTAGGTAAATTGCGATACTACCCTTGCGCTTTCCGCCACCTTGGTCGACGTAGCGAGCTGTGTCATTGAAAACTCTCAGCATTGGGACAAGTCCGTTGGAGTGTCCGTTAGTACCCTTGATGTAGGAACCCTTTGACCTGATTTGGTGAATTGATAGTCCAATTCCACCTGCAGACTTTGAGATTCTTGCACACTGCTTTAGTGTGTCATAAATTCCATCCAAGGAATCTTCTATCATTGTTAGTAGGAAACATGAGGACATCTGCGGAGTAGGTGTACCTGAGTTGAATAGAGTTGGAGTTGCGTGAGTAAACCACCCCTCACTCATCAAATCGTAGGTTTCCAAAGCTTTCTCAATATTGGAATGATGAATTCCAACAGCAACACGCATAATCATGTGTTGAGGTCTTTCTGCAACTTGACCATCAAGTCTCAATAGGTAAGAGCGCTCTAGTGTCTTGAAACCAAAGTAGTCGTAGTTGTGGTCTCTATCGTAGTTGATGTGTGCGTCGAGAACATCTTTGTTCTCCATGATGATATTGTATACCTCTTCAGAGATAAGGGGAGCGTGTAGGCCAGATTCTGAATCGACGAAGTTTCTCAAATCTGAAACTACTTCGCTGAAAACATCCTTTGTAGAGCGGTGTAGGTTATCGACACAGATTCTTGCTGCAAGTTTGGAGTAATCAGGGTGTTGTGCAGCAAGAGATGCTGCGGTTTCAGCTGCAAGTTCGTCGAGTTCTGTGGTGGTGACGCCGTCGTATAGACCTTCGATAACTAATTTTGAAACTAGCCCTGGATCTACCCAATCCTGATTCAATCCTTCAGAAAGCCTTGACAACTTTTCTTGAATTGCATCGAATCTTACGTCTTCCTTTTCTCCATTCCTCTTTACCACTTGTAGACCCATTTCTTCTGTCCCCCTGTTTCGTATCCTTGTGAGCGTGCAGCATCCGGCCTCGGACGCGGACGGTTTAGAAGTCTTCCTCCATAGAGAAGCGTTGTTGGACCGCTCCTAGACTAGATGAACCCATTACACCAGCCTTCTGATATTCGCCGACTCTCTTCTCGAAGAAGTTCGTCTTTCCTTGCATTGAGATCATTTCCATCCATGGGAATGGGTTCTCAGCATTGTACAACTTTGTTGCACCTAGAGATACTAACAATCTGTCAGCAACGAAGTGAATGTATTGCTTCATCAAGTCCGCATTCATTCCAATCAGTGAAACTGGCAATGCGCTGGTAACGAATTCAATCTCGATATCTACCGCTTCTGAGATGATTTGGTGTATCTTCATCTCTCCAGCGCCTCTAATCAGCATTGAGTGTAGGAGACATGCAAAGTCACAGTGCAATCCCTCATCACGGCTAATCAATTCATTAGAGAAAGTTAGACCTGGCATCATTCCTCTCTTCTTTAGCCAGAAGATTGCACAGAAAGAGCCGGAGAAGAAGATCCCCTCAACCGCAGCGAATGCGACCAGCCTTTCTGCAAAGGATGCTCTCTTTCTGTCAAGCCAGCGAAGTGCCCACTTGCCTTTCTTCTCCACAGATGGTACTGTCTCTAGAGCCTTGAATAGGTGGTCCTTCTCGTTAGGGTCTTTGATGTATGTATCAATTAGCAGAGAGTAAGTTTCAGCGTGGATGTTCTCCATCATAATTTGGAACCCGTAGAATGTACGAGCTTCTGCCCACTGTACTTCGTTTGCGAAGTTTACTACTAGATTCTCATTTACAATTCCGTCAGACGCTGCGAAGAACGCTAGAACGTGCTTTAGGAAATGGCGCTCATCATTTGACAAGGCGGCCCAATCCTTTGCATCTTCTGCAAGGTCTATTTCCTCTGCAGTCCAGAAGGATGCTGCGTGCTTCTTGTACATGTCCCAGACTTCAGCGTGTTCTATAGGGAACAGTACAAAGCGGTCTAGTGATTCTTTTAGCATTGGCTCTACGAACTCGGATGATAGGTCTAAGTCAAAGCCGTCTTGGTTCTGTGATTCTGGCATCATTTTGTCTACCTCCCGTGTTCCGCATGCGGTGGAATACGTTGGCCGTTCAACCGAGCATATAGTGTTATGTAATCAAGAAGTGTCTTTGACCATGTTTTCTACTGGAGATTTTCTAACACAGAATCAATGTACGTAACCGCCCAATTTTGATATATATCATTTTCAAAAAGCAACAATCATCACCAAAAAAGGCGCACTCACAACCCAAAGGCATTGATAGCACACTCGCCGTGGAATGTAACATGCGACAGAATGTGGAAGTACTTTTTGCAAAACTTGAACCTGATGCAGCTGCTCCAACCCAAGGTAGTAAGTCAGCTGCTGGTTGGGATTTGAGAGCCCTAGAAGACACGACGGTCATGAAGGGAGTATCAACCAAAATCAGAACAGGTTTGGCTGTAGCAATCCCAGAGGGTTGGGAAGGACAAATTCGCTCAAGGTCATCACTAGGAGCAAAAGGCATGATTATGCCAAATGGGGTTGGAACGATAGATTCTGATTACAGAGGCGAGTTGATGGTTCTTGCAACATGGATAGGTGAAGGCGATTCAATCCATCTATCAAAGGGAGAAAGAATCGCACAAATGTTGATTGCTCCTGTACCTAATACTACTTACAGAGAAGTAGGGATTGAAGATTTGTCCAAAACAGAAAGGGGCAAAGGCGGATTTGGAAGCAGTGGAAAATTCTGAGGAATGCGAATGCGGAAGTTCGTCGTCAACCACCTTGGCAAGATTGGCCATTCAGATGCTGATGAATTAATGCGAACAATGCAGGCTAAACGAATTGAAGACGAAATCATTGACACTTTGTTAGTTTGTGAACATGATGAAATCGTTACTGTCGGACCTAGAGCGAGAAATGACGGAATTCTTCCGCCGGAAGGATACACTACATCGGCAGTCGACAGAGGTGGAGGACTTACCTGGCATGGCCCGGGACAGATCGTAATCTATCCAATTTTCAAATGGGATTTGGAAGGTGAATCAAATGTCAAGGCGATTATCTCTATTCTTGAAGAGTGGGTTATCGAGTCTCTGAAGGAGATAGGAATAGAGGCAAATCGAGACGAAAGAATGCAAGGAGTTTGGGTCGGCCAAAACAAGATTTGCTCGATTGGTCTTTCGTTCCTAAGGTGGACCAGTCGTCACGGTTTGACAATTAATTGCAACACTCCGCTAGGAAGAGTAGAGATGGTTAGTGGTTGCGGATTAGGACAAGATACGACAACAAGCCTTTCAGCACTTGGATTCAACGTGACAAAAGAAGAAGTATTGGATTCGCTTCTAAGTAAATCATATCTTTTGGGCAGAGAAATACATGAATTGTGAATCATTCATTAGATAGTCTATGCTCAGAGTTCCATGGAAGGACACCATCCCGTCTCCGGAGGTCCTGCTAAAGGAAGGGACATACCTCCTGTATCTTATCTTAAATGGTACATCCCTAGACTAAAGGAAATGAGAGAACATAACCTCTCATTTTCTGGTTTACAATTCCCGTGGGAATTAGGGAGTTTCGACGACGTTTGGAAAGACCACAGAGGTCCCGGTGTCGAAGACCGCCAGATGGTTAGCGAGATGTACAACGTTCCAGTTGAGAATATCCATCTCACTCACGGAGCAACTCAAGCCCTCGGCATAGCCATAGCTTCAGCCTCAAGAGGGGGCAAGGTGGCAGTTGAGATGCCATCATATGGCCCTCAAAGTCAGACCGCTAGAATCCTAGGTCTAGAGACTATTACCGTCAGAAGATTACCGACTGACAAAGAATGGATAATCGATAGAGAGGCATGGGATGAGGTTCTGTCGAAGGTTGACTTGTTGACAATATGCCCTCAATTAAATCCGGTTGGTTGGGCATACACTGATGAGGACAGAGAATGGTTAATCGAAGCATGTCGAAGGCATGACGTGAGAATAATCAGTGACGAAGTATACTCAGGAGCGGATCGTAATTGGAAACCTTTCTTCGAGGAGGGAGATAACTGTGTAAGTATATCCTCCCTTACCAAAGTGCATGGACTCGGCCAAATCAGATATGGGTGGATGATTGCTTCATCGGAAATTATTGCCAACGCTGAGAACACATTTCACAATATGGCTGGAATAATGTCGACTCCAGTAATTAGAGTGGCAAATAGAGTAAAACCACGCCTCAACGAGCCCGTGGATTTGATAGAGTATTACCGAGAAAAGAATCTCCCTGTTCTACAAGATTGCCTAAACAGATTAGGAATCGAGTGGAATCCACCACCATACGGCGTATTCGGTGCATTCAGAATACCGGGAGTGGATACAATGGAGATGATAGACACGATTGGAAAGGAGCATGGATTGCTTGCAGTGCCAGGTTGTATGTTTGATTCAGGCCTTGATGATTGGTTAAGAGTAGGTTGGTCTATAGACCCTGAATCTTTTGCAAAGGCTGTTGAAGTTCTTGAGAAAGTAATAATCAAAGCCTTGGACATAACTTGATACGTAATAAGTGAGACCTTTGAGCGATGGGCGAGATTGTTCTGGTTATCTCTGGAGCCTCCGGTTCGATTTACGGTGTCCGTTTAGCCGAGATTCTCGGAAAGGAAGTAAGGCTAGTTGTGACCAACTCCGGCCGAATAACAATGGCCCATGAATGCAATGGATTAACTCCCGAAGAATTGGCGAAGAGAACCGGTGCAATCATTGAAGACAACAAAGACATAGCAGCCAAGTCAGCATCAGGATCTGCTGAAATTGACGCAGTCATTATTTGTCCTTGCAGTGGCACTACTTTAGGAAAGTTAGCTGCTGGAATCGGAGACAACCTTGCCACTCGCTCAGCAATCGTTGCGCTGAAGGAGCGCAGGAAACTAATCATGGTTCCAAGAGAGGCACCATATGCCACCGTCCATCTCGAAAATATGGCTAAATTATCAGGATGGGGTGCAATCATAATTCCAGCATCCCCTGGATTCTACAACCTCCCACAAACGATGGATGACCTTATTGACTTCATAGTAGCACGAATCCTTGACCACCTTGGTAGAGATAACGACTTGACCAAGCGCTGGACTGGAGAGGAAATCAATGAATGATGACGAAGTGATTTCTGCAGAAATTGCTGAGGAATGGAGTGAGGCAAGCAACAGACGCTCCGCACTGGAGTTTTTCCAGAGTTCAACTGCTGTTGCAGGAATTCTCGCCGTTCTTTTCGTATCTTCGACCTTTCTCTACTTCTATTTGGACGAAGAGCCAGTTGACTACGGAGAATCATTAGAGTTTAACGCTGACAGAACTCGAGGATACGTTGAGGATTTACTTGCACTAGGGCACCCTGACTGGGGAGGTAGAATGAGCGGAACTGCAGAAGAACAAGCTACTGCTCAATACATCAACAACCTGTTCGAAGAATTAGGTTACCAGTCAACCCTGCACACGTACGAAGTGCCAATGCACAGTGTAAACAGCGAACCAAGCCTCAGAGTTTGTGTACCGGGTGCAATTGGAGGAATAGGCATTGCACCATGTTCTCCAGCAGACGCCGGACAACAGGTGACAACATTCAATCACAGAATGGATTACGTTATCCAAGGTTTCTCTGGAGAGTCATCATTCACATTCGACCAGAATATCGAGGTCGCCTACTTAGGAAATGGCTCTGATGACTCGCTTTGGGCTGCTGCAGAAGGAAAGATCGGATATCTTGTAGGAGGGGGTTCTGTATCCGGCAATACCGACATCATGGTGAAGGCTATAGAAAACGACCTTGCGTCCATAATTAGAGTAAATAAGAACTACAATTGTGGTACAATCGAGGGCAA
>JBMYVD010000013.1:0-28137 GCA_049606035.1 Candidatus Poseidoniaceae archaeon | reverse complement strand
GCAATGATTGCGTGCCGATTTTCAAAGGCACAAGCCACAGCGCAATTATGGAAGCAAACGGGGGAGTCATGCCCACTGGAATGGCATTTATCGCAATGAGTAAAGACGCTGGAGAAATACTAGAATCGGTAGTCATCAATGGAACTGGAAGAATTGAGATGATTATCGATGTCACAAATGATGAGGAATTGACTATCCGTGTACCGTGTGGCACATACTACGGCAAGAGCGAGGAATTGCTGATCGTTGGTGGACATCACGATACTGTTTACCATGCACCTGGGGCTGTTGATGACACTTCAGGAACTGCGACAGTCCTTGAAATCGCAACAATGTTTTCTGAATACATAGCAGAGAATGGCGAGCCAGATAGAACTCTAAGATTCTGTACATGGGGTGGAGAAGAAGAAGGACTCTGGGGGTCAATTGCTTACGTTGATGAGATGAATCAAGATCTTACAGAGAATTTGAGATTGTACATCAATCTGGACATGAACCATGTAGATATCGACTACGAAACGAGAGGTAACTCAGTTACACTTTTCACAAATGATGCAGATGACTACAAGCACATCGAAGCTCTTGCTGAAGAATACAAGAAAGACAATCCAATGATGGCTGAAAAGTACAGAATCAACCTTGGTTTGTACGACGGACCCAAAGGTGCTTCAAATGGCATGCCTTGTAACTCCGACCACTGCCCCTTTGTGTACGACCTTGATGGTGGAAACACCATCGGCAGGGCTGCAGTCTGCTATGGAAGTGGTTCTTTGGAGTACCATACGTACCTCGATGACATCTCAAGGTTGAACGAAGAGAGCCTTGGAATCTCTGCAACCATATATGGAAACTACATGAAGTTCCTAGCATACAACCCGGATGAGTGAGGAGATCACATGGTCAAGCCGAGCGCACATGCAAGCCACATTTTGGTGAAAAGTAAGGGCGAAGCAACCCAACTTGCTTCCAATATCACGAAACTCAAAGATTTCCAGAAAACCGCTCGCAAGAAATCTACTTGCCCTTCTAGCCAGAAAGGTGGAGATCTTGGCTGGTTTAGAAAAGGGCAGATGGTCAGAGAATTCGAAGAAGCGGTTTGGAGTACACCACTTAAGACTGTATCACTACCAGTAAAGACTCAATTCGGTTACCACTTGATTTGGGTACACGAGAGAGAAGAGTGATTGTATGGTCACCAGAATTGGACTTGAGTCATATGAAGTGTTGGCCAAACACGGTGTTTTTGACCATGAAAAGGACAGAGAACAACCGTTCATAGTTTCAATTTGGGCAACTCTGGCGAATGACCTAATTGAAGACGATATAAATCAAACTCTGAACTATGCAGACCTACAAGCAGCCGTAGATTCTGAGGTTGTAAATTCGAAACCGGTAAACTTGATGGAGACGCTTTGCAGCAATTTAGTGGCTAAACTGTGTACAAACCAACTAATCTCTGCGATATCCATTAGAATCGAAAAACCCGATGCTCCATTCCCACATCCCGGTGGATTGGCAATTGTCGAGCATGAATGGACGAGGGATTGAAGTCCTCGTGACGCCAGCATATACCATGAGCCAGCCATCTAGGGTGTTTGTTCCCTCGGTAACTGAGGAGGATGGTGGAACCATTGGCTTGGGTGTATTCTCAACTGAAGAAGTGGCTTGGAAAGTACTCAGAAAGTTCCTAAGTAAATCTCACTTGATGTCCTTAACACGTTCAGACATCGTAATTTGGGAAGTCGACCAAGTTGGAGAAAATGGAATGATAGTGCTTTCAAGCATGCATTGTAGAGATTGTCCAGTTTGCAAAAGGAGAACGTTCTGGATTGATTTGGAAACCTATTCTGCAATGTGTACCGGCAATCTATGCGAAGCATGGATTGAAGAATCGACAATAGAACCTGGTAAAATTGACTTGGGCTGGCCACCTACACGTTTCTTGAAACAGGCTGAAAATATCGAAGATGCACTTAGCGAGTTGCGAATAATTGGTGCAGAGATAGAGGCCGCAGGAAGAACACCTGAAGATGCTTTCACATCGATTCCAGAGGAATGATACCGACACCTTCCATTCCTTTGCGAAGCAATTCTCTTGCTTTCTCACTAACAGCGTAATTGAATTCATCAACCTCGCCGTTTACAATTACATGGCAGTCCCGGTAGAACGAGTTGTATGCAGTTGCGAGTTCTAGCATATACAATGCAAAGATGTGTGGTTTGTTTTCACTAACCGCTGTGTGCAATTTGTCTGGATATGATGCCATGCTTCGTAGCAACTCATGCATCGCAGGAACAACCTCACCTTGACTTGTAGGTTGTGAATAGCGACCTACTTTCCTTGCAATCGAGCAAGCCCTAGTGTGTGAGTACATCACGAATGGTGCGCTTTCTCCCTCGAATGAAAGAGCATCTTCCCATCGGAATGTGAATCCTTTGTCAGGACTAACCTTGACAATGTTGAAACGAACTGCAGAGACGCCAACTGCTTCTGAAATAGTGTTGATTTCATCATCCGATAGATCACTCCTGAGTTCTTTGACCACCGCAGCTGCGTGCGCTTTTGCTTCTTCAAGCAAGTCATCCATGAAGACTACGTTGCCTTTTCTTGTGCTCATCTTGCCTTCTGGAAGTTTGATGAAAGCATAGAACATCACTTCTGGAACCTTTTCGCCTAATTCGGTCAGTGTCATACCGACTTGTTTTGCTTGGAGTTTGTGATCCTCACCCAATATGTTTACCAAGTCATCACACTGAGTCCATTTCCACATGTGGTATGCAATATCTCTGGTCGCATATAGTGATGATCCATCACCCCTTCTATAGAAGAAATCGGTCTTGCCCTTGAGACCTCTTTGCCCGAGGTCAAGGTAATGGGCTCCATTGTCCGCAACTCCATGAATATCCAGACTCTCTAATCTCTCCATGAGTGCAGAAACCGAACCATCCACGACAAACTTGGATTCTTTCGTGAAAGTATCAAACTCAATACCTAATCTGGAAAGGGTTTCTAGCATTCCATCCAGCACAGGTTTGTACGCATCTTCAAATTGAGCGAGAACTGAGTCATCTCCATGCTCTGATGCATGAACTAACTTTCCGATAGCATTCTCGATTTCTTCAGCGCCATCCTTGGAACGTAGATTCTGAGCGGCCTGATACCACCTTACCGTTTCATGGTCCTTCTTACCAGACCATTTTGGGTTAATGCTATCCTCATCATCAAGGATTTCATCGACCTCTTCTTTGCTTAGATTTTGAAGTGCCCATGCCAGCACACCCACTTGTTTACCCATGTCATCAACGTAATACTCAGCACGAACATCGTTTCCAAATAATCTGTTTAATCGAACTAGCGTGTCTCCAAGTATAGCGTTGCGAGCTCTCCCAACGTGGAATGGACCGTTTGGATTTGCGCTTGTATGCTCAATCAAAACGTTGCGATTACCAGGAGAGGTTTCGATTTCCATAACGTTCATTGCAAGCCAATTTGATCGTGCTTTGAAGTTCAGATAGCCTCCAGTTGCAGATACGTCGAATTCACCAGAAACCGATGTTGCCAAATCTGTTGCAATCTCAACCGGATTTCGACCGAGTTGCTTTGCAAAAGCGAAACACGGTAGCGACAAATCGCCTTGGTCTTTTTCTCTGCTTACACCTAAGGCTTTCTTCCAAAAGTCACCCTTTACACCAATGTCAGCAAGTGCTGACTCAAGAGATGGTTCAACAATTGTGCGGAGTATTTCCATAACCAAACCTCACATTATTGGGTAGCGAAGAACTGCTGCAAGTCCACCAAATCCAGAGTCTAACTGTGCACCTTCTTCGGTATCCGTGGAGATGAACTTGACTTCAGAGCGACCTTTGGCAGCTAGATTTGAGAACTCATCGATTAGTGATACTGAACTGAGCTCTGTCAAATCATCACCATCTGCTTTACAATTTGTACAGGCTGGGAGTGCATCCATCCTACCGATGCTGGAGGACCACTCATTGCCGCAAGACTTGCATTTGATCTCAACGACGTTCTTCCTCATCCCTTCACTGATGAGAAGTTTCGCAACAGCGCCTTGTTCCAGTGCCTGTCTAATCATCGCTTCACCATAGGTCGCTTTTGGACTTGATTTAACCAATTCTTCAAGGAATTCTGTTACAACTTGTCTTTCCGCATCGAGTTCAATTTCGCCCATCAGGCCGCCTGCGTTATCGACGAGTTCTCTAACACCACTTTCGTTTGAGTATCCTACATCGAAAGTGGTTTTTGCGATTTTCTTGGTTATTTCATGGTGAAAATATTCGTTCTTGACAACGAAGTCCTTTGTAGCACCAGGACCTCCGATGATTATTGCTTGGATATTTTCGAGTTCAGGTAACCAGTATGAACATGCGTGCTCCGTAGCACGCTTGAAGAAATTGTGTGCTGCTTCTTCAATCAACCTCTCGAATCTTTGAGCCGACTGACCACCTTGTCGGTGTTTACCCATGATGTTGGAGACAAGATATTCCTGAACGTGTATTCGCTTACCACTAGCAATTCCATATGCTGCTTCAGCACGGTCAATCACGAAGAGACCGTATGACTTCTTATCGATGAGCATGTCTTCCAATTGAGTAAGTTCGAACTTCGAATCACAGCGGTATCTGAAGGACAGAAGGGGTTGAGGTGGGTCATCGATTACAACTGTGATGTGCCTTGTTTTGTTATTCCCAACTATTATCGCACCAGTGAAAAGGGCGATTCCTCTGTCTCCAGCATCCCTGTACTTTGATAGTGATGAAATTGCAGACTCAATAGCGCCCTGTACGTTCTTTTTGGTCGACTTTGATTTGATGTTTGCAGCCTGGCCGTGTTCATTTTGAAGCATTTGACGTGCATCGGAAACCTGCCTGTCTGGAGGGATGATAACGGTTACCAGTTCTGTTCCGAATCCTTTCATCTCACGAAGGTCCTCAAGGGCTAATTTGAGTTTCAATCTGCGGGTAGCCTGTTCCGGATCATCACTCATTCAGGTCTCCCCCAGCCCTAAGGGCTGAGGCGAGGACTTTGAAGCCTTCTGAGAAGTAACCATGATGAATGGTCGACTTTCACAGAGATATGATGCCGACCCAAATTGTCGCCCTCGGCGGCTCACTTCTAAGACCAGAAGAGGCCGATGAGAGAACTATGTGGTTTGGTCAACTGCGCCAAATGGCTGTTCATTTCGAAGGAAACGGTCGTAAATTGGGGATTGTCGTCGGTGGAGGATTGCCAGCTAGAGAAGGAATTACTCTGGCAAGAGAATCGTTCTCTGACCCCTATAGACTGGACACCGTCGGCATTGCAGCCACAAGATTGAATGCGACTATTCTACAGCAGACTTTGCAAGATATCGGCTGTGATGTTTCACCGATAATCCCTACCTCAACAAACGAGGCTGCTGAATTGCTAGAATCGCACAACATTGTTGTCATGGGAGGAACAACTCCTGGCCACACTACAGATGCAGTATCAGTAGCACTTGCTAGAGATTGCGGCGCATCACACTGCGTCATAGCGACAAACGTAAGCCACGTTCACGACAGTGACCCTAGAGAGAATCCCGATGCAAAACCTATCGAAGAATTGACGTTAGCAGAATTAGCGCAAATAACAGGGACTGAACCTCTGGGCCCTGGTGGTTCAGCAGCAGTCGACCCAGTAGCGGTAAAGTGGGCAATGGAAGCGAGTATCAAACTCGCAGTTTTGGACGGCAGAGACCTCAGTAGAGTTGAAGATGCCCTAGAAGGTAGGCCATTCATTGGAACATTGGTAAAGGTGGATTGAGATTATGGTGGATGCAAAGGCTATCAAGGACAAAGTCAGCAAGAAGATCAACAATACCCGTTCAAAAATTAGCTCACACATCAGCGCTCACAAGCACTGCAGAATCTGTGGAATAAATATCGATACTAAAGCCGAGCCTCGCATCTGTAACAGTTCAGATTGCGAAGCAGCCCTTGAGAAGAGGGAGAAAAACGACAGACTGATGAGAATAATGTTCTTCATATTTGTTGGAATATTCTTTATCCCAATTCTGCTTAGGTCAGTAGGAATTCTTGGCTAAGATTGTCTGTGCCATCCTTCTGGAAGTAATAGAGGGTCACTCGCCATATTTTCTTTACAACGTCGGACTATTTCCAATCTAAGAGCGGTTACCCCGACGTCATCGAGCGATGAAATAGTAACACAGCCTTCCTCATCCAAAAGCACAGGTAAGTGAGGTTCCCCCTCACCATCCCACTGCGATTCTGCCTGCATTACTTCATCCCAATTTTCAGGTTTTGGCTCCATCAAATCAGCCTTTGACACGACTACAATCATGTCGATATCTGGCAGTAAAGCTTTGACCTCATCCAGCAAATTGTGTTGGTCATCAAGCGAAGTACCACACTGTTCTGAAATATCCATCAAGAATATGCATAGGCTACCTACGTGTTCTATTGCAGCTATCGCCTGCATCTCAATGGCATTCCTATCATCCATTGGCCTATCCAGTAAACCAGGAGTATCTACCATCTGATGTGGAACTCTTCTATGCTTGAAATGTCCAACGTGAAGTTGCTTTGTGGTGAACGGGTAGTGATTCACTTCCATGTTTCCACTTGACAGTGAAGAGATGAATGCACTTTTACCAACATTCGGTGCACCGCAAACAACAATAGTAGGACAGACTTGGTCGATTACGGGTAATTGACGCAGAATCATACGACTTTCATGTAACCAATCCAATGAAGGCCCCACTCTTCTCATAATGCTGGATAGACGGCCGTAGGCTTCCTTTCTAGCGTCGTGCATAACCTCAAATCGTGCGGAACGTACGATTTTGTCTGAGTTTTGTTTTGCAATTTTCCTCATTTGCTTTGCGCCCCAGCCAAGCATGGAAAGATGGTGTCTGTAATCATCGCATCCAACGCAAGCATCAACCATCGCCTTATCGAAAATTGGCATCTGGTCAAGGCTAGGCCATGATTTCTCAGTATCTTCAAGATATTGTGACATAACATCTGCAGCGGTTTGTACCATTCTGGTCAACTGCTTCCTTACCCTGAACACTTTGACAGGGTCATCAACTCTATCCGCTGACTTTTTTGCTCTGCTGAAACCTTTGTCGAGAACCTCCTCTTCGGTGAGTACGGTGACCAAGTCTCTCCATATCACCTTCACAAGGATGCCTCCAAGTTAGTGGGGGAAGCCTTACGTTTTTCAATTGGTAAGGTGATTTCTACATGCGTTAGGGCTTAGAAGGAGGAGCCCTGACAGTGTAACATGTCAGACCTACCAGACTGGGCCAAGAAGATGTGGAAGGACCTCGGTTCTCCAGATATCAGCGAATTGCAAAGCGTTCATACAGGTGACCTAATGGAGCGCAGGCACGGTTTGAGAAAAGATGACTTAGTTGAAGTTCAACTCGATGCAAGAGCATTGAGAGGCGATGACCCAACTTGGGTGAAGGGCCGACTTTTGTCTTCTGGGAAATCCTCATTAGAAATTCTAACCTCAGATGGAGAGCATTCCTACATCGCTAGAGAAGTGATTGTCAAAATCGTGCTGGTGGCACATACAAGACCGGCTTACATCGATGACAAAGAGTTGCTAGAATTCGAGAGAGCTGACCAAAAGAGACGCACAAACCTTCACGAGAAGGTCGAGAAGAAGACCAAAGGCAACGATGATTCCCACCTTTGGGGATGATAACATGGCATGGGATGTTGTTGACAACCATCACTTGGAGAAATCATTTGAATTCCCGGACTTTGCTATGGCACTAGAATTTGTCAACTTGGCTGGACAAATCTGCGAAGATCAAGACCATCATGCTGAGTTCATCCTAAGTTGGGGCAAGGTTGTAATCAAAACTTGGAGCCATGACGCAAACGGAATTACTGACCGAGACCACAAACTTGCGAAAGCAATCGATGAGGTGTTGGTAAATGGACCCTAAAGGAAGGAATGAACCTGGATACAGAATGCACGCATTTGTTTGCGGTCACACTAGACCAGAAGGCTCAGTAAGAGGTTGCTGCTCTGAGAAAAATTCACTTGATTTGATGCGTGAATTCAAAATCGCAGCAAAAGAGAGAGGAATTGTTGACGTTAGAGTTCAGAAATCTGGATGCTTGGATTTCTGTGAGGCAGGACCAACTTGCGTAATCTATCCTCAAGGAGAGTGGTTCAAAATCTCAAGCGAAGCAATTCCAAAACTAGTCGATTATCTAGAAGGTGGAAGTCTTCCTGAAGAATATCTTCTCGACATCACAGCTTAACTGGGCGAGTTGCACCACAAGCCTGACACTTCAGTAGAGTGGTTCTATCTTGTTTGATGAAATGAGTATCTGGAGCATTGCATTGTACACACTTGATGTATGCATTAACGTAGTTGACGATTGCCTTCTTTAGCCTCTTTGGAGGAATTCTACCCTTGAAACGTGCACGTGGACCATCTCTGGAGCCTGCTGTACCCAACTCGTTTAGCATGAACTGGTAAACGTGGTTGTCATCCCTTTCCATGTGATTGACAACTTCTGTGAAATTACGGAAAATTGTGTTTGAACCCTCAATCATAATTTGAGGATCTGGTAAAGTCCATCGTGCACGGTTAGAAATTTCCTCAGGGATATTTGACCTGGCTCGGTCCAGCAAGGACTCGTACTCAAACTCCGACATCAATCCCCTCGCCGAGCCCGCCCCATTTGAGGGTTTCCGCAATTTTCGCGAAATGTTAACGATGGTTTGATGTCTAAGTTAGTGTCACATTATTACCATGGAACAGGGTTTGAGTATCGAACAATTGCGTGACATGGTCTCTAACTTACGAAAAGATGGACTAAATTCTCAGCAAATTGCCGATGAATTATCGCTATCTCAGGATACAATTTCATGGCTTATAGCTGACAGTAGTGTTAACGAAAAGCCACAAGATATCAGAATCGGTTGGAGAACTATAGGTGTTAGACCTCAAAGAATTGCTGCTATTGGTGCAATTATGGCTGATGTTGCTGCTGAAGAATGTGGAGATTTAATCGACACAGTCGTTGGTATTTCTATCAATGGAGTTCTGTTTGCAAATGAAGTTGCCAGCCAATTGGGGTGCGAGGTCGCAATTCACAGAAACGTAGACGGCGAGGCCGGTCAGGGCTCACTTTCAAACAAGTATGGCCAGGTTGCAGGCAAGCGAGTAGCAATTGTTGACGATGTTCTGTCAACAGGTGTCACCATGTCAAAAACAATCGATGCATTAAGGGAGGCTGGAGCAGAAGTCGCCCTGTGTCTGGTTTTGGTCAACAAAACCGTGCGAAATGAAATCGATGAAGTTCCTCTTAGAGGAATTATCAGAGCAGCTGTTGTTTGAGGTGATTTCTTGCATTGGGCAGATTTCGCAGCACAAACACTGTCGCAGCGAGGAAACAAACACATCATCGCTTCTGGAATTACTCCTAGCGGAGAGTTCCATATTGGCCACCTCAGGGAGATTCTTACCGGTGACATGATCACCAGAGCGTGTATAAACGCTGGGTTAGATGCAGAATTTGTTTTCATTGTAGATTCGGCTGACCCTCTGAGAAAGGTATACCCTTTCCTATCCGATGAATATGAGCAATACATCGGTTGTGCTCTTGCAACTATTCCTGCACCGGATGAAAACGGAAAACCGGGAAATGATGGAAGAACTTACTCACAGCACTTCCTTGAACCGTTCTTATCTGCTTTGGAGCAGATTGATGTTCGACCAAGAATTATCGACAATTACACTTCATATGCTAATGGTGAATTCGCTGAGAAATCAAGGATAGCATGTGAGAAAGCAGATGAGATTAGAGAAATCATCGAGAGAGTAAGTGGTCGCGAACTTGCAGAAAATTGGTTCCCATACAATCCATATGGCCACGATGGCAGCCTAGATGGAGTCACGGTAACAGGGTTCGAATGGCCTTATGTTCACTGGGAACAAAATGGAATTCCCGGCAAATCTGACTTGAATAAGGCGGATGGGAAATTGCCATGGCGAGTTGATTGGCCAGCAAAATGGGGATGGGTCGGGGTTACTTGTGAGCCCTTTGGAAAAGACCACGGTGCAGCGGGTGGTTCATACGCAACCGGAAAAGAAATTTCGGTATTGTTCGGTGATACTCCGCCTCATCCATTGGTTTACGAATGGATTTCTCTCAAAGGACAAGGTGCGATGTCTTCCTCTACTGGCAACACAATCGGACCACTGGAAGCTCTAGAATTAGTTCCTCCTGAAATCCTAAGATACCTAATCGCATCTACAAAACCGAAGAAGGCAATCACATTCGATGCTGGAATGTCTCTGGTTGAGTTGGCTGATGAATATGAGAGACTACTCTCAAGAAACTTAGACGAAGAAATGGCAGATGAGTCATTATCCAGAAGACAAAAGGTTGCCTTGGAAGATGCCGAAGGAGCACTGCGCATGAGTAAAATCGGTGAGTCCGGTAATACTAACGTATCATTTAGACACCTTGCAATGCTTGCCCAGGTAAAATCTGATGATGAAATAATCATTAATCTCGGAGAAAAGGTGTCCGACCGCTTGAATCGAATGAGAAACTGGATCAAAGGACCTCATTTCCCAGAAGAATTGAG
The DNA here is from genome assembly GCA_049606035.1 of Candidatus Poseidoniaceae archaeon. Lineage (GTDB taxonomy): Archaea > Thermoplasmatota > Poseidoniia > Poseidoniales > Poseidoniaceae > MGIIa-K1. The sequence continues at coordinate 17,513 of JBMYVD010000013.1, read as the reverse complement.
AATTAAAATTCGTGATGAGGCTATGCAAGGCCTTGATTCTAACATCATTAATTGTCTCAAAGTTTCACTTTCTGATTGTGAATGGAAGCCAAATGAGATTGGAAATGCGATTTCAACTTGTTTCAAGGATAATGAAATCAGCCCTCGAGATGGCTATAGAAACCTATACTTAGCGGTACTTGGAGTTGAGAAGGGCCCCAGATTGGCACCAATACTTTCAGAGGTTGAAAGGCAAAGAGTGTTGAATTTGCTCGAATGATTCAGAGCATTCCAAAATCAAGAAGATACGGAGTATCTGTACCGTTCGATTGAAAGGTATCGACAGTTGTTGCCGACACATGGCCGGGGTATACTGTCCAAGTTGCGAGGCTGGTGTCGAACCTGCTTCGAAGTTCTGCCTATCCTGTGGTAACGACCTGACCGTTCGTGGACCAATAACGGCTACAGGCCACGATTTGAACCAACTAAAGGACGTTATCAGAACCCGTGAGGACCTGTCTATGGCCGAGAAATTCGACATGATCGCAAAGGTCGAAGAAGGAGCAAATCCGATTTTACTAGGAATCGCTGCACCAGCAGACGATGATGAAGTAGACATCGGTGAAGCATTCGCAGCAGGAGAATCTGAAACAGTTGTTGAAAGTGCTTTCACAAATTATCAATTTGGAGAATCCGCAGCTGCATCGGCTGCCGTTAGGGCGACAGTGCGTGGCACTGATGGTTGGGTCCTTGTTCAGAAAGGAGACCTTGACCTATCGGACGGTCTTTTCAGAGACGCTATGAACCTTGGAATGGAAGCGAGTACTCACATCCATGATGTATCTAGTGGTGAACACGAAGGTATCGACCCAGAAGCAATGCGTTCGATTCCGGTACTAAAACCGCCAAAGCGTTCTTTCTGCCCGAAGTGTGGTTCAGACATTCATGCTAATACAATGCTTCAGTGGAGAAAATGGAGAGACTCCTCCGGAGACGTGGTGTCAATGCAACTTGAAGCGAGTATGGAAACCGCACTAATCCAAGTCGCATCACATTACCTAACAGTAATTGAAAACATCAAGAAAGATGCAAACTCTGTTGATGAAGATGCTCTAAGAAAGAAACTTGAGAAGGAAATTCGAAAGGAATTAGAAGCCGAATTTGAAGGAAGAAGCGCTGCTGCGAAGCCTAAATCCGAATCAAAGTCAGAAAAGAAAGCACCTGCCAAGGCCTCTACTCCTAAGAAGAAATCCAACGCTACAACTCCAAAGAAAAAGGCTGGCGGCCTATTCGGAGCCAAGAAAGTCAAGAAAACATTCGAAGGAGACCCAGCAGACAAGGCAGACTGGTTCTTGGCTGAAGCACTCGATACCATTTATGACCCACACGGAACCGGTAAGGTACTGAAACCAAAGACGATTCTAGCAAGGTCTAGCGATGGTAACGTAAGAGTGCAAGACGTTGTCAGAGTCTATGATGCAGAAGGAAAGGACGGAATTAGTGAACTGGCTTGGACTAGTCCGCTAACAGAGTACATCATTGAAGCATACGATGCGTGCTGATCAGTAATTCACTGTAAGCCTCATCGGCACAAGGTCGACTTCACGGTTTGCCTTTATTGCAGCTACTTCCATCACCGCACCAGACATTGTGGTTACAAATGGAATGTTCATCTCGACTGCTAATCTGCGCATCATATTTCCATCTCTTACCGCACCTCCGGAGATTGTTGGTACGTTAACAATGAAAGAAACCTGTCCTTTCCTCATCAGGTCCAAAGCATCTGGATGTTGTCTGTCATTTATTCTATAGACAGTTTGAACTTCTATTCCATTTGCTCTAATAACATCCGCAGTACCAGGTGTTGCATAGATTGCGAAGCCCATAGATTCCAATTCTCTAGCCACAGGAACTAGAGACTCCTTGTCTTCGTCTCTAACCGTTAGGTATGCACCACCTTCTTTGGCTACAGGAATTTCTGTTGCCAGTCTTGCCTTTAGATATGCCACATCAGCCCTTAAATCAGAACCATATACTTCTCCTGTAGACTTCATCTCAGGGCCAGGAGCTGGATCTAGTCCTTGCAGTTTGATGAATGGGAACACAGGTGCTTTAACAGCGACGTGACCCGATGTTGCTTCAGGAATTTCCTGGTCGCTTAGGTTGATTCCAAGGGTGACCCTTGCCGCTATTCTTGCCATAGGAACTCCAGTTGCTTTAGCTACGAAAGGCACCGTACGGCTACTTCTAGGATTAACTTCGAGGCAATATAGGTCATCACCTTGTATTGCAAATTGAATATTGAAACAGCCACGTATATTCAGTCCGATACCAATCTTTCTCGTTTGTTCTCTAACCCTTTCAAGCATCTCTTCAGGAATATTTTGAGTTGGTATGAAACATGTAGAATCACCTGAGTGGATACCTGCCTCTTCGAGGTGTTCCATCACTGCACCAATCAAGACTTCATTGCCATCAGATGCAGCATCTACATCTAATTCTATTGCGTGGCCGAGGTATTCGTCTACCAACAGAGGTTTGTCAGGAGCGAGGTATGCTTCTGCAAGGTACGCCTCTAACTGCTTTTCATTGGCAAGTATCTCCATTCCACGACCACCAAGAACGTATGATGGACGGATTAGAACAGGGAATCCTATCTTCTCAACTGCATTCCTAACGTCATCAGCACTTGTTCCGGTAGCACCCCTTGGCATTCTGATACCGTTTCTCTCTGCAAATGCTTCGAATCTCTCTCTATCACTGGCCTCATCAATTGCATCACAAGTGGTCCCAAGGATATCTAAGTCCATTTTCAAAACAGGTAATCGCTTTTCAAGCGGCAGTGCGAGGTTGATTGCAGTCTGGCCTCCAAATTGGAGGAGGATACCATGTGCTTTCTCACGAAGTAGAACCTCTGTAACATATTCAAGAGTTAGAGGTTCGAAGTAAAGACGGTCAGAAGTATCGAAATCTGTGGATACGGTCTCTGGATTGTTGTTCATTAGAACTGCATCCATTCCTGCTTCACGTATTGCCTTTACAGCATGAACGCAGCCGTAATCGAATTCGATTCCTTGACCAATCCTAATTGGGCCAGAACCAATTACAACCTGCCTAAGCTTGGTTCTATTTTCTAAATCCGGTAGAACATCAATTCTGTTATCGCCATGTGGCTCATAAGTCGAGTAGTAATACGGCGTTTTCGCAGCAAACTCTGCAGCACAGGAATCTACCATTCGGAAGATTGGATGAACGACGTGCCTGTGCCTTGCGCTCATCACCGCTTGCTCGTTTCTGCTAGCAGAGATCTCCTTTAACCCGGTTGCAGGGAATCCAGATAGGGCATCTGCGATGTGACCATCGGAGAAACCATGGCTCTTCCATTTCCTAAATTCGGATGCCGTGACGTCATTAGGAGAGCATCCTTTTGCGACTATTTCATTCTCAATATTTGCAATTCTTTGGAAACCGTACAGGAACCAACGGGTAATTCTAGTAATTTCGTGGACACGCTCAATTGTCCAACCTCGCCTAAACGCCTCAATAACCGCACCCATTCTTCTGTCAGTTGCAATTCTTAACCAATCGATTAGGACATTATCTGGCAACTGCTCTAAGGCTCTGTCTGCCATTCCTTCCCCTTCTGATTCATCGGCTCTAGTTAGAGGACGAGGATGAGGAGAACCTTGCTCTAAGGAAGCCCATGCCTTGAGGAAGGCTTCTTCGAAGCAGCGGCCAATCGCCATCACTTCGCCAGTAGATTTCATTGAAGTTCCAAGGGTTCTATCCGCTGTTCTGAATTTATCGAATGGCCATCTTGGAATCTTTACAACGCAATAGTCCAAAGTTGGCTCGAAAGCTGCTGTGGTGCCTTCTCCGGTGATCGGGTTCGGCAACTCGTCCAAAGTGTACCCTACAGCGATTTTTGCCGCCATTCTTGCAATCGGATAACCAGTTGCCTTTGATGCAAGGGCAGAAGAACGTGAAACCCTAGGGTTAACTTCGATTACACGAACTTCGCCTGTAGACTGATTCACTGCGAATTGTACGTTACATCCACCCTTGATATTCAATTCACGAATCAATGATAGCGACATGTCTCGTAGTTGCATATGGTCTCTATCAGATAAGGATTGAACCGGGGCAACAACAGTTGATTCACCGGTGTGAACACCCATTGGGTCTATGTTCTCCATAGTACAGACAATTGTTGCATTGTCTGCTGTATCCCTCATAACTTCATACTCGTATTCTTGCCAGCCTAGAATACTCTCTTCGATTAGAACTTGACCAATTCTGCTATTTCTAAGACCAAGAGTAGCGATTTCGACTAATTCTCCAGTATTCCAGGCAGTACCACCGCCAAGACCACCGAGTGTGAAAGCAGGCCGAATTAGAATCGGCCATGACCCAATTTCATCCGCTGCTGCTAGCACTTCATCCATTGAATTACAAGCGATCGCTTCTGAAATTGGCAGGTCAATTCCAAGACAAACCTGATTGAATAAATCTCTATCTTCAGCCTTGTCGATTGCATCCAAATCTGAGCCGATTAATTCTACTCCGAGTTCATCAAGGACACCGGCATGTGCTAACTCGCTCGCTATGTTTAGCGCTGTTTGACCGCCCATTCCAGCCAGAAGTGCATCTGGCCTCTCAATCTCTAGAATTCTGCGAATTGTATCTGGTAGTAAAGGCTCAATGTACACTTTATCAGCCATCTCAGGGTCGTTCTGAATCGTTGCGGGATTTGAATTTACCAAGATGACTTTGTAGCCGTCTTCCCTCAAAGCCTGAACTGCTTGTGAACCTGAGAAATCGAATTCAGCAGCCTGACCGATTTTAATCGGTCCGGAACCAAGAACTAGAATTGTTTCCAAATCTTCTCTTCTTGGCATCAATTAGCACCCCCATAATGTGCGTCAACCATCTCACGGAACCGTGCAAACAACGGATATGCATCGTGCGGTCCAGGTGCGGCTTCTGGGTGGAACTGGACAGTAAATACGGACTTGCCAACGATATCCAATCCTTCTACGGTTCTATCGTTTGCATTTACAAATCGAACCTTTGCTTTCTCACCATGCAAATTTTCTCCCTTCGGAGAACATGCTCCCGAAGGATGTGCTGCTAGCATTCCAGCATCAGGGTCAGCAACCGCAAAGCCGTGATTCTGGCTTGTAATCCAAACTCTACCACTAACTAAATCGACACATGGTTGGTTTGCACCTCGGTGTCCATATCGCATCTTGTAGGTTTGCAGGCCGCTAGCTAGTCCTAGCAATTGATGGCCAAGGCAAATTCCCATCACCGGGATATTCGCTTTTACAGCCTCAGCAAGGGTATTCCTCGCCATGGTCGCTTTACCTGGGTGGGCTGGGTCACCTGGTCCATTTGAACAGAATAATGCCACAATTCCATACGATTTAGCCTCAGCAAATGTCGTATTTGGTGGACACCAGACTACCTCGAAATTACAACATAGACTTCTCAAAATATTGTATTTTATTCCACAATCGATTGCTGCAATTCTCGGCAGAGGATTGCCAAGGTTGTCGGTTGCACCCTCATTAACAATAACTGGCTGGTCGATCGATACTAGATCTACCAAATCTTCAAACTCTGGAGAAGTGAGTTGCTCAAGGTGTTGTTTTAGTTGGTCTTCATCCTCGAGTGGACCAAAGACACACAATACGCAACCGTGTTCTCTTACTCTCCTAGTAATCGCCCTAGTATCGATTTCTTCAATTCCTGGGACGTTGTGGAAGGCAAGGAATTCACTGATGCTTGCGATTGAATCACGATGGTCTGGGTCTTTCATTGCATGTCTGACAACCACTCCTCTGGGCCAAACTCCCGCTGATTCGGAAGTACCGTGATGTATTCCGTAGTTTCCAATCAATGGGTAGGTGAAAGTTAGAACTTGACCAGCAAAAGAAGGGTCTGTCAATGATTCTTGATATCCGGTCATTCCGGTTGTGAAAACTAACTCTCCTTCACCCCAAACTTTTGCTCCAAACAATTTGCCTGTAAATCGGCTACCGTCGGCCAATAGTAGAACTCCATCCCCTGATGCACTGGGCGGTATTTGTCCGCCATTTTTGATGCCGTCAGTCGCATCGATGAGGTTGACACGGTCGCCTGAGGATGTATCTCCTTTCTGAGACCACTTCCCCGACATCAAATTTGCTGATTGTATAGGGGGTATAATCATTGGCAAGGGCAATTTCGGAGATGGTGCTTGAAGTAAACAATGTAATTTACCAATAAATTCGCTTTGAATGAATTAAGTAAGCAACTACAAACATTCAATCAATCTTCATTGATTTCATGTACAACCTTGCCTTTGTTAGTTCCCTCGATTACTAGCCGAGCATCATGGAACTTCCTCTCGCTTGCAGACTCACCAAACCAAGCGTCCATGAATAGTGCAAGAGCTGCAACTTCTGAGTGTGGTTGGTTACCTACTGCAACATTATGTTGGCATAACTTGTAAACGTCTCCTGGAACTTTAGCTCCACCTACGATAATCAGAACAGGCTTATCTCTGCGGATTTTAGGAATCGCCTTCCTAAATGGCTCTCCGTACATCGTTAGATGTACCGCTACACCACCTGATTCTACGTGACGTCTAAGATGACCAAGACCGCTAACATGACCGGTTTCGAGGTTACCACCAAATCTAGAATCTACTGATTTTAGATTTTCAAACATCTCCTTGTCTTCATCACCCGCCAATAGAAAACCATCTGCTCCCATAGCTCTAGCAACAAGTGCAAGGTGAGTCGTAATCCTTGGATCACGACCCTTACGATAACCCAGACGAAGCACGTCAAGTTTCTCGCTCATACTCAATCCGATGAGATTCAGCGTTTCAAGCCTCGGGGTCTGCTACAACGCCCGAATCCGATTGAAGGTCTTCTCCTTCACCCGAATAATCAATTCCAGGATTCTTTTCCATGAACTCTTTTACCCAAACAAGCAAACAAGCATCGATTAACAATTTTGCAGCTAACAAAACTGTGGTACACAGAACCATCAACCTAGCAGTTTTCCAGATGGCATCACCAGTTTCGATGTCTCCCATCAACCCCATGATTGCAGGTTCAAAGGTGTAAAGCACTGCAAGAACGAACATTGTTCCGCTAACCAAACCGGGGAATAGTTGTCCAAGTTCCCTGCTGTAATCAGACAATAGTGAACCGGAGAAAATCAATACCGGTGCCAAAATTGTTACAGTCATAAATTCAGGCCCAAAAAAGATTGATTTGAATTCAGTCTCATCACTGACTTGGAGTACTGTAAGCCACCAGAAGACTGCATAACCAGCAAGAATGCCACCAACTGTTTTCGCTTTCTTGTGAATCATGCTCGGTATAGCGCCTATGGATGGAGGGTTAAGCCTCGTAAATATCCTATCTGCAAGCAACAATTTGTCCTCACTAGGCATGATTATGTCTTCTGAAACTTGACCATCTCCGAGATTCTCGATAGTCCCCCCTTCTTCAGACATGGGTACACCTGCGGCCCCGCATCTCATAAAACCTGCCGCAGGCAGGGGTGTTAACATGGCAGTCTATGAGGAGGGTGGCAATCGCCGACCTCTAGTAATGGGAATCATTAACGCCACACCCGATTCCTTCCATGAATCATCTCGACAGGGAGGTGTGGAAAGAGCCCTTGAAATGATTGAAAACGGTGCAGATTGGATTGATGTTGGTGGAGAGTCAACTCGACCGGGTGCAACACCCATATCTATAGAAGAAGAAATGGCTAGAGTAATTCCTATAATATCAGAACTTTCGAAGGTAACAAACGTCTCAGTTGACACTAGAAATGTCGAGGTTGCTCGCAAAGCCTTGGAAGCAGGAGCTAAGATGATCAACGATGTAAGCGGACTGCGTGATAGTGCGATGATGGATTTGGTAATAGAATCTGAATGTGAAGTTTGCATAATGCACATGCTTGGAGAACCAGGAAATATGCAAAACAATCCAACATACGATGATGTTGCATCTGAAGTCAATGGATACCTGCTATCCAAAGCAAGGGAATTAGTTGAACGTGGACACTCTATGGACAAGATACATCTTGACCCGGGAATCGGTTTTGGAAAGACATTGGAACACAATATTTCTCTTCTCAAATCCAGCCTTGAACTTAGACCTTATTCGATACTCTGGGGAGTTTCTAGAAAATCCATGATAGGACAAATTTGCGACCAACCAAAAACCGAAAACCGATTAGCAGGAAGTCTTGCAGTCGCTGCAAAAGCATTTGAAAATCAGATTGACATCATCAGAGTTCATGATGTTCGAGAGCATGTAGACCTGTTTTCAGTACTAAAAAGACTGGAGGATTAAGCGTGTTCCTAATTTTCGGCTCTGATCCAATTGCGATAAGGCTCGCAGAATGGATTGGTGAACGCTCAATTGCTCGAATTATCGGATTAGCAGAACAACTTGTTCCAATGAAGGATGTTGAAATTGTAGCACTTCCAACCGAGATGGAACTTCATGAAATGCCACTTCCTGAAGTTACTCCCACAGCAATTTTGCTTTTAGAAGAGATAATCTGTGACGATGACCCTGTTCAAGAATTAAAGAATAGGTGGCCGAATACGCCAATTCTATCTACTATCGATGTTGATGGAGCAGAGATGGTATCAATAGAAGATTTGACAACTTCTGCAATCCAAGATAGGCTTCGCTCAATCGATAGAAAGCAAGGGGCAAGAGAGGTACTACGTCGACTTGAATCAGAATCCGCCTCCAAAGTGTTAATTGTATGTCACGATAATCCTGATCCTGATGCCTTAGCCAGTGCCCTTGCAATGAAGCACCTTTGTGACTCAATGGGACATACATCGACAATTATTCACGGCGGAATGATTGAACATCAACAAAACAGAGCCATGGTAAGATTGCTCAACATGGAAGTCAGGAAATTGATTTTGGATTGGGAAATAGAAGACCTTCTGAAGGAATCGGATATCGTAATCTGCGTTGATTTCAGTCATCCAGGTGCCAATAACGTCCTACCAGAAAATTGTGTTCCTCACATAGTAATCGACCACCACACCAGTGAAGAAAGACCTGCGGGAGATGTGATATTAGTTCGCTCAGAATTTGCAGCAACGTCCTCTCTAATCGCGTCAGTTTTGATGAATTCTGGAGTTGAGATGAACTCAGACATAGCCACTGCTCTTGCATTTGGAATTAGAACCGACACTCTAGGATTTACACGCTCATTCAATGCAGTGGACTTGCGTGCCCTCTCGTGGCTTGGGGCATGGGTTGATTGGAACATTATGCGATCTTTTGAGAGCCCACCAAGAAGCCAAGAGGTTCTATCTATTTTCAAACAGGCACTCACAGATGCTGAATTTGAGGGCGGCCTTATGCTTGTGCCAATCAAAGAAATGGCAGACAGAGACGCACTCTCACAAGTCGCTGATTTTCTCCTTCCAACAGAAGGTGTGAAAATAGTCATAACTTATGGAGTAAGAATGTCAAAAGTCATTCTCTCAGTTCGCTCAAGTGATGATTCGGTGCATGTGGGAAGAATCCTTGCAAGAACCTTCAAGAAGGGAAGCGCAGGAGGACACAAAGCCCTTGCTGGCGGGCAGATTCCGTTTGAAGAGTTGGGCTGCGAAAACCCACACGAAGCGATGGAATCGATAACAAAGATTCTCAAGAGTACTTTTGGAGGCGAGTAAATGGGCGCTCCAATTATAGATGTTGATGAGAACTTGAGACTCCTTGGTACAGCTCACGTTGCAACAGCATCTGTTGAGGCAGTGAAGCAGAATATTGAGGAATGGAAGCCAGATATTGTCGCTGTAGAATTGTGCAAAGGAAGGCACGACGCATTAACCCAGGAGAAAAGACTCGATAGGGAAGGTCTGCTCAAGGTCATAAAAGAAGGTAAAGCACCAATGGTTTTGCTTCAATCCCTACTCGCGGCAGAACAAAGGAAATTGGGTCTGGATGAAGGACAGCAACCTGGAGCTGAATTACTAGCTGCTGTTGAAGTTGCTAATGAAGCAGATCTCAGAGTAGAATTGGTTGACCGAGACATTCAGACTACTCTTCGAAGAGCATGGAATAAGATGAGTTTCAAAGAAAAGTTCGGCCTGATGTGGGCATTGCTCGCTGAAGAAGATTCTGATGAAGAGTTGGAATTAGAACAGATGCTTGCAGATAAGGACTTACTTACTTCGCTTATGGAAGAGTTGCGTGAAGTATCACCTGGAGCAGGTTCTGTACTAATTGATGAGAGAGACGAGTTCATTGCAAGGAAAATTTCTGGCATTCGCTCAGAAGGAAAGGTCCTTGCAGTATTGGGTGCCGGTCATTTGGATGGAGTTTCAAGATTACTCGAACAAAAAGTCGAGCCAAGCGAGGAAAGAATTGCCGACCTCTCCGTGGTACCTAAGGGTGGACGATTGCTGAAATCCATATCATATGCAATTCCTCTAGTATTGCTAGGTCTTCTAGGATGGTTCGCATATAATGGTGATTTAGCCTCAATAAAAGAAAATGGAATTTACTGGTTTGCTGGTAATTTCATTGGCGCCGCACTGTTCTGTATGCTAGCAGGCGGCCATCCAGTAGCAATCCTTGTTGCCGCAATCGCATCTCCAATCACATCCCTCAATCCTGCATTAGCAGCGGGTTGGTTTGCTGGTTATGCACAAATGAAAGTCAAAGAACCAACCGGTGAGGACTTGACTGAATTCCTAAAATTGGATTCTGCAAAATTGTTCTGGACCAATAGAGCAGGCCGAATTTTACTAGTCACTGCTCTTACCAACCTTGGCTCGATGGCGGGTGCATGGATCTCTATGGGATTAATCGCAGCAGGTCTTTAGACTTGAGATATCAAATATTATTTGATTCAGTTTAGTCGTAATAGCATGAAATGTGTTGTTATTACCGGTGCGAACCGAGGCATAGGTCTAGAATTATGTAAGCAATTTCTCACAAAAGGAAACCGAGTTTTTGCAACCTATCGCAGTAAGATGGGGGGACTTGAAGATATAGATAATCCAAATCTTTCTACATTCAAATTAGACGTGAGAGACGCAGAAGATGTACAATCATTTGCTTCTTCAATAGAAGGCAGTGTTGATGTGTTAATCAATAATGCAGGTGTTTCAGATGGACGCTGGCAATCGATTTCTGAAATCGATATGCAACACACAATTGAGGTTATCGAAGTCAATTCAATCGCACCTGTACTCGTTACTCAGAAGTTTGAAAGCAAGTTGAAATCAGGTTCAAAGATAGTTATGATGAGCAGTTTGATGGGTTCGATAAGTGACTGCATGAGTGGAAGGTCTTACGCTTACAGAGCTTCAAAAACAGCACTGAATATGTTTTCAATGGCGATGAAAAACGAATTACAATCTCAGGGAATATCAATCTTGATTATGCATCCGGGTTGGGTTGAAACCGACATGGGAGGTCCTAACGCACCTCTTTCTGTAGAGGAAAGCGTGTCTGGAATAATCGAGAGAATCGAAGAGCAGACACTGGAGTTAACAGGTCGCTACGTTCAATTCGATGGAACTCCGATTGAATGGTAATCAAAGTGATTCAATTACCATTGCAATTCCTTGTCCGCCGCCAATACATGCGGTTGCAACACCGTACTTTCCACCACAACGCTTCAACTCGTGGGCCAAAGTGAGAACTAGACGAGTACCGGTTGCTGCTAGAGGATGTCCCAGACCGACTGCTCCGCCATTGACATTCACCTTCTCAACATCCAAGCCCAAGTCTTTGACACAAGCAACTGCTTGACCTGCGAATGCTTCGTTGATTTCCCAGCGGTCGATATCCTCAATCGCTAATCCAGCCTTTTCAAGTGCTAGACGGCTGCTTGGTACCGGACCATATGCCATGATTGCTGGCTCTAGTCCAACAATTCCCCAAGATACGATTCTAGCCAATGGCTTGTCTCCATCAGCCTCAGCCTTAGATGCTGACTTGATTACGACTGCAGCTGCTCCGTCAACTACACCACTTGCGTTTCCAGCAGTGACTAGACTATCCGGTCCAAATGCAGTCCTGAGTTCTGCTAATGATTCAGGAGTGCTTCCCAAAACAACGTGGTCTTCATCTTTGTATGTTACATCCTTGACCGGCACAATCTCTTGCTCCCAAATCCCTTCTTCGATTGACTTTGCAGTCCTTGAATGAGACATTGCTGCGAATTCATCTGTTTCTTCTCTTGTTACTCCTTTGCGTTTACAAATTTCATCACTGGTTTGTGCCATGAATGACCCGCACATGCCATCTAACAGATTTGTGAATAGGTAATCTTCCATATCCTTCTCAAGTTCTGTACCTGCCCTTGGTGGTCTTGCCAACTTGTAGGTATCTCGCATTCCTCTAAGGACATGAGGAGCCTGCGAGAGGTTTTCCATTCCACCTGCAACAACTGTTTCTGCTTCATTTAGCATGATCATTTGAGCGCCGGTTACAATCGATTGTACACCGCTACCACAAATTCTGGATAAAGTCAGCATAGGAACTTCTTGAGGTATGCCTGCACCAAGCCCAGCGTGGCGTGCGCCAAAGATTGCTTGGTCACAGGTTTGTAGAGCGTATCCCATTACGACGTGGTCAACATTTTCGGGAGAAGTCCCGGTTTTTTCAAGTGCGCCTTTGATTGCAATTTCACCTAATTTTAGAGCGCTGACATCTTTCAAGAGACCGCCAGGTTGGCCATCTCCACGCTTTCCACCTTGCCATTCACAAAATGGTGTTCTTGCTCCGCCTACAATCACGACATCTTCTGCCATGATTCTGCGAATGAAATCCGCTTAATCATATTCACGCTAAACCGAACAATCCCAATCCGCCCAACATCAGCAAGATTGGTAGTGCTAGGTACTCAAATCCAGAGCGTGAACTTCCGATATTTGCCAATTCTGTTCCTCTCTGCAACGTACACTTGACACCAGGAGCGTCTTCATTACCCCATACTTCGATGATACTGTTCTGCAATGTGCCATCCAATCCCTCTGCTTGAATATCGCCGGACGGTCTAGGCTTAGTTTGTCCTAGAACGTAAACTGGATTTCCCAATTTTAGACCATACAAAGTCCAACGGTGCTTCTTTACCTTTGCACCGCCAAGTAGACCTGCAACCGCTTGAGCCATGATTTGCTTACCCAGTGTCTGTGCATATGCACCATCCCATCTCTTGAGGTATTGTCCGTAATCTGTCCTCTTGAACGATGAAGTGTTGACCCTAATCCCACCAGTTCCATCATGGAGAATGAAAGGACATCCGCCCGCATCTGACCTGACTGTAACCCAGTTACACTCTTCCTTGGTTCCTTCATCTGTCTTCACAGTTCTACACTGATATTGTTCGTAGGTCCATCTGTATCCAACCATATTTCCAACAGTCATGTCCTTGTTTCCATCAACTACTACTGTCAAACAACCCTCGTTAATCGGTCTAACTTGACCTACTAGTTCGGGGTTCCCCACTGCTACTGAGCGTACTAGAGAGGTCGGAGTATCCAACATCTGGCTCAGCATCTTCGATTTGAAATATCCAACAATTGTCAAAATCAATCCTAGACCTGCAACTACTCCTGGAACTAGCATACCGCTGGTATACTCATCTGATGACATCATTGCAGATAATGCAACCAATAGGCACACAATAGCTGCTGAAATGTAAACTGTAACCATAGTCATGGTTGCAGGAGTAGGAGTGCCAACTTTCACAGGGTGCTCAGGTAGTGGTGAACCATCACCGTGTGGCCCATATCTGTTTGAATTATCCCATGTTGTCGGTCCTGGCGCCGGTAGAATCCAGTCGCTTGGATCGTTTGTGGGAACGTAAGATGTTTGTTGCATCCACCAATTGTCAATAGAAAGACCACTAGCATCTGCTTTTGCTTGTAACTCAGCTGGGTCGATTGCGTTCTGTCTGATCTTGTGGAGGCTACCTTGTAGTGAGCCCGGAGTTGCCAATGACATCCCGACAAAACCTATTGCTACCATCAACAAAGCGACTGTATCAGTTAGTGCAAGAACAAATCCATACAGGGTGATTAGAAGTCCAACGACCCAAACCAACCATCCAACCCAGTGGTAAGGGAAAGTTGCCTTGAAAGTGCCTCCATTGAGGTCTAACTCTTCGATGTTCATTACATATCCCACTAATGTCAGGGTGATGAATGTTCTCTAAGACATGCTTGCTGGCTTATGGTCCCAGATTGCCCAGGTCCCAGTTGCAGTTGCTATGACTCTACCTGATTCACTACAAATCTTACCTTCCAAGTGAGCGACGTGTTTGCCCCTCTTGACAACGTTACCTGAGGCGGTAATCTTCTCACCTGGGCGTGCAGCAGAAATGAATGACACACCGAGTTGAGTTGTAGCGCACCATTCTTCCTTTGGTAGAATTGAAACCAGTGCCCCACCAAGTGCCATGTCCAGCATCATAGTGTACAGTCCACCGTGTGCAACTCCTCCCTTGTTACAATGTTTTGATTCCACATGTAACCAAACCGAAGACTTGCCATTGCCCCAATCTCCTCTTTTGATCCCAATATCTACTGCCATATCTGTAAAGTGAGCAGGTTCAGACATTTCCACCATCAGATAACACCAACCACTTTGATTAGGATTCTTTTTCTTCGCTGACCATCAAATTCAGCATAGTGGATCTGTTCCCAATTACCCAAGTGAAGTTTACCTTCTCTAACCGGCATTGTGACCTGTTGACCGAGTAATTGCCTCTTTAGATGAGCATCGCCGTTGTCTTCACCAGTACGATGGTGATGGTATTCTTCGCCTTCTCTTCCGTCCACTCCGTAAAATGGAGCGACTTTCTCTAGCCACTTCATGATGTCATGGTGAAGACCATATTCGAGGTCATTTACGTAACAAGATGCTGTGATGTGCATTGGATTAACCAGTACTAGGCCATCGCGAATTCCACTTTCGGCAACCACTTTTTGCACATCCCTTGTGATGCACAAAATTTCGTAGCGCTTCTCGGTTTCAACCCAGATTTCTTCAACATAGGTTGCGGCTTGGCCGGTGATTAATTCACCCATCTTAACACCATCAGCCAAACAACTTGCTGTCATCTAAACCATTGTTAGAAATCATCAATGGTATTGCAATTATTAAGCCACAGATTCCATTGCAGATTACGATGAATATCGCACCTACTCCCGCAATAAGACCTGAGTTAGCTTCCAATTGTTCCCTATCGTCATCTGTAAGACCTTCATCTTCCGCAATATCATCAATTAGACCCGGCATCATTGTAAGCATTAATACACCAACTATTGTACTAACGACTAGGATAAGTAGTGAGAGATGTACACCTCGCTTTTGGTATGCTTGAATCATATAGCCACCTGCGATATATCCCCCTCCAACAATGACGTTTACAGCCGAGAATACAAGGAATAAACCTCCAAATGAGATTGTGTCTCCAAGGGATGCAACTTCACCGAGTATTGTAATTGCACCAAATATGATGATGAAAATTCCAATTATTTTAGGCCCCGAGGAAGGTTGCTGGATTATTATCACATCTTGTGGCAGACCAGTATTAGGGTCGATAATTATCTGTTGAGGGGCCCCAGTCAACTGCGTATCACTAGGTTGCATGTATACTCCTGCACGGTAGTAGTCATTAGTAGTTACGAGAGATAACCACATCCTCAAGAATGGAAACCTTGTGGACGGTACATGGCTGATGTACTTCTTGTGTACAAGAAGAACTTCGAAGGGGTTCACGATGAATCCCTTCAGTCAGTAAAGGACGTGCTTGCAGCCCAACCCGAAAAGATAAGAGTCGATATTAGGGCAAGAGAACAGGTTCGTAGAGCAGATTTCATTGGGCGTGATTTGGTTATCGTACTAGGTGGAGACGGTACATTGACTTCGATATCCCACAATATTGACTCTAATACTCCAGTGATGGGAGTAAACTCTCATCCTCGTAGTGGCGACCCAAATGGCTCGGTAGGTTTCTACATGGACAGCAATATCCAGACATTCTCACAAGATTTGGAAGCAGCGCTGAATGGCAATGCAATCGTGAATAGGCTACCAAGATTACAGGCAACAATTGAGACTACCAGCGGGAACAAAATTCGAAGTGACCCTGCTATGAATGACTTGCTAGTTGCAAATACTCACCAATATGCGCCATCAAAGTACAATTTACGTCGTGGTGATATAGACATTAAACAACAATCCAGTGGCCTATTGTTTTCTACATGGCTAGGCCAAGGCGCATGGTTCAATCAAATTGCAAGGAAATCTAATCTTGGAAATGCAGAGGAATCTCAATCGCATTATCTTGTAATTGCTAGAGATATCGACCCCTCAATCGAGGATGAGAGATACATGACCTGGACATCCGATGCCACTGTGATAACCAGTGACATGCACAGAGGGTATGTAGTCCCTGATGGTTGGGATGAGTATCAATTCAATCGAGGAGCAACTGTTACGGTTGACTTATCGGGGCCTGTGCTGCAGTTACTAACATTCAGAAAATCAATGAATGAGATATTCGAGATGGAATAATTCATTTGTTCAACCCGTTAGCAGACAACAATGAAAGATGCTAGGTACGATTTACTGCGTCAAAGTGTGATCGATGCGCCCGTTGTGATGAAGGGTGATTATGCATATTTCATCCATCCACTTTCCGATGGAGTGCCACAGCAGTCCGCAGAATTACTAGCTGCTGCTAGAGACTTGATCCATGAACAAGTTGACTGGGATAATGTAGACATAATCCTAGGAATAGAAGCAATGGGCATACCTCTCGCATCAGCACTAAGCCTAGCCTCTGGAAAGCCCCTAGTTGTTGGAAGAAAGCGCTCCTATGGCTTACCAGGAGAGTTTTCTATCGACCAAACTACAGGATACTCGAAAGGAGAAATCTACCTCAACGACATAAGGAAAGGTGACAGAGTACTGTTAGTTGATGATGTGGTTTCCACAGGTGGAACACTGCTACCAATACTGAAAGCAATCGATGAGATTCAAGCAACTGTTTCAGACTGTTGGATTATTTTCGAAAAAGGAGATGGCATGGACATGATTCGCTCCTCTGGTGATTGGCCACTCAACAGTCTGGTCAAGATTGAAATGATAAAGAACAAAGTCAGCCTTATTGATTAGTGGTGTAAAAAGTAAACCGCTGTGAGAATAAAAAAAGTGGAAACGGGGGACCGAAGTCCCCCGCTTCCGGGTTTTTCTTAGGAGGTGATCCATCTGCAGGTTCCCCTACAGATACCTTGTTACGACTTAACCCTCCTTGTCGAAGACAGACTCGAATACGCCATTAAAACGCAGCCTCATCCATCCCCAACTAAGATGGTTTGACGGGCGGTGTGTGCAAGGAGCAGGGGCATATTCACCGTGCTATGTTGAAACACGATTACTACGGAATCCAGCTTCACGAGGGCGAGTTACAGCCCTCGATCCGAACTATGAACAGGTTTCGGGGTAGCGCCGCCTCTCGGCGTG
>JBMYVD010000012.1:17782-38739 GCA_049606035.1 Candidatus Poseidoniaceae archaeon | reverse complement strand
GGTATTTTGGCTTGAATTGGTAATTCTAGCCATGGGAAGTCCTCATATAGGGAAGGTTGGTCGGCGGACTGTTCACCATGAAGCGAGGTTCCAGAGCGTGGAAGAAGACTGGTAATCAGCGATGGAAGTGGCGTAAGAAGAAGCTACGACGTCGTAAGCGTGCTCGCCGTCAGGCTAAGCAGTGACGCTGAAGGGTAAACAATACGGGGGAGTATAGTATAACCTGGTAGTATAGCTGGCTCCAGTTGCACGGGAATGACGAATGGTAAAGGTCTGAAGATTGTGATGATCAACTGGAAGACCGACCTGTGAAATCCCGCCACCAGCCGTACACACAAAACTTAGTGGCGGATCAGAAGATACCAGCCGGTCGGGGTTCAAATCCCTGTGCTCCCACCATATTCAATCAACCATGAGACCAACATGTTGATGTTAAGTTGCAACTTGAGGATAAGTAGGGATAGCAATGCGTCAAGGTTTCACATTCCTTTGCCTGGTTCTTTTCATGGCTCCATTGACTGGTTCGCTCAGTAATGAGGTCAACTCTAATGATGGATGGACGAACGTAATTCCAGAAATGACACCGGTGATCCACGAAGAAGTGGATTGGTGGGACAGGACAACTTTAGATTCCAACAGAAATGGAATCCACGACTCGCTAGAAACTCTAGACCAACCGGTTGGTATCGGTCTCTCATATTCTAGAGACGTAACCGACATGGACGTAGAATATCTCGAATCACTAGGTTACCAAATCACAGATGTGATTGAGGCTGTCGATGCGGTTCTCCTCGGTGTAATCAATTCCTCAGACGTTTGGGAATTATCGCAAATCGAAGACGTCGTCATGGTTGAAAGATACGGACAGGTCATCTTATGGGGAGATGTGCAAACACCGAACATTATTGCCGAACCATCAGAGGTCTATCCTCACGCTGCATGGAATCACAGCACAATGAAAGGTGCTGGAATAAACATTGCAATGGTTGACACAGGTACAGATAACGAGCACCCAGGTCTCAAAGACAAGTTCGTTGCTGGATACGATGCTGTTTGCTTCGTTCATTCAGACCCTGAATGTATTCTTGCAGGTGGCAGAGAAACCGACGGTTCCTTTGACCCGGATGATGGTAACCAACACGGAACAGCGTGCATGGGAATGGCTGCAGCAACAGGCTTAGATGCTAATGGCGAGCAAACAGGGTTCGAAGGTTCAGCACCAAATGCCAGCCTAATCGATGTCAGAATCGGTACAGATGCAGGTGCAGGTCCATTCGAAAATTACCTTCTATCCCAAGAATTCTACGAATCAGCGATGAATGGTCTACAGTGGATTATTGACAACAAAGACACAGCATGGCCTGGAGTCGATGAAAGTCTTCATGGAATCGACATTATCTCTCTTTCATGGGGAATAACCAGTCACGAGAATGGTGGTAGTGACGGTGAAGACATGCACTCAAGAATTCTTGACGAAGCAACCCTAGCAGGTGTAACTGTAAGCGTAGCAGCAGGTAACGATGGTCCAGATAATGATGGCCTCTCCGGTATGGGTTCTTCCTCTCTATCAATTACAGTTGGTGCAACAGATGATGTGAACACTATCGAGAGAGATGATGACCAAATTGCATCATACTCTAGTAGGGGTCCAAGAAGAGATAATGGAAACACAAATCCAATCGACGAAATGAAGCCGGATGTTACAGCGCCGGGTACAAATATTGTCCAAGCAGAAGCTTGCGTGACATCTGGCGGATGTAACAACTTCATTGGAGGTGATGCTTCGCAAAATGGTTACACAGGACGTGGTTCCGGAACGTCATATGCAACTCCAGCGGTTACAGGAATAATTGCCTTGATGATGGAAGTAAATCCCGAGATAAATCCACTTGTGATCAGAGAAATTCTTCGCTCAACAGCAACTAGAATGGGAGAGGCATCTCAGCCTGAGCATGACCCGCATTGGAACAAAGACTTCGGTTGGGGCCTAGTTCACGGCCATGACGCTGTTTGGACCGCTCAGTACCTAGACATGATTGGAATGACCACTTCTGACATGAATCTCGACCTTCAAGTACACATAGAAAACATCACCGAGGATGGAGGAATGAATACCTACACGGGTATCGCTTGGTCTCGTGGCGCAGCAATGGAGAAAATCGAGTATTCTACAGATGGCGGAGAGACTTGGACTGAGGTAATGTACGAGTCTGTCAATGGAACATTGAGCACATACCAATCCTTTGAATTCCAATTCAAGGTTAACACAAACACTCTACCTAGTGGTTACAATATGGTAATGGTTAGAGGTGTTGACGACGAAGGCTCTCCGTCAATGATTGATTGGGATTCAGTAGTGGGTGGTGGCGACTTGTCTACTCTTGGCAGTGGTGATTCTCTAGGAAGAACACTCTTCATTGCAACAGTAGGCATTGCAATCATCGCATTTGGTGCGTTTGTTGCAATCCGTCAAAGCGGTGATGAACCACTTCAACTAGCGGTGGTGTCAGAAAAATCAGAACAGATTCCAGAAGTGGTTGACGATGAACCAATCGAAGCCGAAATAATCGAAGACGATTCTCAGACCGAAACTAACTCCTAGTAAGTCGTTGGCAATATTGTTATTATTGGCTTAAGTTTAGGAAAACGCGATGTCCCAAGGGCGTGGATTAGCGGTTCCATTTTTGTTGGCCTTCCTGATGGTTATGTTGCCACTTTCCCAAGTCGATTTTTCAGACAAAATCGAAGTGGAAGAAATAGTTGATATCAGAATTAATGCATCGCCGTCTAATAGTTTGAATTTGTCAGAGCCATATTCAATTGATACATTTGTAGATCAAGCGATATTTTACGATAGTAAAAGGGCAGAATCAGTATCTGTTGGGTGGAAGCATTCTTGCATAGTTTATGACGAAGGCTCCCTAACCTGCTCAGGATACAATTACCAAGGAATGTTAGGAGTGGGCTATGACACTTCATCTCCCTACATAGAAAAAGAACATCTAGACATAAAATTTCCAGAATCAGTTTCAATCTCTGAAGTAGAGGTTGGATACGATTCGACCTGTGCCATCGATGATAGTGCAAGGTTGTGGTGTTGGGGATATAACGAACATGGTAAATCCGGAACCGGCATTTATGATAACTACTTAATGACTCCAAACCTTGTACTGATTGATGCAAATGAATCAATCACAGAGGTTGCAGTTGGTAATGACCACAAGTGTGCTCTAACTGAGACCAATAGAGTGTACTGCTGGGGTAACAACAACTACGGACAGGCTTTGCTTTCTCACACTGGGTCAGTAAACACTCCTTATCTAATTGAGTTTGATGATGAAATCATTCCTGTAAGCATTAGCGGAAAATACGACCATACATGCATTCTGAATTACAATGGTGCAGTCTACTGTTGGGGTTACAATGGATATGGCCAGCTTGGTGATGGTACCCAAACCAACAGATACGAAATAGTCCAATCAATTCTACCATCCTCAGACCCTGCAGTTAAAGTTGTAGCAGGATATTATCACACCTGTGCTCTACTGGAAAGTGGAGAAATGAGGTGTTGGGGAAGGAATAATTTAGGACAAATTGGAGTTGAGTCAAATACCCCGACTCAATACAATTATCCTACTCCTGTGCTGAATTTACCAGCAGATCCATTAAGTTTTGATTTGGGCTATGAGTACACCTGTGCACTACTCAAAACACAGACAAGCCTGTGCTGGGGAAAGAATGATCATGGACAGTTAGGAGATGGAACTTCAACAGGTTTCCAAACTAGCGGATTTAATGGAAAGCACCGACCTGTTACGACTTATTGGAATTCTGAATACTTCGAAAATAGTTTAGAGTTGAGCATTGGATATTATACCAGTTGCAGCATTTTCGATACGGGCAGAGTTGCATGCTGGGGATATAATGGTCAGGGTCAAATCGGTGATGGAACTCAGTCAAATAGGTACCATCCCCATTACAACAAAGTCACTGTCGGCCTCGAAAGTTCAAATTTGTTATTCCCAATAAACAAACAACATAGAGTATCTCCTTTTGTTGATGGACTAAATTACTCTGTAACAATTTCACCAGAACTGCCAACTGGCTTTACATTTGAGGAAAGTACGGGTGCAATAGTTAACGATGGTAGCGCAGAACTAAACACCACTCATCACAATCTCACCTTTACAGCAGGAGAGGATATAGTTACAATACCAGTTTCAATTACTGTAAGAGAATCTCTTCCTTTCCCATCTAGAGTACGCTCACATCTAAGTGGGATTACTCTGCTTGATGATGAAAATTATGGCGGAGTTGTGTCTCTAACCTCTACTAAAGATCACACTTGCATAAATCAGGAAAGCGGTATTATTCACTGCTGGGGAGATGGCCAGTTTGGAAAGTTATCAACCAACAGTAACAACGACGAAAATATTCCAAAGCAAACGTCCTCAAATTCGGCTTACAATGCCATCAGGGACACCTATTTCGTGACAGCAGCTACAGAGCACACGTGTGCATTAACAAACTACAATGACGTTTATTGCTGGGGCGAAGCCGAAGATTACAGGTTAGGTCACGGTTCTACAACAGATTCATTAGTTCCTGTAGAGGTGCCATTCCCGAACCATCGCAGTGTTGAAATGATTGCAACACATTCTTCACACAATTGTGCATTGATGGATAACGGCGCGGTCTACTGCTGGGGAAATAACACAGACGGTCAAATTGGAATTGGTTACAAATCAGGTTATTCCTATTATCCAGCAAGCAGTCATTTGCCTCCAGGAAGTATGGCTGTCGCTATTTCAGTTGGAGATAGTTTTAGTTGTGCAGTTTTGTCAAATGGAACAATTACCTGCTGGGGTGGAAATGACCTAGGTCAACTCGGTGATGGAACGAATTCAAACACAACTTCTCCCACTACATTCGTCACACTAGGGCAAAACGCAATTTCAGTAAGTTCTGGAGATTCTCATTCTTGCGCTATAATGCAAGATGGTAGAGTTGCATGCTGGGGTAATAACGACTATGGGCAACTTGGAGACGGAACTCTAGTCGACAAAAACTCACCAGTGTACGCTCAACTGCCAAATTCGAAAGCAGCTGTAATGATTGATGTGGGCATCTCTCACACCTGTGCTGTAATGAATGATGGGTCACTATACTGCTGGGGATTGAATGCAAACTATCAGTTGGGAGATGGAACAAACACGTTCAGGAGCACACCAGTTGCATCTAATTTGCCAAATGGAATGTCTGCAAGTCTGGTAACTACCGGAGAAGGTCACACATGTATTCTAACTAATGCTTCCACAATCTATTGTATGGGAGCAAATTCAGATGGTCAATTGGGTGATTCGTCAACAGTATCTCGAAACTCATTCACAGAGACACACTGGAATAGAAACAATTCAGTATCAAGCATCTATCTCACAACCGGTTTCCCAGCAGAAAGCAAGTTATCAATTTCAGGATGGGGTGCAGAATATAGCTTAACTTCGAGTAATTTACCACCAAGTTTAGCGATCATGTACGCTAGCAAAACAATTGCATATGATGGAATTAATCAAGTAAATACAAATATGACAGTATACGCTTCAGATGGAAATAATAACATCAGTATTGAATTAGATGTTGAGTCATTCGAGCATAATCAAATTGAGGGTAGAATAAATTCATTTTCACTCCAGTCAGGATTTACGCAAGGAGATTACATAGAAGACCTCGAGGTGAACGCAGGATTCCACCATAGTTGTTTGAAAGATAATTACAAACTGCGATGTTGGGGATTTAACCAACATGGAGAAATGGGTAGAGGAAACACTGGAACATATCAGAGGCATGCCGAAGATGTTTACTCAGGAGAAATGAAATCTGTTCAAAAATACGATACTGGAACTTACACTAACTGTGCAATTGATAATTCAAGTCAATTATGGTGTTGGGGATACAATCATGTCGGTCAATTGGGACTTGGTGATACGTCGAATAGACCCTATCCATCTAAGGTTTCATCAATCGATAAAGTACTTGATGTCAGCGTTAGTTGGGAACATGTTTGTGCTTTAACAATTGGTTGGGATGCTTTCTGCTGGGGAGAAAATTCCTACGGACAATCTGGCACAAATTCAAATGTAGGTACTCATCAATATACTCCTCAGGAGATTACCGGCTTCGACTCAAGGATTACCATGGTTACAGCAGGTAGGTACTTTGGTTGTGTTTTACTTGAAAATGGAACAGTTGGATGCTTTGGTTGGGCAAACTATGGAGCGATGGGTGATGGTTCAAATCAAGAAACAGGCTCGGATATACGCTGGCCTGCACTTCCTCTAAACCGCCATGTTGTGGCACTAGATGCAGGATGGAATCATGCTTGTGCGATAATGGATGATAACAGTCTATATTGCTGGGGTCACAATTCTTACGGCCAAGTTGGAAATGGCAACACTACAGATATCTTTAGTCCAGTTGAAATTTTGGATTCGTCATACGATGTGGTAGGTGTAACTACAGGTGCACAAACCACCTGTTCCTGGTTAAGGAATGGTTCTGGTTTATGTTGGGGGTACAATCAGTATGGACAACTTGGGAATGGAAACAATACTGATATGTCCACGCCTGTCTGGATCAGACCCCATTCCATGAATGAAAACATGAAAATTGTAACTCTTGATGTTGAAAGTACCGAAACATGTGCGCTATACGACAATCAAGCTCTAAGTTGCTGGGGTATGGCACAATCATATTACGGTCTAGGACACGGTGGACAAACAGACACAAATGTTCCAAATTATTTCATTTACAACCCATATACGGGCACAAGGTACGATGGAACTGGAGAGGTTTTAACAGACTTGAGTTTCATTGAAGGTTATGCCAGAGAAGAGAAATTACAGAATGTAGGTTGGAATTCACAAGTTTCTGTATCTGGAAGTTTACCTAATGGGCTGAGTTTTAACTCAACAACTAACATCCTATCTTACGATGGTTCACAGATGCTGCCAGGACAGTTCACTTTGCAGATAACCGATGATTTTGGTTCAAGAAACCTGCAGGTCTCATACTCCTCAGTTAACACAAACGACAAAGAAGGCAGAGTAGATGGCGCATGGTTAGGTAATGCCAGCTTCAATTCTGAAAATAATGACGAGTATCAACAAGTGATTTCAATTGATAATGACAATGCACATACTTGCATGCTTGAATTAGATGGAGATGTCCATTGTTGGGGCGCCAATAATAACTACCAACTAGGTGATGGAAGCAACACTGACCGAAATAGGCCAACAGAGACCAACGCAGATAATTACCATCCCAATATTAACATCACACAGATTTCTGTAGGTAGTTCACACACATGCGCTTTGGATTCAAATTCTGAATTATTATGTTGGGGTAACGAGGGAAATTATCGATTAGCTAACGGACAGGCTTCCGGTTCTACATCGTATCCTAGCAAGTACACAAGCCAGTCTGAAGTCTACGGGAAACAACTTGCCACGGTCTCCTCTGGTGGCGAACACACATGTGCAATTAGATATGATGCTCAAACATGGTGCTGGGGAATGGGCAACTACGGTCAAATCGGAGATGGTACCTTACATTCATCCGGTACTATGCCAAAAATTGTTGAATTCCCAAGCAATCAATCTGCAGTTAGTCTTTCACTCGGATACTCTCACACATGTGCAATTGTCGATAATGGCGATGTATATTGTTGGGGAAGAAACCACATTGGCCAACTCGGAGTAGGCAACACTACTGACCAGTATTACCCAACAAAAGTGCTGTTGCCTAGTGGTAGAACTGCAACTGCGATTGAAGCAGGTGCATACCATACATGTGCCATTCTTGATGATAATTCCATAAATTGTTGGGGTCAAAATACAAATGGTCAAATCGGTGATGGTACAACAGATTACAGAGACTCTCCGGCTTCTGTAATCCTAGCTGGATTAAGTGACCCAATTCAAATATCAGCGGGACAATCGAGCACATGTGCATTGTTTGACAACGGTCGTATCAAGTGTTGGGGTAGCAATAGTAACGGAGAATTAGGTATTGGAAATAATAACCAGAAAGACACTCCTCAAGATTTGAACTCCATCTCTCACCTACATGCTTCTCAGGTAACTGTTGGAAACGGGTTTACTTGCGCTACATTCCATGACGGTGCACCAAGATGCTGGGGGACAGGAAGCAACGGGAGGCTGGGCACTTCTTCATCTTCCTCAAGCAATCTTCCTTTGCCAATTAGAGAGTACTCTTCTGAAGTAATCACTTTGATAGAGGGCAGGGAAGCAAGTTTACCAATTACAGTCGCAGGTTGGGATTACAATACATCATTATCAAGCCAGTTACCTATTGGAATCACGTGGAATAACATTTCAGAATCTCTAGAAATTGATTCCACCCTAGCAGTTGGCAATTATACGATCACAATTCAGGTCTCCAGCGGGCAATCAAGCGTATCGGCATCAGTTGATTTGACTGTAATAGAGCGAATAGACAAATGGAATGATAGAGTGGAGTCACATTCACTAGGAATGTCAGTTTTAAGCAAGGAAAAAATGATTCCAGTAGACTTTTCTGTTGGAAGATTACACACATGCATGATTACTACTGAATCAAATTATTGTACAGGTTACAATGCCTTGGGACAATTAGGTGTTGGTTCATATAGCGACAAGGTAGAACCTACTCAAATTTCGAATCTTAACACTCCTCTGTACAGTATTTCGACAGGATACGAACACACATGCGGAATTGACGTTGATGGGGTATTGTATTGTTGGGGTATGAACAATCATGGACAAACTGGAACTGGAACTCACTCCTCGAGTTCGAAATATAATACACCTCGGGAAATAAACTTAGATTATTCATCAAACGAATTGCCTCCAGCAATGCAGGTTTCTACTGGTTACTACCATTCTTGTGGAATCTTCGAAGACATGAATACTTACTGTTGGGGTTACAATCAATACGGTCAATTGGGTACTGGAGATACAACAATTCGAAATAGGCCGATTCTAATCCAATCCCCTGAAAATCAGCATTATACTGATCTTTCATTGGGAACGTCACACACATGCGGTATAATTGAAAACGGCTCTGTATATTGTTGGGGTCGAAACAATTACGGACAGTTGGGAGATGGGTCCACAACTGACAATCTGACACCGGTTCTCACCAAACTACCTCTTGGAAGTAAAGCAGTTGCTATTTCATCAGGATTTTATCACAATTGTGTAATTTTAGACAACTCAAGTGTGTATTGCTGGGGTTACAATGGCTATGGTAATTTGGGTAACGGTAACGGAACAAACATGTACAATCCAACATACGTTAACATGCCAACTGGCTCAGAACCAGTACAAATCTCTGCTAGCGAAAAACACACCTGCGGCCTCTTAAGAAACGGATCATTGTATTGTTGGGGAAACAATAACTATCAACAATCTGAAGGACCTGTCACGGATAATTATGGAAATCAAATTTACAACCCTAATTTCGTTCAAACAAAGTTTGGACAAAAAGTAGTCTCTATGGGCGTTGGTGTAGATTATACCTGTGCTGTGACAGAATACGCAGCAATATCCTGTTGGGGTGGAGGCGGGTATGCTAGAACCCTTGAGGTAAACATCGATAAGACCTCAAAATTAAGGTATGTAATTTCAGAGGAATATGAATATAAAATTCAACCTATGGGTTGGAATATTAATGATTTTTCCTTCAGCAATTTGCCATCAGGTTTCATCATGAATGATTCTGTATTGTCAATTACATCGGTTGCAAATCAGTCAGGACAATTTGATTGGAGCGTCAACACCTCAAGAGGTGTGACTTCAGGCTCAATAGACTACGAAGCGATGATAATTGACAGAAAGTATGGTTCTAATTCCGCATGGACTAATTCAATTGCTTACAAAGAATCAGACTCAGCTGTAGCAATGGTCGGAGTAGACTCATGGTACAATCACGTATGTAGCATCGACCAGAATGGGAAAACCTACTGTTGGGGAAACAATAACGAGGGTAAGTTAGGTGATTTATCTACAAATAGAAGATCCAGTCCAAACCCTGTCCGTTTTAGTGGTGACGAGCCATTTGCGGTTCAGGTTTCAACGAGTTACTACAATACTTGTATCCTAACCGACGAAGGCCGAGTAATGTGTTGGGGAGATGGTTCTAAAGGCCAGAATGGTCAAGGAACTTGGGATACGGATTCAGGTAGATATGACTTGAAATCACCGGGAGAAGTTCTTCTTCCTTGGACAAGTAATGCAGTAATGATAAGCACCGGTAGGGAATTCGCATGTTCACTACTTGATGATGGCTCTGTTTATTGTTGGGGTAACAATAACTACGGCCAGTTAGGAGATGGAACAACCACTTACTCAGGACTACCTAGAGAGGTTCTACTACCCTCAGATAGGTTTGCAATTTCAATTGATTCTGGCGAACACCACACATGTGCTGTTTTAGATAATGGTGAAATGTATTGTTGGGGAATGCAAAATTATGGAAACATGGGTACTGGCAAAGGTAGTATAGCAAGCAACATTGCGGATTACAGGATAAAAATCCCCATTAAAGTTGAGATTCCTCTTGATAAATCAGTTTCCTTCATGGCAGTTGGAGAATATCATGGCTGTGCGGTTATGACAGATAATTCACTTTGGTGTTGGGGTTACAATAACCATGGGGAAATAGGACTAGGAAATGAGTCCTCGTCTACGACTGAGATAATTAGAAGACCAACTGAGATTGACATGCAATTCTATAATCCAATTATTGCAATTGATCTAGGTCCTGAATCAACCTGTACACTGCATGATGACGGACAGTTGAATTGCTGGGGAGAAAACGAATATGGTGAAGTCGGGAATGGGCTCATAGGAGGAGATACCTCATCTCCGGTTCCAATTCAATTGGACAGCGGAGTTACTGCTACCGGAATAACTTCTGGAGACCACTTCAAGTGTGCTACAACATCAGATGGTTCAATTCAGTGCTGGGGTTACAATGGAAATAGCGAACTCGGAGATGGAACCCAAGAACCTAGTGCATATCCACAAGTTGTAGATATTGATTTGCCTACGACAACCTCAACTTTGACGTACCTTGAAGGTGAGATTAAGCAAAATGAAAACTTTGTTTCCGGTTGGAATTATACTTTCAGCATATCACCTCCTCTTCCACAAGGCTTTGAATTAAACGAGGAAACTGGAGCAATAATGTCTGTTGGCAATTCAACATTCGGTGTCTCAAGACACGATGTTACCGCAACCGCAGGGCAATATACCGCAACAGTGGAGGTCACAATTGCAGTTATCAGAGATACAGATGGAGATGGAACTCCTGATACAGAAGATTATGATGATGACGATGATGGAAATCTAGACAGCCTCGATAATTGTCCAAGCCAGGCAGGGACCTCTACTTTGGGAGGTTATGTTGGATGTCCAGATGCAGATGGTGATGGTTGGGCTGATTTAATTGATCCGTTTGATGATGATCCAACACAATGGAAAGACACCGACGGCGATGGTTATGGGGATAATCCAAATGGAACAACTCCAGATATTTGGATCCTAGACTCCTCACAATGGTTCGATAACGACGGGGATGGATACGGTGACAATGAATTCGGAACACGTGGGGATTCATGTCCAAACGAAGAAGGTTACAGCACTAAGGATGTCTATGGGTGCCTTGATTCCGATTCAGACGGATGGTCCGATTTAGGTGACGCATTCCCTCAAACAGCTTCTCAGTTCTCTGATAGAGACGGCGATGGCTGGGGTGACAATCAATCAGAAGGTGCAGAGTTAGTCGACCTATTCCCATCAGACGGGACTCAATGGAACGATACTGACGGTGATGGACATGGTGACAACAAGTACGGAACCGAAGGAGACTGGTTCCCTAACGACCCAGATAGATGGGCAGATACCGATAGAGATGGAGTTGCGGACGAAGACGATGCATTCGTCAATGATGCAACTCAATCATCCGACAGAGACGGAGATTTGTGGGGTGATGACCCTCTTGGAAACAGAGCAGATGAATTCCCAGATGACCCAACAGAATGGAAGGATACCGATGGTGATGGGGTAGGAAATAACGCAGATGCATTCCCATTCGACCCTACTCAAACCACAGATAGAGACGGTGACGGCTACGGTGACAACCCACTTGGAGCAGGCGCAGATGTCTTCCCTGACAATCCGACTCAATGGGAAGACAATGACGAAGATGGGCTTGGAGACAACCAATCAGGAACCGAAGCAGACCCGTTCTTGAGTGACTTTGACAACGACGGTTACAACGACAGTATTGACGTTCTTCCAAAGTTATACTCTCCTGGAGATTTAGACAACGACGGTTACCTAGACGATGTAGACTGGGCTCCATCCGACCCTAGAGAGTGGTCTGATTTCGATGGTGATGGTAAAGGTGACAATGAAGATCCAGATGATGACAATGATGGATATGCAGACACCGACGAGTTGAGACAAAAGACAGACCCATTTGACGCTACTTCAGTTCCAATTGAGAGCTTTGAAATCGTGATTCCAGGAACGAATGTTGGTTTGGGCGCATGGGACTTAATTGGAATATTCGGAGGTGTACCTCTATTCGCATGGATTGGCTTTGGATTTGTAACCAGAAACAAGCGATGTCAGAAATACGAGGTACTGCTGAAAGAATGCAGGTCTAGAGAAGAACTAGAGCAAGTTGCTCTAAGATGGGAATACAGCCTAATGCTCCGTATGCTAGGTCCACATCAAGGAATTAGATTGGAGAGACTAAGGTCTGAATTAGACGATGTGTTTGAGAAGCACGAGATGATGTTTGAAGTCACTGGAGAGGATCAAACTGCATATGTCGAGAAGGAGATTCCTGAAATTCAGAATACAGTTGAACAATCCGGAGTCGCAGCGGCAAAAACCCAAGATTATCACCAACAAATCGTAGAGAGCAATAATTATCCTGCACAAGATGTAGTAACTGACAACCAACCAGATGCAGTGGAACAATCTGTTGTTGAGCCTGTTCAAAGTGTAGCGCCGTCGCACCCTGATAGTGCCCTTCAAGGCACAGATAGTGGAGATGGATACGAATGGTTGACATACAACGACTCGAATTATTACCGATTATCTAATTCTGGTTCAGAATGGACTCTTTGGCAAGGCTAGGGATAACTCATCTTGAAATGTAAGTTCGTTTTCGATTAGTTATGCGTGGTTTCTCACAGCGTGCTATAGACATCCAGCCAACAGGCGTCAGAAAGATGTTTGATATGGCTGGTGATAACGTCATTTCGTTTGGATTAGGCGAGCCTGATTTTCAGCCACCAAAAGTTGCAATCGATGCAATGTATCAAGCGATGAAAGATGGGCACAATAAGTATACAACAACTGCAGGTCTTCCTTCACTGAGAAAGAAAATCGCAGAAACTTGGCATTCAAGGTGTCCCGGTCTCGATGAGTCCAATGTTTGCATGACGATGAGCGGTACAAACGCATTGCTGAACATCTTTGCATCCTTGGTGAATCCTGGAGATAATGTTCTGTTGCCAGAGCCATACTTCCCTTTGTATGGGCCAGATGTAGGATTGTGGGGAGGAGAACCAAAGTTCTACGAGTGTCTATTTGAGAATGAATTCGTCCCTACAATCGACCACCTAGAATCATTAGTAGATGAAAACACAGTTGCAATCTTGTACAATTTCCCATCAAATCCAACCGGAGCAACAATCACTGTAGAGCAGAGAGATGAGTTACTAGCTTTTGCACAACGACACGACCTGTGGATAATTACAGACGAGGTTTACGACAGAATTGTCTTCGATAGTGAACACGTCTCGTTCGTAGGCTGTGACGATGAAAGAGTGATTCTAATCAACTCTTTCTCGAAGACATACGCAATGACTGGTTGGAGAATTGGATACATCCTTTCGGCCAACAAAGAAGCTATGTCTCAGATGATCAAGGTCCAATATTACATCACTGCCTGTTCTAATGATGCTATGCAGTATGCCGTTCTAACAGCAATAAATGAAGCGGATGATTATCCAGATGAGATGTGTGCAGAATTCAAGGCAAGGAGGGATTTAATCTGTACAAGATTGAATGCAATGCCAGGTGTTGAGTGTCATGTTCCAGAAGGTGCGTTCTATGTATTTCCTAAGGTTGACGTTCCGGGGATGAATAGCCAAGAAGTTGCTATGGAACTTCTGAAGGGTGGAGTTCTCTGTTCTCCAGGTAGTGCATTTGGCCCTTCGGGTGAAGGCCATCTAAGATTTGCTTACACGATATCTAGGGAGGACATCTCGCTAGGTATGGACAAGACTGAACAAGTATTGCAGAGATTGCGCGGCGATTGAAATGTGGGCGGAATTTTTCGAGTTTTTTTCAGGTGCTGCACTAGCGTACCTGATAACTAGAATTCCGTTTCTTACTTTCCCAAGAGTGAAATCGTGGAATGAACAATTTCCACCTCATCCAGAACCAATTTATGTTGACAGTCACTTGATTCAAAGAGTCCTACACATGAGGACATTCTACTGGTTAGCTCTCGTCTTTGCAATTATTCCACTTACATTCGGCTGGGTAAGTTTAGGGCACGGTTCTGCACTGTTCGGATTCGGATTGTGGACGGTTGCAGGGTGGCTAGTCTTGTCACGTGTTACCGCATTTATTGCCGGAGAAGAAGCACCTGCAACAAAACAGATGGCAATGCGTCTTCAAAACGTCAAGAACATATCAGAATCCGAGGATTCATGTTGTCCATTTGCCCAACCGATGTGGGAAATCACATCTGTAAGGTGCAAGTCCTGCGGGGAAATACTGCTTAGAGAACCACGGCCTGACCTAGGAAGGCCTAGAAGCGATGGATGGATTATGGGATTCATAAGATTGCTAATCTCTGATGGCAGGCCGATTATCTCTTCAGATGAAGAGGAATGATTAGTCGAACATCGATCCAAATCCTTCGAACTCTGAAGTATCTTCAGGTGTCGTTTGTTGAACGTATTGAACTGGTTCATTCTGTGTTGGTTCACTATCAACGAAAGAGAATGCATCATCTGTCGCAGATACAGCATCCATTCCGCTATTCATTGCTTGAGGAGCGGCATTTGCAGCAGCGACTGCTGAACTTCCAGCGCTTTGTGCCTTTGCTGCTACACCTGATGCGGCTGCAGCAGCAACTCCAATGCCGACACCAACCGCTGCCCCAGCAACGACTCCAACGGTCCTTCCTATCGAGACTATTGCGCCCCCATCTCCCTCTTCTTCTGGACTTTTGATTTCTACCTCATTGCCCAAGCGCATCCATTCAGGAGGTGTACCAGAACCCCCTCCAAGACAAGCTAGGGTTGTAAATGCGGCCAATGGCATAACCGCTAGTGCGGTTAGTAAATCCAAGAAAGAAGCCTCAGGGACACTTCCAATGTTTAGGATATCTTCCATGAACGATTGTTCAAGTTGAAGCGTGTTTGTTACATCAGTTCCTACCCATGAAAGTACGATTACGCTAGCCAGCCTCCCCATCAGCCACAAGACAAGTACAGGTGCTAGCCACGATAATTTAGTCATCGAGATTAACCATCTTCGGGTGAATGCTGCAATTGTAATGTGCTTTCTTGCAAACTTAGGGAATACTCTCATGACCATAATCAAAACCACGAGGTAGCATGCCAGGGCAACTTCTAGACGTCTATTTGGCCTAATCCATTCTTCTGGAATGAAAATAACAAATCCAAGTGGAATAACAACCAACATTAATTGGAATGGTATTGCTAGTAATACTAAACCTCCATGTGTTGAAAGTAAAGAATGTCTTTTCTGAATCCTGTCGCTAACCATCACCGTTAGTTTTGCATGAGGAGAGTTTGCATGATTCCTTCTAGAATTCCTTAGAGTAGCGGCATCTCTCCTAGCTCTTGTGAGCCCCAGCGCTGCTTTCCATCCTCCTTTTTCTACGATAGATACAGGAGTGAATCCTCCAAAAATTAGAGCAAGTAGCAAAGCAATCATTCCGTATGCAAGGGATGCTGCAACAATCCATGGGATCATTTCTGATTGGAATGACATAGTGAAATTTTCAGAAGCCATTTCGAATTCCAAGAGGTATGTAATAGAGAAAGCAGCCATTGGTGTAAGGAAAATCTGACAGAAAACCAGCCCTGTCAACCAGAGCCTAGCCGCTAAGGGCCCTTTGTCAGAGTATTCACTCACGGTATATCCCAAACCTTTGCTTTCTCAAAGGTTACCCCTCATTCAAGACAAAAAATGGCGATTGTAATAGTTGTGGAATCGTTCCAAGCACATTGTCCCCTACGGGGACATCAGAAGGGGACATTCATATGCGGGTTAATTGTCGCATGCTTGTTGATGAACATGCGCAAGTCGATACCATTCCTCTTGGTTACCTTACTTTTGGTTCAGTCACTGATGTCGATTACAGTGCAGAACGTCGAAGCGACCATGGGTCGAGGCGGCGCTAACGACGATTACTCTGTAACTGAAATTTCCGTAAATTCAACTTCTGCTAGCCACTGGATTCAGCCAGATGGTACTCCTGTCCTTTACGTTACCAAGGGTGACATAGTAGACATCAGCGTCGAAATCAAGCGAGGTGGTTCTTCCCTTCAGGGTGCAAACGCAACTGTGATGGTTGAAATGGTCCATCCAATTGGATTCGTAATGAATTCGACATCTTGGCAAACAACTCCCCTTCTTGGTAGCCAATCATTCACCGATTCTTTCCAATGGGAAGCATTCGTTGCTCACTCTCACTTGAACGTGAGCACAAATGAACTCTCCGGTGGAGTGATTATTCGTGCTACTGTAATGAATCCATCCGATGATAGAAATGACAACGACATCATGGAAATGGAACTGCCTGTTGCGTTATCACGTGATGACATGGATGCAGAGGGGGACCCGCGTGACCAAGCCCTACCTGCGGCTTCAATTCCAACCTTCTACGGTGGAGAATACCCAATTGATGGCAGTGATGCAACCGGTATCGGAATTTGGCAAGAAGACAACTCAGCCTCAGCTGTTGGTGACGCACATTGGAGGCACTCCAATGCAGGTTCAGATTATCCATCTGCGTCAAGAAGCAGACTCGTGTTTGCATTCAGAGGGGCAAACAACAACTGTGGATACGAAGCACTACTAGATGGTGGACTTTCGCAGCGATACATTCAGACTATGTGTAAGATGCAATTAAACTCAGCAGGATTGGTTTCTGCACAAATGCACGTTCAAACATGGGGGCAGATGGGTGCAGGAGATTTCGTCGCACTCGAGTTATGGAGGTATAACGGCGCTCCTGAAAATACAATTTCACACAACTTTGCAAACGATTTACCGAGCACAACCCCCGGTCAGTGGAGTAACATTTCATGGGACCCAACCGACCAGTTAGGAGGCCACTCCTGGTCCTATGGCATTCTATTCCAGTCTGATGGTTCTGGAGCCTCAAGTGGAATGCACGTTGATGATTTCGTGGTTTTCGCAATCGAAAAGGTTGATGAGTTCACAATCGATGTTGATTGTGATAATCCAACTGGGGGATACACATCTCCGCCAAACAACATTCTCTCAATGTACTGTGTTGTAACTAACAACGGGTACCAAGCAGCTCAGGTTCGAATCAAGTCAAATGTTTCCAATGCAACGTGGATGAACCCTAGTTTGCCAATGATCAGAATCGACAGCGCAAACCCAACACAACACGGTGTCGATGTAATTATTCCTCCAATCCCTGCTGGAAATACAACAGAGATGTGGATTAACCTCTCAATCCCTGCCGGTTCTGATGTCCAGCAACAGGTTTGGCAAGTCTGGTGGGAAGACGCAGGCGGAACCCAACTCGGTGAGATGGGTAGGGTCACTGCAGATTTAGCAGTTACAGAGCAATATGGGGTACAACTATCCTCAACTGCACCTCTTTTGGCTGGAAGTGTCCTTCCAGGGGAATCGATGAGTATTCCATTCAAATTACAAAATGCAGGAAACAGAGAAGCAGGTTACACCATTACCTCCAATTTCCAAGGCGAGGGATGGGTTGCATACGTGACTGATGAGAATCACAGCATTGTTCAGATGCCAATACCACTTGCTAAGGGCGAATCTGTTAATCTGTTGCTAAATGTAACTTCACCAGATAGAGCGCTACCAGGAGAAGTACCGTTCTCAATGAGGGCAGTTTGTCCCTCATGTGGTGGTTCCCTATTTGGAACGGATGTAATCTCTAAGAGAATAGAGGTCCCTCAACTCACAGTTTTGGAGATGGTTGCAGAAGAATTAGAGATTATGGCTCCAGCAAACGGTAACTCAAGAACTGTGTTCATTGATTTGTTTAACCTAGGTAACTACGAAGAAAATTATACTTTGGATTTAGTACAATCTAACTGGAAGTTAGAAGCTTACCTTTCTACTGATGTAACTCCAATTCTGGACGCCTGGGATGGAGAGACTACAATTGCATTGAATCTACCAATGCCAATTGGGTTAGCACCTGGTCTTTACACTGCTAGGGTCACTGCTACAAGTGTGGAAGACCCTACTGTTTCAAAGCAGTTAACCATTAATGTAGAAGTTGAAGATACATCTGCGGTTTCTGTTTCTGATGAAGATGCAGACCAATCATTCCTGCCAGGTGGCGATTCTCAATCCATGAGATTCATGGTGACCAATGATGGTAACCAAGAAGATAGATTCACTATGAGTCTAAACTTACCTGACGGCATGAATGCAGAATTCGAGCAATTGGTAGATGGAAACTTGACTCCAAATCTTGCTCCCGGTGAGAGTTACAATCTAACTGTGAAATTCTCCTTTGATGAAGATGTTAATGGTCGTCTGACTATGCTAGTTATTGCAACCAGTGTGAACGACCCTACCGTCTCGAGCAATGGAAAATCAACCTACAGCGTTGGTTCTCAGAACTATCTAAGAATCATATCTACAGAGTCCACAATTATAGACGAGGCTGGTGTCTACGAGGTAATCGTGACCGTTAGGAATCAGTACGATGAAGGTCAATCTGTAACAATGGATTGGGACCAAGGGGATACAAGGAACTGGTACAGAGCCTCAATCAAGTCAAGCGACAGAGACTTCTGGCTAGAGGTTGAAGGAAACAGGCAAGTTACAGTTGTATTCGAAGTTCAAGAATCTAGTCTACAAAACCTAGAGGAAGATTTCATTGAATCATCCATAAAGATCTGGGCTATATCGAACTCTGTTGAAGACGCTGCTTCGCTCGAACTACCTGTCACACTCAAGAAAACAGCAGGTGATTCAGAAACTGCATCCTCTGACTCTGAATCAGTCGATTGGGTTGGAATTGGCATCTGGGTTGTCGGTGGTGCAATCATCATCACTCTACTTGGTGTTCTGTTGATGGTACTCAACAGCGGAGATGAAGATGAAACCCAAGATTGGGCAGAGGGTGGCTATGAGGATAACCTAACTGCCACCTATGGTGCGGTTGCTGCTGCTCCAAACATTGGTTCAATGGAAAAGACGGTTCCAGAAATAGCACCGCCTCCAGGACCAGCACCTGCTCCTATTGTACAAGCAGGACCTCCGGTTCCAGCAGAAGGCCTTCCTGAAGGATGGACAATGGAGCAATGGACCCACTACGGTCAACAATGGCTGGACAACAACCGATGATATCCAATTGCGATGGGTTGAAAGTAGGCTGCCCATGGGATAGGTTACTGAGGTATCCATATGTATGGAAATGGACAAGCACCTATCTTCATTTTGAAAGAAGGTGTACAGAGAACTAGAGGACGCAGTGCACAGTCAAACAATATCGCAGCAGCGAAAGCAGTAGCTGATGCGGTTAGGAGTACATTGGGTCCGAAAGGTATGGACAAAATGCTGGTTGACAGCATGGGCGACGTTGTAATCACCAATGACGGTGCAACCATCCTCAAAGAGATGGACATCGAACACCCTGCAGCA
Source organism: Candidatus Poseidoniaceae archaeon (assembly GCA_049606035.1). Lineage (GTDB taxonomy): Archaea > Thermoplasmatota > Poseidoniia > Poseidoniales > Poseidoniaceae > MGIIa-K1. Next base: position 18,733 of record JBMYVD010000012.1, on the reverse strand, counting down.
AAGATGATCATTGAGGTTGCAAAAACCCAAGAGCAGCATTGCTATGATGGGACCACATCTGCTGTGGTACTCTCTGGTGAATTGTTGAAGAGGTCAGAAGATCTAATCGAGCAAAACGTTCACCCAACTGTAATTTGTGAAGGATTCAGGCTTGCTGCTGAAAAGGCAGTAGGATGTCTAGAATCTCATGGGATTTCAACCGAAAACGATGACTCGGTATTGATGGAGGTTGCAAAAACCTCTCTGACCGGAAAGTCAGCGGGGGCTGTCAAATCTTTCCTTGCAGATATTTGTGTCCGTGCTGTAAATTCAGTAGGCACAATCGAAGACGGCGAAAGGCTGGTTGACCTTTCTGATATCAAGGTCGAAAAGCGCCAGGGTGGCTCTATCAAAGATAGTACTCTCGTCGACGGAATCATTCTCGACAAAGAGCGTGTTCATGCAGGTATGCCTCGCTCTGTATCTGGTGCGAAAGTTGCTCTAATCAACAGCGCAATCGAGGTAAAGAAGACTGAAGTTGATGCAAAGATTCAGATTACAGACCCATCAATGCTAGCATCTTTCTTGGAAGAAGAAGAAAATTACATCAAGGGTCTAGTCGAAAAAATCCAGGCTAGCGGAGCAAATGTAATCATCTGTCAGAAAGGTATCGACGACCTCGCTCAACACTATATGTCAAAAGCAGGCATATTTGCAATTAGAAGAGCAAAGAAGAGCGACATGGAAGCATTGTCAAAAGCAACCGGTGGAAGGGTTGTCACAAACATTGACGACTTGACCGGAGATGACTTGGGACAAGCTGCAAAAGTCGAAGAAAGGAAGATCGGCGAATCTGATATGACATTCATCACAGGTTGTCCTGAAGCAAAGTCTGTCTCAGTACTGCTTCGTGGGGGCACAGAGCACGTTGTTGACGAAATCAGGCGTGCATTCGATGACGCAGTTGGGGTG
>JBMYVD010000012.1:0-17687 GCA_049606035.1 Candidatus Poseidoniaceae archaeon | reverse complement strand
GTGGTATCCGTTGCATGGGAAGACGGAGCGGTACTGACCGGTGGAGGAAGTGTACTAGCTGCACTTTCTCGTGAACTACGCACTTATGCTGAGTCCGTGGGTGGAAGAGAGCAAATGGCAATAGAGGCGTTTGCAAGCGCTCTAGAGATTATTCCAAGAACCCTTGCTGAGAACGCTGGATTGGACCCAGTTAACACAATTATAGAATTAAGAAAGTCTCATGCAGACGGTAAAGGATTCTCCGGAATCAACGTTGAAGATGGTGGCGTAATGGACATGCGTGAAGCAAATGTCCTCGAGCCTCAGAGAGTAGTCGAACAGGCCATTCAATCTGCAACTGAAACTGCAATCATGATTTTGAGAATCGATGATGTCATTTCGTCCAAGGGAGTATCAGGTGAAGATATGATGGGTGGAATGGACGATTTCCACATGTGATTTTTGTTATTTTATTGGCCTGAGATATTCTCTCCCTTTAGGGAGAGGCACGAACCTCTAAAGACTACGCCTTAGTGGCACAGATTGCTCAGCGTGAGCATTGGGTGATATCATGGCAACCGTCGCTAAGGTATGGATTGAGGAAGACTGTATCACATGTGATGCATGCCAGGATATTTTGCCAGAGGTTTTCGAGGTCACCGACGATACGAGTCAGATCAAAGCGGAGGTCAGAGAAGACGGTTCTTTTGACCGCAACACTGGCTTTTCTGCCATCAAAGCAGAGTTCCGTTCAGAGTTCTCTGAACTTATCGAAGAAGCCGCTGATGCATGTCCTGTTGAGATTATCAAATTTGAATACGAAGCAGGCGCAGCAGCTGAAGTAGAAGAGGTTGCGCCGGCTGCAGAAGAAGCGGTAGCACCAGCCGCAGTAGCAGCGGTCGCAGGCGCTGACGACGGAGTTCTAGCACCAATCATGTCTGGGGACAGAAGCCTTGCAATCTTCTTTGGTTCACAAACCGGCAACGCTGCTGGACTGGCGGAGAAGACTGCAAAGATGGCAGTAAATTACGGCCTGGAGCCAACAGTAATCGACATGGATGGCTACAACCCTGCCGATTTCTCAGCCCACAAGAGAGTGCTAATCATCACATCCACTTGGGGAGAAGGAGAGATGCCTGACAACGCTGACGCTCTATGGAATGCTACAGTAGCAAGTAACCCACCACTTTCTAACACACACTTCTCAGTTTGTGCAATCGGAGACACATCTTACGATGAATTCTGCAAGGCTGGCCTAGATTGGGATGAGAAATTCAAGGCTTTGGGAGCAACTTGCATTGAAGAAATCAAGTTATGCGATGTAGATTACGAACCGCCCTGGCTTGAATGGGCTCCTCTAGCACTGTCCAAGATTGCATGTGTTGACTCTTCCGGAACATTCCACGAAGACCTGCTTGAAGCAATGATTGCTTACGGTGCAGGAGATGAAGAAGAAGCAGATGTAGGCGATTTCACACCAGGAAAGGTTGAGCAAGACATAATCTCAATCACAATGCGTATCTTCAGATACAATCCTGCTCTGGCAGAGTCTGGTTACGACACAGTTGCAGTAGCCCTGCCTGGTCACGCATCAATTGAAGATGCGCTTGTAGCAGTGAAGAGAGAAGTCGATGGTTCACTAACCTTCAGAAGCGGCTCGATTGCTGGTCAAGACCCGCTAACAGGTGTCAAGGCAAATGGTAGAATTCTGCCTGCAGATACAACTAGAATTTGTGATTTGGTATCAGATGGTGATACTCTATCCATCGAGCCAATTCCCGGATACGATGTAATCAAAGACCTGATGGTATCCTATGACAGATACGACTCTGAGCGTGCTAATTCCCAGCCATGGCTTGAAGCAGACCCACGTCAAGGTGAGAAGCTAATCTCGGGTGCGGCAATGGGTGTAATGACCTCTGCTGATGCTACAATGCTTCACACTCTTGCAGATGTTGGTTCACTGCAATTAGTCAATTCAATGTCAGATACTTATGACGTAGATGACGATTACGCCGGGCCAGGAATCGCTCTGCAGAGATGGGTCAGAACTCAAGATCCACGCTCAGGCGCTAAGCACGTCAAGAAGATGTTCGAGTTGATGCAACGCAAAGGTGGTGTTTGGGATGAAGCAGACATTTCCTCAATTCAAAGACACGGAATCGATGGAGCACAAGCTGCTGACGCGCTCTATGAAGCAAGAGCGCGCCTACTTGCAGAGTACAAGTTCACTGGAAGAAGTGGCAGACTTGTCAAGAATTACTCTCGCTCTGTAAAGATGTCAGGAAACGTCAACGAAACAACACTATACCGCTCAGTTCTAGGACCTCTAGGTCTCGGTTCAAACATCATGAACGGTGTTTCTTTGCGAATGATGCTTGGATTTACTAGAAACGGTGGACCAATCATGCGTGGATTCCAAGGTATGCTAGTACCTCCTGCTGGAATTGGTAAGATTCCGAACATGTTCAATGGTAAGGTGGCAAATCACCACGAGGTAGTTGCAATCTTCAATGAATTAGATTCAAGGTTCTGAGGTGATTTTGTGGTAAAGTATTCTTATTATCCCGGAAACGTCGCTCGCCAATCTTCATATGAAGTTGAAGACACAATCCAACCACTATGCAAAACTCTAGGAATTAATCTAGTAGAAATTGTTGGATACAATAGCGATGGTGGCAACATCATAAAACAAGGAAACAAGGAACTACAACTTGCTCTCAATGCAAGAAACATCGCACTTGCAGAGAAAAATGGACATCCCATCATTACTGCTTGCGCATCTGCACAAGGTATTCTCCACGATGCTCTCGAAACATTCCGTAACGACCCCATAGCACTAGCAAACGCTAACACTGTTCTTTCCAAGACATCTGGTATGACTGCTAGTGCTGATGAAATTACAACCAACCACTTACTACACGTGTTGGTTGATGAGATTGGATTGGATAAAGTCGAGGACGCAGTGATTAATCCTCTTAACATGGATGTAGCATGTTACTATGGTCCACACATGCAAAAGAAAGGAGCTTGCGGCGGAGACGACCCATGGAATCCAACATACATGGAGCAATTGATCAAAGCATTAGGCGGCCGTCCTGTAGAATACAAATCAAAGACTTCCAGTGTAGGAAATCCTTCTTTGCTATCTTTAGGTGACTCTGTCATGAAGATGACTGCAAGAGTGCTGAATGACGCAAAGAAAGCTGGTGCACAAGTAATTGTCAGCGCATGCACATTGTCTCATGCTAACCTCGACTCTTACCAAGGGAAAGCAGGTAGGGTTGCAAATATGGACACAAACATCCCTGCAGTCAATCTAACTGAGATAATCGCATTTGCACTGGGTCATTTCCCAGACAGATTTGCACAATTGAAAACTCGTGCAATGATAATCGGTTCTTGATTAACCGTGCAAAAATCTGTACAAGTCTTTTGCTTGAATTGATGAGACTCCCTCTATCGAAGTGAGTTCTCGCTCACTTAGGTGACAAAGGCCCATTATATCACCCGCTGCTTCCATAATTTTCGCTGCGGTAACAGGTCCAATACCCGGCAGTTCAGCCAGGATGCTGACCCGCTTAGTCACGACCTCTTGGTCCCATTTTCTGGAGAGTTCTCCTTCGTTTTCTTCACCGCTAATTATTGCCAATATCTCTTCAGAAGCAGCCTTTATTGCGGATTTTTCTGGCTCGACATGACTTCTTCTTGAACTCGCAATCAATAGATCTAGAATTCTTGCTTCCCTTTTGGCAGCAACCGAAACAAATCTTGCCGTCTGTTCGGGTGATCCGGTCATTAGTACGGGTAGTCCCAGGTCTAATGTTATCCAAGCCATGGCTCCCTGTACTGCATTTGGATGAAGTCTCTCAGTTTCTAAGGATTCCACGATTAGAAGTGGCTTTTGCGCAGCATCTCTTAATTTTCTTGCTTGATTTACCAGACGTCCATCAATTATTGAGTCTACTAAGTCTCTTGCTGTTTTGCGTTCGATTAGAACTCGGTCAGAGATTCTGATGTCTCCTACTGGTAATGATTCAATTTTGATTTCATGACCTCTCAATTTCAGCATTGCAGGGAGAGTGGAGTTGCCTTCTCTATGGTCAACTGTGATAGTGCAGTGATTTTCGTTTTCTAGACTGTGTGCTAAAGCTTCGGCTTTTGCAGCCTCAGACGCATTTGCTTCGACTTCTCTTGAGGAGGTGATTGTACCATCTAATACAGGCTTCCACCAGTTTTGTTCAGAGGGTTTCTGGTTAGCGGAGAAATCTGCTAGGGATTTTTGATTTCTAGGCCTATTTGACAACGTAACCTTTTCTTGCTTCTCCTTTTTTGTAATCTCTTGAGGTTTTGGAACAATTTCCTTCTGTCTAAACAGCCTCTTTTCCTCTGAATTGATGAATGAATCCACACTCTCTCCATCGACCTTGAAATCCTTCAATACTTCTGATTTAGGAGCCGCTCTTTTTGGCAATCTGGATTGCTTTTGTAAAGACTCTAATGTTCTATACATCGACTGCTCACGCTTCATTGCCGCTTGTTGAACATATTCGTCACGAGTCCCTTTTGCTATGAGAATGTGAACGTCTCCATCTCTCTGTCTGGCCGTTCTCCCTCGCCTTTGGATTGCCCTAATTGCACTGGGCACCGGCTCGTAAAGGATTACACTGTCTGCAGCGGGGACGTCTAGTCCTTCCTCTCCGACACTGGTGGCGACCAAGACATTTAGTTCACCATTTCTAAAGCGCTCTAGTTGTTCGATTTGCTCCTTTTGTTTCATTCCAATTTGGCTACCTTTGCTTGCCTGGCCAACAAATCTTCCCGCTCTTATCGAATCATTTGTTTCAAGGATGCTAATCACGTTGTCAACAGTATCTCTGTATTCTGTAAACACGATTACTTTCCCGTTATCTCTTAGCCCATCATTTACCAATTGTGTGACAAGGGAAGGTTTTGGATGCAACTCATTGCTATCTTTGTGATTGAGATACAAGTCTGCAACAGGGGCAAGGGAAAGGAATCGCTTGGTTTTGCGGTCCCTATCATTCCTTGCTCTCTCTAGGTAATTTATTGCGCATCTCAGCCCCTGAGTTTCGAGTAAATCTAGAAGCCTGTGCAATCTTCTCATGTCTCCGATTCTCTTTGCGGCGTCATATCCTCTTGCATCTCCTCTTCCTATCGCTGCACTTGCTCTACGATGGGCTTCTTCAATAGCAGCAGTTGTTATTCTTCCAGAGCGGATCAAGAAACCAGAACGAATCAAAAATTCAGATTCTTCAGCCTCGAGTATTCGCAATGGTCGAATAATCTCGGTTAGTTCGCTTGGTAGGTTAAGATGGTGCTTTGTGACATCCATAGCGGTAATGTATGGTTGAACTAAGTCGTCCTCCCTTTTCGTTACGTGTAACCTTTCAATTCCTAATCTCTGGATTATCTCTAGAACTTTGCCTGCCTTTACTCCAGGAGAAGCGGTAGCTGCCAATATCATTGCATTAGACGATGCCTCTAGGTACAAATCTCCTAGTTGTGCCATTGAATCAGAACCTGTGGCATGGTGTGCCTCGTCTACAATAAGCAAATCAATCTCCGATAACAAAATTCTTCCGTTTCTGGCATCATTACGAATTACGTGAGGAGTTGCCATTACAATCTTCGCCTCTTTCCAAATCTTTTCTCTTTTGACAGGCCTGTCGCTTCCTGTAAGGGTGACAATTTTTTCTTCATCGATTTCTATGAATTCCTTTGCCATTCTAGCCTGTTGAGCAACCAATCCAGTGGTTGGAGCAACAAGAACAATCTTGCCTTTACCTTCAATGAAATTAGCCATAGCCATCCACTGTACAGCGGTTTTTCCCAAACCGGTTGGCATCACGAGTAATGTTGAACCAGATATTGCTTGTTTTGCTGCTAGCAACTGGTAGGCCCTTGCCTCAACACCTTCTCGAAGACGAGGGTGTGATAAGACGGGCTTCATGTCAGTGAATTGTGAGGCGGGGGGTCAAGAGGATTTGCATCAGATACACTCTAACTTTCACTCACAAACCAAAAGTCTTGAAGACCGTCAATTGCCATAGGAGCCTAGGCGGCCTATACACCGTTCATAACCGAACCACTCATATATGGGAGGTAAGTCGGCAGACTGCTCGAAAGGCGAGTGGCCAGACACTGTGGGCAATGCACAGCACCCCATAACTCCCGGTCCCAATCGTGGACTGGAAGCCGGTGTCACGGCAACTCCCTAGCCTTGACAGCCTCTGTATGCCCCTTTATCGGGGGGCCAATGCGGAGTATTGAAACATAGGAGGCCGAAAATATGGCAAAGAGAAGTCACCCAAGACGTGGTAGTATGGCGTTTAGCCCGCGCAAGCGGTCTGCACGCCACTTCGGACACGTCAAGTCGTGGCCAGAAACCGATGCGAGCGAGGTGCGTGTACAGGGATTCGCCGGCTGGAAAGCAGGTATGACCCACGTCATGGCCCGTGATCTAAACCCAAGATCCACCAGCGCTGGACAGGAAATTAGAGTTCCTGTTACCGTCGTTGAAGTACCAAAGATGAGAGTACTTGGTGTTCGTGGATACAAGATGACACCATACGGCAAGCAAGCCGCAGGTGAAGCTTGGGTAAATGCAGAACAAATTTCAGAAGCATTCCCGCAATTATTCCGCAGAATGCACAACAACGCAATGAAGGTTCATGACTCCGACAAGCACCTAAATGCTCTTGGAGATGCTGACTTAGTTGAAGTTAGAATCATTGCAGCAACACAACCGCACTCAATCACAGGAACTCCTTCCAAGACTCCTGAAGTCATGGAATTAGGACTAGTTGGTGGCGATTCAGCTGCTAAGTTAGAGTGGGCAAAGGAAAATATGGGCCAGGAGATTTCAATCAATGACGTGTTCAATGAAGGTGTCTTCGTCGATGCGATTGGGGTTACCAAAGGATACGGATGGCAAGGTGTTATCCGAAGATTCGGAGGTAAACTTCAGTCCCACAAGAACTCCAAGAAGCGCCGTCAGCACGGTAACATGGGTGACTTCGGTACTGGATATGTCCGTAAGACTATCAGACAAGGCGGTCAAACTGGATTCCACCAGCGCACAGAATACAACAAGAGAATCCTTTCAATCGCTTCCGCAGAAGATAAGGCAATCACACCATCTGGTGGCTTCCTACACTATGGAGAAGTCAACTCAGATTACGTACTAGTAAAGGGAAGCCTACCTGGTCCTGCAAAGCGCCTAGTCAGATTCCGTGATGCTACACGTGGCTCTGACAAGGTTGAGCACCCTTACGAAATAACCTACGTTAGTACATCTAGCAAGCAGGGGGTCTGAAGATGAAGGTAGCAGTACACAACATCATCAACAACATCGAGCAAGACGAACTAGACGCTGGACGTCTACAGGAAGTCTACGAAATCGGTGTAGAATTGGGTAAGAAGGTCTCTCTGCCAGAATCATTCAGCGCAGAAATCAGAACAGATCTAGTCAAACTTGCAGTTGCTAGCGCTCGTGCAAACAGACGCCAGGCATACGGTTCCAACCCACACGTCGGAAAGCGCAAGCCAATGAGCGGTATGAAACACTCCGTGGAATGGTGGGGTAAGGGCCGTGGTGTATCCAGAATCATGAGAAGAACTGGACAGCGCCGTGGTGCACAAAACCCACACACACTAGGTGGACGCAGAGCTCACGGCCCAAAGGTCGAGAAAGACTGGTCCCGCAAGTTGAACCGCAATGAGCGCAGACTTGCTCGCAACTCTGCTCTAGCAGCAACAACAAACATCGAGATGGTTTCTGGTCGTGGACATCGCTTCGCTGAAGAAATCTCTTCACTACCCATAGTACTAGGTGACTACTCCGAAAACGGGGAGAAAATTGACATTGAAGCATTCAACCTAAACGGTGGAACTCGCAAAGTCAACGCAATCTTCGAGGCTCTAGGTCTAGGAGATGACCTACGCCGTGCTCGCAACGGTCGCAAGATCAGAGCAGGAAAGGCAACCATGCGTGGAAGAGTCCACAAGACTCCAAAGAGCGTTCTACTGGTTGTTGCAAACAAGGATGGCCTAGCAAAGGCTGCAAGAAATCTTCCAGGCGTCGACGTTGTCGCCGCTAAGGACCTATCCGCTGAGCACCTTGCTCCAGGTGGAGACCTAGGTCGTCTAACTGTCTTCACAAAGGCAGCAGTGGAGGCACTGAATTGAGGAGGTGTGATGAATGGTAAATCCGTATGACGTAATTATGCTACCTTGGATTACTGAGAAGGCAATGGAAGCAAGAACTTCCGGAAACCGCTTGGAATTCATCGTTCGCCGAAGTGCTACCAAGTCTGAAATCGCAGAAGCGGTTGAGAAATTATTCGATGCTGAAGTTGACAAGGTCAACGTCCGCAATACCAAGAACGGAAAGCTAGCGAGTGTCAAACTCGCTGAGGGCTACTTTGCAGATGAGGCTGCAATGCGTCTTGGCGCATTCTAATGAGGTGATATCATGGGTAAGAGAACACGTTCACAGCGTAAGGGAAGTTCACCACGTTACCGCGTGGCAAGCCACAGATTCCCTGGTTCAAACACAATGCCACGTGCTAAGGATGTAGTCGGTGAAGTAACAGAACTGGTTCACAGTCCTGTACACACTGCTCCTCTAGCACGTGTTAAACTACCAGACGGTCAGACAAACCTAGTCGTTGCAACAGAAGGCATCTCGATCGGTTCAACAGTCGCTATCGGTGACAACGTTGCTTTGAGACCTGGTAACATTACTTCCATCAGGAACATTCCAGAAGGAACAGCAGTAAACAATCTAGAACTACGCCCAGGCGATGGTGGAAAGATTGCAAGGACTGCAGGTAACTCAGCAACTATCGAAGCACATCTCGATGGTGGCAAGGTTAGAGTTAGACTCCCATCAGGTGTCTCCAAGGACATGGCGGGTAACTGCCGTGCTACAATCGGAGTACTTGCAGGCCACGGTCGTGGGGAGATGCCACTTCGCACAGCGGGTGCTGCTCACTACAAGGCTAAGGCACGTGGTAAGTTGTATCCTCACGTAAGTGGTGTTGCAATGAACCCAGTTGACCACCCGCATGGTGGAGGTAACCACCAAGCTGTTCACGGTCCAAGCTCTGTTGCTCGTGGCACCCCTCCAGGTGCTAAGGTGGGTAACATAGCACCAAGCCGCACAGGACGAGGCCGCGGCAAGAAGGTTTGAGGTGAGATAATATGGCGAAGAAGAAGAAGTCATTCATGACCCCAAAGGCGAGCAGAAGAAAGGCTCGTAAGAAGCGCACAACAGTAACAGGTCGCAAGAAGAAAGAATTCACTTACAGAGGATACGAGGTCGAAGAACTCAAGGCTATGCCAATTTGGCCACCTGAGGACGACCCGAGTGCTCCATCTGTAGTAACTCTACTAAGCAGCCGTGCAAGGAGATCTATTCGCCGTGGACTATCTCCTGAGAACGAGCACTTCATTGACCGTGTACGCCGCTCCACTGGACGCACAATCCGTACACACCGCCGTGACGTTCCAATTCTACCGGAATTCGTAGGCAAGAGAATCGCAGTTCACAACGGACAAAACTTCGTTGAAATCGATGTTAAGCCAGAGATGATAGGTCACTATCTAGGAGAGTTCGCATTGACCCGCAAGAGTGTCACACACTCTGGACCTGGTGTCGGTGCGACCCGCTCTTCGTCACACGTAGCATTGAAGTGAGGTGAGTATGATGGGTTGGAAGAAATCAGAAATGGACCGCCGCTCAAAGCGCAAGGAACTGCCACAGAAGGGTTACTCCCAGTTGCTACAAGGCAGCCGCCTTGCAACAGCTCGTGTTAAGGAAGCAGATGTTCACGTAAAGCACTGCTTTGAAATCGCACGTGCAATCAAGCACCAAACTGCAGGAGAAGCAATCACTTTCCTAAACAACGTTCTGAAGATTGACAGCGACAGGCCTGACATCAGAAAGAAGGCCGCTGCAGTTCCATTCAGACTTGGTTCTGGAAACAAGAAGCGCAAGCGCTCAGGACCTTCTATGGTCGGTCACCGCAAGGGTGGAGTTGGACCAGGTCGCTACCCTGTAAAGGCTAGTAGAATCATGATCAAATTACTTGAGAGTTGCATGGAAAATGCAAGACATCAGTACGAAGACATCGATCCTGAAGAGATGGTAATCACCCACTGTGCTGCGCACCGTGGTCCAATCAAGAGAGGATGGACTCCACGTGCTCGTGGACGTGCATCTCCTAAGAACCACTACCGAGTTAATCTCGAGTTATTCCTAGAAGACTTCAGCGGAGTTGAAGATGAGTTGGAGGACGACTTCTGAGGTGATTATCATGAGCAACAATAAGAGTACACTAAGACAAATTATCGACCGCAATGTCGAGCGTCACTTGGTCAAGGAGTTCTTGATGAACAACACAAAGAAAGCAGGTTTTGGTGGATTGGATATCCGCCGTACACCAGCTGGAACTGAGGTTGTAGTCAAGGCAGAACGCCCAGGTATGGTCATTGGACGAAAGGGTAAGATCATCAACGACTTGCAAAAGCAGTTGGATGAGAGATTCGGTATCGAGAATCCAAAACTAAAGGTCGACGAAGTCGAGAACCCAGCTTTGAATGCACAGGTTATGGCTGAGAAGATTGCAAGCGCTATGGAGCGCGGTTGGTACTACCGCCGTGCTGGACACTCCGCTGCTCTGAACATCATGGAAGCAGGAGCACGTGGTGTCATCATCACCCTTGCAGGAAAGTTGACAGGTAGCAGAAACAGAACTCAGAAGTTCATTCGTGGACACGTAAAGTACTGTGGAGAAACCGCACTACAGCACATGGATGTTGGATACTCAGTCTGTATCAAGAAATTAGGTACAATCGGAGTAACTGTAGCAATCATGCGCAAAGGAACAAAACTACCGCACGAAATTTCAATCTATTCTGAAGAGCAACTTCGCATGAACGCAGAAGAAGCTGGCGAAGAATCTGTAAGCGAGGAGGCATCAGAATGACCCACGTTTCAAACAGAGAAATCGCAGCAATGAGTGCAGAAGCACTCGCTGACAGACTAGAAGAACTGCAAGAAGAACTCTTGCAACTTCGTGCTGAACAATCACTTGGTGGTACACCGTCAAACATGGGCGCATTCAAGGCAACACGCCGTTCGATTGCACGAATCAAGACCAAAATGGCATCCCAGTGATAAAAATCAAATTAGAATAAAAGGAGGTGAATGAGAATGGCTGCAATCTGCAACGTATGTGGACTCCCAGATGAATTATGCATCTGTCAGGAGATCGCTAAGGAGCAGCAGAAGGCCACCATCAGCACCGACCGTCGCCGCTACGGCAAGATTGTGACCAAGGTCGAAGGAATCGATGATTCCGCAATCGACATCAATCAACTTGCTAAACTTCTGAAGAACAGATGTGCAGCTGGTGGAACGGTGAAGGGCCGCGTAATCGAACTTCAAGGAGATCACAAGAAGAAGGCTGCAGCGGTACTTCAGAACAACGGATTCAATGTGGAGGTGCGATAAGATGGTTAGCGCACCTTTGAATCAATCTTGGATTGGACGTAACATGACTGTTACATCTTCTCCAGATTCGACCTTTGTTGGTCGAAGTGGTCTAGTCGTAGACGAGACAAGAGAAACCATCACCATGCTCGAAGAAGGTCGTGAGGTCATCTTCGGCAAGAATTCTATTGAATTCAAAATCGGCGACAGTGATGTTGCCATCGACGGGACGTTGGTACGGCAGCGTCCTGAAGATAGAATATACCGTAACAAAAGGAGTGAGTGATTACTATGCGTGACATCGGAGTTGATGTGAAGCCCCCTACCGGTGAGTGGGATGGAGATGAGAACTGCCCGTTCTATGGGTCCCTGCGCCTTCGCGGCCAGGTCCTAGAAGGAACGGTTGCAAATGTAGGAATGCAAGGAACAATTGTTGTCGAACGTGACAATGTTCGTTACATGCAGAAGTACGAGAGATACGAGAAGCGCACAAGCGCTCTATCTGCTCATCTACCAAAATGTATCGGTGGAGTAGAAGTAGGTGACCGAGTGAAGATTATGGAATGCCGTCCGCTTTCCAAGACAGTTTCATTCTGTGTTATCGAGAACAATGGAGGTGAAGCTTGATGCGTGGAATTGCAGGTAAGCAAACCCGTGGTCTGCCAACAATGGCAAGACTTCAGGTTGCTGATAACACAGGAGCAAAGATTGCTCAGTTGATCAATGTCCGCAAGTTGGGTGGAACCATGCGCAGATATCCTTCTGCAGGTGTTGGTGACCTAATCAAGGTCTCAGTCAAGCGTGGTACCCCAGAAACTCGCCGTCAGATGTACAACGCTGTCGTAATCCGCCAGCGCCGTCCATTCCGCAGAGTAGACGGAACATGGGTTCAATTCGAAGACAACGCTTGTGTAATTACAAACGAAAAGGGCGATGTCCAAGGTTCAGATATCAAAGGACCTGTTTCACGTGAGGCAGCAGAACGCTGGCCTCGTATTGCAGCAACTGCAAAGCAAATTGTATGAGGTGAATGGGATGGTAAAGAGTAGCAAACCAGGAAAGCAGCGCAAGGCACAAGCTAATGCGCCACTTCACGTAAAGCGTAAGAGAGTACGAGCTCGCTTGCAACTAGACAAGCCAGACGAGCGCCTAGCAGGTCTTCGTTCAGTTACTATCCGTGTCGGAGACACTGTACGTGTTGTACGTGGCGACTTCGCACACGGTGGAAAGAGAGTCGGAGGAAAGCGCAATGCAGACCCACTCTCCGGCAAGGTCCTAAGTGTAGATTCAAACACAGGTCGCCTCTCAATCGAGGGTGCAACAGCGACCAAATCAGACAACAGAGAAGAGGCTGTTCCGGTCCATGCCTCCAACGTCGTCGTCACAAAGTTAGACGAGACGGACAAGTTGCGAATGCAAAACCTGACCGCAGATAGGAGTTGAAAAGAATGGGAAGTAGCAGTCACTTGAAGCGTTTGGCCATACCACGAAGCTGGCCTCTTCCTCGAAAGACTACAATTTGGGTCACCCGCCCACAAGCAGGTGCTCACAGTCTTGAGAGATGCATGCCTTTGAACATTGTAATCAGAGACGTAATCGGTCTAGCAAGATCAACCCGTGAAGTTAGAAAGATTCTACACAACGGTCTAGCAAAGGTCGATGGTCGTGTTGTTAAGGATACTCGCAGAGGAGTTGGAATCATGGATGTTCTAACACTAGGTGAGGATAACTACCGCTGTGTCCTAGACACAAACGGTCGCCTAAGATACCGCCCAATCTCTCCTGAAGAAGCATCTTGGAAGGTTTGTAGAGTTGAAGGCAAGTCAACCATTAAGGGTGGAAAGACACAGGTCCACCTACATGACGGAAGAAACATCATTGTCGATGATGCATCAGAGCACAAGACTGGTGACTCATTGAAGATTTCACTACCAGAACAAGAAGTTCTAGAACACATCAAGTTCGGTGAAGGCACACGCTGTATGCTAATTGGTGGTGTTCACGTCGGTAAGTTGGCGGACGTAACAAACTACATCGTAAAGCGCTCAAGCATGCCTAACGAAGTTGAATTCGATGGATTCGGTACAATTACTGACAACGTATTCACCGTCGGCAACTGCGCTCTACCAGGTGTGGAGGTGAGCCAGTGAGCGAGTCAGTAAACCCAATGTCTGTACCAAGGATTTCCAAGGTTGTAGTAAACATCGGCGTAGGCGAAGGTGGAGACCGCCTATCCAACGCTGAGAAGGTACTAGAACTCGTAACAGGTGTTACACCGGTTAGAACCCTAGGTAAGCAGCAAAACCGTGACCTGAAAGTTCGTGTTGGATTCCCAATCGGATGCAAGGCAACTATCAGAGATTCAGATTCAATCAAGAAATTCTTGACTGATGCTTTCTGGGTTAGAGAGAACACAATTCCATCATGGAACTTCGACAAGTCCGGTAACTTGTCTTTCGGAATTCCAGATTACACAGACTTCCCTGAACAAAAGTACGACCCGGATATCGGAATTTTTGGAATGGATATCAACGTCGTATTAGAGAGACCTGGGCACCGTGTCAGCCGACGCAGACGCCGAAGTGCAAAGGTTTCCCAGAGCCACCGAACCAATGCTGATGACGCCAGAGCATGGTTTGCTGAGAACTATGGTGTCAAAATCTTGGAGGAGTGAAAATGGCACGAGACCATGGTGAGCAGATTGGAAGAACAAATGGATGCCGCAGATGCGGACGTCGCCGAGGAATGATTCGCCGTCACGGACTAAGACTGTGCAGACAGTGCTTCCGCGATGTAGCTCCTGAGATTGGATTTAAGAAAATGAATTGAGGTGATTATGAATGCAGTTCGACCCCCTTAATGACGCACTAACTAAGATATTCAACGCTGAGCAGGCTGGAAAGTACAACGTAGATTTGGCTCCAGCATCTAAGCTACTTGGTTCAGTACTAGAGATTATGCAAACCTCCGGCTATGTCGGAGAGATTGAGAAGAACGACGACGGACGAGGAGGCAAGTACATCGTTCAACTACGCGGCGCAATTAACCAGTGTGGCGTAGTTAAGCCACGCCACTCAGTTCGCCGCCAGGAGTTCGACAAGTGGGAAGGCCGTTACCTTCCAGCACAAGATTTCGGACTTCTGATTTTGACTACCAACAGTGGTGTAATGCACCACAAAGAAGCAAAGGAGAACCGCATTGGTGGTAAACTCCTAGCATATGTTTACTGAGGTGAGAAAATGGTAAAGTTAGATCGAATTGAACATACTGTGGAAATCCCTGAGGGAGTTTCCGCATCGATTGATGGTGACAAGGTCACTATCACAGGGCCTAAGGGCAGCGTTTCTCGAGACTTTGTAAGTGCAAGGCACGACATTTTCCAAGAAGGCGGCGCTCTAATCGTTCGAATTGAAGTTCCACGCCGCAAGGAAAGAGCTCTTGCAGGAACATGGAATGCACACCTAAACAACATGGTAAAGGGAGTAACAGATGGTTTCACTTACACTTTGAAAGCACTGTACTCTCACTTCCCAATGACACTAGCGGTACAAGGAAACCAATTGATAGTGAACAACTACTTTGGAGAAAGAGTACCAAGATCCGCAAACATCCTAGCAGGTGTTGATGTGAAAGTTCAGAACAAGACAGAAATCGTCGTTTCTGGAATCGATAAGGAAGCTGTTGGACAAACCGCTGCTAACATCGAGCGCTCAACCACTGTAAAGAAGCGTGACCGCCGTGTATTCCAGGATGGAATATACCTGATTGAGAAGGCATGAAGGAGGAATTGAGATGAGTGATTACGAAGATATGACAGTTGCACAACTCAAGGAGTTGCTAAAGGAAGCAGGACTTCCAGTCTCCGGAAAGAAGGCTGACCTCATTGCACGCTTGCAAGAAGGTGCAGATGAACCTACTCCGGTCGAGGAAGAATCCGCTGCTGAAGAAGAGGCAGACGATGATTTCGATTCTGATTCCGATTACGAAGATGAAGATGACTGGGACGATGACGAGTACGGCGAAGAGCACATCGCTCGCCAAAAGCCAGTTCTCTCTGAAGAACTCAAAGCCGCTCTTGCACTACGTGCTGCTCAGAAGAAGGCAACACCTTCCTTCCGCAGAACAGAGTGGTTCCGCTACAAGCGTTTATCCCGCTCTGGCTGGAGAAAACCACACGGAATGGACAACAAGCAACGCCGTAATTTCAAGTACAGAGGTTCCCTTGTTCGAATTGGACACGGTAAAGTGAACGCAGCAAGCGGTCTACACCCGTCAGGATTCGAGGAAGTTATGGTTCACAACACACGTGACTTGGACCAAATCGATGCAGAAACCCAAGCAGCAAGAATTGGTGCTACAGTTGGTGGACGAAAGAGAGAGAATATCCACGCTCGTGCTGATGAATTGGGAATCAGAGTACTAAACCGCAGGAGGGAACGCTGATGCAGATTACTAACCAAAAGAAAATGGCTGCACAACTATTGAAGTGTGGTGTTCACAGAGTTTGGATTAACCCATCTTACCTAGACCAGGTTGCACAGTCTGTTCAGAAAGAAGATATCCGTGAGGCTATTGAAAATGGATGGATTAAGGCAAAAGCAGTCCAAGGAACTTCCAGAGTTCGTGCTCTAAAGCGCCAAAATCAGAAGAAGAAGGGACGCAGGAAAGGTCAAGGAAAGAGGTCCGGTACTGCAAACGCTCGCAATCCTCGCAAGCAGCAGTGGATGGCAACCATCCGTGCACAACGCAGAACCTTGAAGGAAATGCGCGAAGATGGGACTCTAGAGCGCTCCCAATATCGCCACTACTACCTAAAGGCAAAGGGTGGCTCATACCGTTCGATCTCTCACATGAAAGCTCAGATGAGTGTCGAAGGCATCAAAATCGGAGGTGAACAATGATGGCAAGTGGACCAAGACAACGTAACCAATACCGTCGACGCCGCAGCGGTGAAACAGATTACCGCCGCCGTCTAAAGTTGCTAAAGAGTGGAAACTCCCGTGCAGTAGTTAGAATTTCAAACACCAGAACTGTTTGCCAAGTAGTCTCTTGGAAGGCAGACGGTGACAAGGTCGAAGTCTCTGTAACAGGAGATGACCTAGTATCTCGCTTCGGTTGGCCAGAGTCCAACTCTCGCAAGAACATTCCAGCATCCTACCTAACCGGATATGCTCTAGGAAAGGCTGCACTAGCTGCAGGCCATGATGAGGCAGTATTGGATATCGGACTGGCTGCTAGCACAACTGGAAACCGTGTGTTTGCCGCACTAAAGGGAATGGTTGACGCAGGATTGGAAATCCCTCACGGAGATTCCGTTCTACCTGATGAAGACCGCCTAAACGGTGCGCACATCGATGATTCCTATGCTTCCGTTGTGGAAGCGACCAAGACAAAGATTGAGGAGGCGTTCTGAAATGAGTGATGAAGAGATAACTCAAATGGCACCAGGTCTGATTCAGGCTTTTGCTGCACAAGAGGAAAATGAAGAGCAAGGTGGACGCCGTCGCCGCCGCACAGCTGCGGACGAAGCAATCTCTGCTTTGCGAACATGGACTCCAAAGACAAGACTAGGAAGAGAAGTCATGGCAGGAAGAATCGTAACCTACGAGCAAGCTCTTGCTTCAGGACTTCCAATCCGTGAAGTCGAAATCGTGGACGCACTAATTCCAAACCTGGAAGATGAAGTCCTCAAGGTCAACATGGTTCAGAGAATGACAGACTCCGGTCGACGTGTAAGATTCAACGTTATGGCTTGTGTCGGAAACAAGGACGGATATGTTGGACTAGCAATGGCAAAGGGTAAGGAAGTCGCTCAAGCAATCCAGAAGGCACTGACCGCTGCTAAACTAAACATCATCCAAATCCAGCGTGGTAACGGTTCTTGGGAATCAAGCGTAGGACCAGGAACTTCCGTACCATTCAAGGTACAGGGACAGGCTGGATCTACTCGAGTTACACTAATGCCAGCGCCAGCGGGTAAGGGACTGGTTATCGGAGAAACCGGTAAGCGTGTTCTAACTCTAGCAGGTGTTAGCGACGTATTGTCCAGAACCAAGGGGCAGACACGTACTACAATCAACTATGCTGCGGCAACATTCAACGCACTAGCAGCGATTAACAGAACACGTGTCAGCGATTCACAGAGAGCTGAGCTGTTCATCCACAAAGGGAGGTTGTTAGAATGAGT
>JBMYVD010000011.1:0-41877 GCA_049606035.1 Candidatus Poseidoniaceae archaeon | reverse complement strand
CCAGCATCGACAATAATCATCCCCCACCCAATAACAGACATGTAGCGAATTGATGAGTCTCCTCCGGTTAGTATTGTTACAAATGCCATTCCCAATTCCCACGCTGCGAAGATTATTGCAAGAATTACACCATTTTTCCAAACTATTCCAAACCCACAAAAGATTGTTCCATATACTAAAGAAACAAGCATAGCAGCCCAAGCAATCGACATCCAAACAGGTACATCCTCCCATCTAAACAACGAATCGCTTGGGCCTGTGAAACCTGTGATTAGACATAATCCAATGCATACAGCGAGAATAAATGGCCATGTGATTCCGATGTATCCTAACATTCTGTAGAGAAGTACTTCGCCTCTTGCAATAGGTTTGGCGAGCATGTAATGTATGGTTCCTTCTGACATCTCTTCTCTAATCAAACCGGTCGCGAGGAAGAGTGGCAAGAATATCCCGAGAAGATAGACGATTCCGAACTTTCCAATTCCGAGGATGAAGGCTCTGTGGCCTGCTTCCTTGCCGTATTTGTCTTCATCCGGGTCCTCATCTACCCCAGAGTCTGAAATTACAGATATTGTAGAATTGAATGAGTCTACGTTGACGATAATGTCACATTCGATTCCGTTATCGTTGGTATCTCTTTGACTTGATGTATCATAATATTCCAAGCAATCGCCGTCGTCATCTTCCCCTACGTAATTTGTTCCATCTTGTAATGAGTCCCAATCAATATCGTCTTCATTGATCCATTTTTCAAGAGGGTCCGGTTCAACACCGATAGGGAAATCTTCCGCTGAATCGGGATTTGTTCCAAGCAATTTTTCTTGCCCGTTTGGATAACCATCTCCGTCATTATCGAAAGAATCTCCATCGTTGTCAATGGCTTCAATTTCAGTATTCATCGCTTCGATGTAGAACAGAAGGATGAGTAGTAGTGCCACCACAGATGCAATCATTACAACCCATGTTGAGATTCTAGTCCGGTATTGTCTAAGAGTAAACTCTGCAATTGCTGTCGACTTTCTGTCCAATTGCGACCAGATTGTATCCATGCGATTGCTCATGAAGAACCTCCTGTTAGATACATCAAGATGGATTGTAAGTCGTCGTTTGGATTGTCGATTGAGGTAACTTTCCTACCGCTTTCGATAATTGTCTTGGGTAATTGTTTGTGTACTTCTCCAAGGTGATTTGTCTCAATGAGGAGTTTTCCTTCTTCGGCAAATGACATACCTGTGACCTCGTCAATCTTAATCACACTCTTTGCTAATTCACGAGGGTTGTCACAACCTAGAGAGATTTTGTGCGGGTGTTGGTCTAGCATCTCTCGAATAGCATGTGAGTTGCCAAGTGCTAGAACCCTACCTTGGTGGAGGATTACAATTTGCTCTGTTATCCTCTCAATTTCATTCAGTATGTGGCTTGAAACCAAAACGGTTCTTCCCATCGCTCCTAATTCCTTGATCACATTCATTATCGTGGTTCTGGCTAATGGGTCACATCCTTGCAATGGCTCATCTAAGATAATCAATTCTGGATCGTTAACAAGTGCGTGAGCGATTTTCACTCTCTGTCTCATCCCTTTAGAAAACTGGCCAATTCTCTTGTGCATTACGTCTGCGAGTGATACGAATTTGAGAACTCTGGTTGCTTCTTTTTCGGCTTCTTTTCTTGTTAAGCCGTGAAGTCTTGAGAAAGTTACGATGAAATCGAATGCTGTCATCCAATCATACATTTTTTCGTGTTCTGGAACAAAACCAACACGCGAATACGGTGCTGGATTCTTCCACGGGTCTATGCCGAATAATCTGATTGCACCAGAACTAGGTTTTATTTTACCCATCATTAACTTGAACAGAGTTGATTTTCCAGCACCATTCATACCTAGGATTCCAGTTACGCCACCCGAAATTCCCAAAGAAACCGAGTTTAGTGCATTGATCCTTCCATATGTTTTGGAAACCCTGTCGAACATAATCACAGGGACGTTTTGTTGTGGCGTCCACTGTTCAGTCTCAGCCTTCCCATGCTGTGTCATGTCAGGCATCATTCTCTAGTCACCTCCATCGAGGATACCCTATTTGCTAGCAAGTACAATGCTAGTCCATTCATAATTACAACCGACACGAGGCTCCAAACCCAGGGGTGCTGATAGGTCATCTCTGTGCCAATTAACGCTTGGCATACATGAGCTACAGAATCATATGGTGAAATGATGTATAGCAGTGACCTTTCGAATAATGCGTCTACTATTGCTGCAATCGAACGAGTCCCCATGAGTATCGCAATTAGACCAATCGCAGGGAAGAATCTACCACGAGAGATGCTTGATAGTGCCAATCCGATGGATGTATATGTAAATGCGAGAATAATTCCACATCCAAAAGCAGCTAGGAACATTGGGAATGTATCGATAATCCAAGCCCATCCTTTGCCCATCACTAGGATGTCGACAAAGTAGTAAGCAGCCAAGGTGCCATTGATGATGAACAGCAATATTAAGCATACTGACAAGAATTTCATCGCTGTGTAATCAAATCGATTTATTGGCCTTGAAAAGTAAAGTGCGCTTGTTCCATGTGACCTGTCCTCAGAAATTATTCCACCAACTAATAGCGCTGCTACAATAGGGTAGTACAGAATGTTCCTTGGAAAGAATCCCATTACGTGTCCGTACAAGTTGTCTCTGTTAACTCCCCAAATGTCATACAATGTGGGTTCGCCTATCATTCCGAACAGCAGAGCGAGTGCTACATCCGTCATCGAGGCAATTATCACGAAGAAAATGAATAGCCTAGTTGGGATATTCCAAGGTCTGTGACCTTTCTTGAATATCCCAAGAATGTGATGGCGCAATATAGCCCAATTTCTCATCCATCTTGGATTGAGTGTTCCTTCCCAAGGTGTGTAAATTTGTTCAAAAATTTGGCCCTGTGGGGACGATGCTACCTTCGCAGAGGTCTCTTCGTCTCCGGTGTCTGCCGACCATGCTGCTTGCATCTTTGTTTGGCCGGTAACTGGAGTTTCTGCTCCATAGGTTTCCACCTTGTCTTGAACCGCCTCGAAAGGCTCTTCGCCAGCCGAGTCGTCTTCAGGCATCTAAACCCCTCCCAGTAGGTCATCAGTGCTCTTCACGTCCTGACCTAAACGTTCCATAATTACAAGGAATAAATCTTCAAGAGTTGCTTCATGGTCATGCATTCTTCTAACCTGGGTTCCAACGTCGGCTGCTGCCTGTAGGATGTTACCATAGGTGTCTTCACCCGTATGCCCAATTCTCATAACGCGTCCTTCACGCCTTACTTTCATTCCTCTATCCTTGAGTGTTTCTTCCATTTTCCCTGCAGATCCCCACACGTGTATTTCAACTTCTTTGTCGATCGCCTTTAGGTCCTCAATCTTACCTTGGGCAGCCAATTTTCCTTTGTGTAGCAATACGATATTCTCGCAAACTCTTTCCACATCATCCATTAAGTGTGATGCCATGAGTACCGAACGTTGTCCTTCGTTCACGGTTATCTCGAGAGTGTTTAGCATGAATTCTCTAGCCTTTGCATCCAAACCGTTGCTTGGCTCGTCTGCGATTATCAGTTTGGGGTCGTGAATTAGTGCACAAGCCAATTTTGTAGCTTGCTTCATACCAGTTGAGAATGATTCTACTTCCCTGTACCTCTGCTCACCTAATCCGACGTAATCTAAAGCTTGGTGAGCCCTTTGAAGGGCTACTGCTGGATTCATACCAATCAATTCTCCACTGTATTTTACCTGGTGGATTGCATCCATATTGGGATTGAGTGCATCATATTCGGGCATGTATCCAATATTTTGGCGTATTAGATTGCCTTGGGTTCTGACATCATAACCCAGAACCTTACCCTCGCCTGAAGTTAGTTGAATTAGCCCCAGTATTGTCTTTAGGAAAGTGGACTTCCCTGCACCATTTGGACCTAACAATCCAGTTGCGCCTTTTTCGATTTTAATGTTCAGTGAATCGAGGGCAATATGTGGCCCATAGGCCTTGGTCAAGTCGGTTGATTCGATAATCAAATCCTTGACCATGTATCAATTACAGACTGATGGGCTAATGAATATGCCCCTTTTAGGCGCACCCTTCTCGTACTTTGATTGCAATTCCTTTTTTGAACGAGGATAATTCCTCTGGTGTCGACTGTGACCGGCCTATTGCTAGCAATTCACCAGATTGATTCACAATTAGCACAGTTTCATCAGGTCTCGTCCATTCATCACACGCAAGTACGAAGCCGTGCATCACATTTCTTCCTTGCTTGACGAATGGTTCTGCGTCATTATCGACAACGACCCAAGCAAGGCCATTGCCATTGCAATCAGATTTTTTCTTTGGTCCAAAATTTGTTGGAATTGGGAACTTACGCATCGAATGAAGCAGCCTTGCCCCTTCGACGGTCAATGATAGGCCGCCCTCCGCCAATCTCGGAGACACAATGTGAACTCCGTTTGAATTGATTACATTTCGAATTCTTCCTGTTCTACTCATGACGAATGTAGAGTCTGCCATAATGCTTGTAGCATCACGATAATCCATATTGTAAAGGACACACATTTTATCAATAATTTGCCTGGTTTTATTTGGCTCTGTGTCTCTTTCAGCAGGTTCTATTCCAAGGGTTTCAAAAACACGATTGTGCAAATCCTCGGTATCTGAAATATCAATCGTGATTATTCGCCTATTCATCAAGCCGAATTTTTCCAAATCTGATTGTATTTTGATGTGGTCGGGCGCCCCATTCCAAATCCAACTTGGGCCTTCAACATGGGCCCATGGATTTAGGTCCTCAAGGCCGTATGGAACTATACCGATCGGGGTTTGGATAAACAATTCATAATCCAAGTTGCTAATCCTATCGACCAAATCTCCGATTTTATCTCTCCACGGAGGTGTTGTACCGTGGAAAACGATTACGTCACCTTGTTTTTGTGGTTGCCATCTCGAGTGCAAATTTCTCATTGCCATCTGTATGTGTGGTCGGTTGAATGTGTCGTTTCCTCCCCAGGATTCGCCACCATTTCTAGGGGTTTGTTGTGCTGAAACTAACCAATCCCAATTTTCTTCCCAGCGACCTTTTTCTTCACCGGTCTCCTTCGATGCACTGATTTCGTCAAGAATTAGTGGTTCAATAATCGCTTTTGAGGGATTGGTAGTGAGCCACAAAAAGGCCTCGCGCAGGGCAGGGTGCTGATGACTCCTTCTCTCTGCTAGTCTCCATATAGTGCCATCACGAACCGCTTGTCTGCACCTAGATAATTCTTGAAGAGTAACTTCTAGATTGAACCTTGAAAGTAAAATTGTTCTATCTTCCTTGTTCATTTTTCTGACCTCGGCGGGTGTATGTTTAGATACAGATGGCATAATGATAGGCCATTCTTCCATTTCTGAAATTTTTTCAGTCCCCCATGGAGTTAGCAATCTTCCATCCCTTGCAAATAATACGTATGCTGCAGAATCGAACAAATCCGCACCTAGAGCAATCAGCATGGGAAATAACATTGGATGCCCACAACCAAACATGTGCACAGGTCTATCTGGAGAGAGATTTGATTTCGTTGCGAGCATGATTTTTGCTAAGTTGGTGTACTTTTGCTGCTCCATTACTGGTACAATTCCGCCGATTGGATGAACACTGAAATCTAGTTCGCTCATTTTCTTAGCGCTCATGGCTCTCAATTCAGGGAATATCCCACCTTGAATCGGTCCATTTAGCATCATTTCCTGGGCTGTTGAAATAGACGGTGTGCTCCTTTTTACAGTTTCATTTACTGCCTCTTTGACCTGAGAGTATGTCATGTCAGGGCGTGTGAATACATCGAGCATTGTCGCAACATCGACACCAATGTCTTTTTGGAATTGAACAATCTCTTCGACTCCTACCTCGACATCTCCGTAGACGTATGATTGGAATGTCCCTGAGTCTGTCATGATCATTCCCGGATAATCAAGCAAAGAATGGACCCCGTCTGAAAGAGCGATAGATTTTAGTTTTTCATGTTTCCAAATTACGTATGAGTTGGTGATTAAAGCTTGAATTCCATATTTGTCCCACATTTCCCTTGGTTCAATAGTCCGGATGTTTGGATTAATCACAGGTAGTAGGCATGGTGTTTCAACGATGCCATGCTTGGTGTGCAATTTACCTAACCTTGCTTGACCGTCTCTTGAGGTAATTTCGAATTTCCCTTGGTCTTTTTCTCGGCACGGTTTTGGGTCTTCGCGTGTTCCGGTTTGCCACTTCATAACCAAATCACCTCATACGAAATCGACTTCACCATGTGCTAAAATGAACTCTCTTCCCAACTCGTCGAATGTGTCCAACAGACTTGAACAAAAGCTAACCTTTGCGATTTCATCATCACTTTCTAGGTCATTTTTGACTCCTTGAAGAGTACCAGGTGCTGCACCACAAGACAGGCAAGCACCGGTCAAGTCCAACACGAAATGGTACCCATCATCTTCTTTGACAGAACTCGTCACAGAAATTCCTCCGCCATGGCCATCTAGCGCAGCTCTAACTTGTCCTAATCTTGCGAGCAAAGCAGGAACCATTTCTTCTACTTCATCAAGGGATGAATTTCTAAGACGTTCATCCAACTCGACATCATTGGTTTCCGCAATTCTACGCTTTGCTTCGACCTCCATTGCAGCCGCAGCCTCAAGGCGGTACTGCTCCAGAATGTCGTCATCCATGAGTGCCCGTCAGGTTCTGTCTTCAAGAACCCTCGCTTTTACAAGAATAAACGCTTGTACAGTCATTGATAAAGGTGTGACGTTAGGGCCCTACATGGGAGCCGAGATGCTGAGCATCGAGAACCTTCACGTCAGTGTCGAAGATACTGAGATTATCAAGGGTCTATCCTTGAAAATCAACCTTGGTGAAGTGCATGCAATTATGGGTAGAAACGGCTCTGGTAAATCGACCTTGGCCAGCGTAGTCATGGGCCACCCAGCCTATGAAGTGACATCAGGATCAATCAAGTTCAAGGGACAGCCGCTCGAGGAATTGGAAGTCTATGAGCGTGCACGAGCAGGTATGTTCCTCTCTTTCCAATATCCATCTTCGATTCCTGGTGTACAGGTTGGTACCTTCTTGAGGAAGTCTGTTGCTGCAGTCAGAGGAGAGGATGCACCAAGCGCTAGAGAGTTCAGAAAAGAATTGAAAGCACACATGGATGCGCTAGAAATGGACAAATCCTTCCTATCGAGATATGTCAACGACGGATTCAGTGGCGGAGAAAAGAAGAGGCTAGAAATTCTTCAGATGCTGTTGCTAAATCCAACTCTTGCTCTTCTTGATGAAACAGACTCGGGACTGGATATCGACGCACTGAGAGTCGTTTCTGACGGTATTAACAGCATAACCCCAACTGCAGGTTGCCTGCTAATCACCCACTATCAGAGGCTACTAGACCATGTCAAACCAGATTTTGTGCACGTCATGATTGACGGTAAAATCGTGAAGACTGGCGGTCCAGAGTTAGCTGCTGAATTAGAATCCAAAGGTTACGATTGGTTAGAGGAGTGAGGTGAGATAATGAGCGGAGATATTGCAAGAGATGCAGTTGGTGATTATCAGTACGGTTTCCATGATCCAGAAAACGCTACAATTCGATTCGACAAAGGCCTTTCAGAACAAGTCGTAATCGATATTTCTGAACTTAAGAACGAGCCAAAGTGGATGACTGATATCAGGGTCAAAGCTTACCGCAGGTTCATGGAAATGCCAATGCCAACTTGGGGTAATTGCGACATGCTTAATCAGATTGATTTCGATGCAGTCACCTACTTCCTCAGGTCCTCAGATAAAACTGAAAAGGACTGGGATGAAGTTCCAGAAGACATCAAGAATACTTTCGATAGACTTGGTATTCCCGAAGCTGAACAAAAGTGGCTTGGAGGCGTTACTGCTCAATACGAATCAGAGGCCGTTTACCATTCAATTAGAGAAGACTTGGAAGAACAAGGTGTTCTATTCTTGGACATGGATTCCGGGTTGAAGGAGTACCCAGAGATAGTTAAGCAGTATTTCGGAACCGTAGTTCCAGCAAGCGACAACAAATTCTCTGCCCTCAATACTGCAGTTTGGTCAGGTGGTTCGTTCATCTATGTACCAAAAGGAGTGCACGTTGAGATGCCTGTGCAAGCATATTTCAGAATCAATGCGAAGAACATGGGACAATTTGAGAGAACTCTAATCATCGCTGATGAAGGCTCATCAATTCACTATGTTGAAGGATGTACTGCGCCAACATACTCCACAGAATCTCTTCACTCCGCAGTTGTTGAATTAATTGCGATGAAGGGTGCAAAAATCCGTTATTCTACTGTCCAAAATTGGTCAGCAAACGTCTACAACCTCGTTACAAAGAGGGGAGTCGCTCATGCCGATGCAACAATTGAGTGGGTTGATGGAAACATCGGCTCCAAGTTGACAATGAAGTATCCAGCAGTTCTTCTGAAGGGAGAAGGAGCTCACGCTGAAGTGATTTCAGTTGCTTACGCAGGTAAGGGTCAACATCAAGATGCAGGTGCAAAGGTTCACCACTTGGCCCCAAATACCACATCAAACATTCTTTCAAAGTCAATTTCAAAAAATGGCGGAAGGTCATCCTACAGAGGAATGCTACAAGTTACACCAAAGGCTCACGGTTGCCGTTCAAAGGTTGTCTGTGACGCATTGATGCTAGACCCGGATAGTCAGTCCGACACCTACCCGACCATGGAAGTCGGCAATTCGAGTGCTGACTTGGAACATGAGGCTAGTGTGTCTAAAGTAAGCAATGATCAGTTGTTCTACTTGATGGCACGTGGTCATAGTGAAGAAGAAGCGATGGGAATGATAGTCAACGGTTTCTTTGAACCATTTACTCGCGAATTACCGATGGAATACGCAGTTGAACTCAATCGCCTTCTCGAATTGGAGATGGAGGGTGCTATTGGATGATGCAGTATCCACAAATCACTATTCCACCACGTTCTGAGCACCTTTGGCGATACACTCCCTGGAAGAGAGTTCATCCAACAAAGGTCGAAGAAATGCCGAAGGCTGAGCCGATTAAATTCAGCCTAGGTGAGGAATTTGAGATGGCTGACAGTGAAGAAATTGCGAGAGCATTTATTCACTCAGTTTCACCAATATGCAGAAAAATCGCTGTCAATGATGAGACTATTGAGGTAGATTTACGATGCTCTGGTCACATATGCGCTGGTGAGTTATCGATTGAATCCAAGGGTCATAGTAACCTTGTCATTCGTATTTCAGGTGACGCTGGATGGGCTGGGCTGCGAGTTACAGGTTCTGTTTCAGGAACTCTTTCCATCGCTTACATCAATGACTTGGCTAGTGACGCTCACTTCCTAAGGTGTGAAGATTGGGAGATATTGAGAGACTCTACTCTAGAGTTCGCGACCCTATCCGCTGGTGGTTTCCTGAATAAATCAGACATTCGTTTCGACTTAACTGAAAAGGGCTCAGAAGTTAGGACTGGAGTCGCTTCCAATGGGTATGGCTCAAGGCACGATGATCATCATTTAGAGATAAAACACAGTGTAGGTCACACAGATTCATCCCTAGTCATGCATGCAACTTGTAACGATTCCTCACATTCGGTTGGTACAGGTTTGTTGACAATCACAGAAGGAGCAGACGGCAGCGATGCAGGTCAGGTTTTCAGAAACCTTTTGCTCTCTGAAAAGTCTAGAGCAGAAGCAATCCCAGAGTTAGAAGTCCTAGCAGACGACGTAAAGGCTGCTCATGGTGCTGCAAGTGCACCAATCGACGTAAATCAAATTCATTACCTCGCCTCCAGAGGGCTCTCAAACGAAGAAGCGTCTGCGTTAATCGTTGAAGGATTCCTTATGGATGCATTTAGAGAGATAAAGAGCGAGACGGTAGTCTCTGCCTTGCGGACTAGGCTTTTAGTCCACCTAGAATGCTTGATGAATGGGTGATTTCATGAAAGAGGATTTCCCAATTTTCTCAAGAGAAATCAACGGAAGGCCGTTGGTTTACCTCGACAATGCTGCTACCACTCAAAAACCAGCATGTGTAATCGATGCAATGTCTGAATATTACTCATCATCGAATGCTAATGTCCACAGAGCGGTTCACACCCTTGCTGGAGAAGCAACCGAAGGTTATGAGGAGTGCAGGAAGTTATTGAAATCCCGTTACAATTGCGATTTTGCAGTAATCACCAGCGGGACAACCGAGGCAATCAATCTGGCTGCAAGAGCATGGGGAGAATACAACCTAAACGCAGGAGATGCGATTGTATTGACAGAAATGGAACACCACAGCGATATCGTTCCATGGCAGATGCTGGCTGAAAGAATCGCAGTCGAATTGCGTTTTGTCCCAGTCGAAGAAGGCAAACTCGACATGGATGCTCTAGAAGTTGCATTAGAAGGTGCAAAATTGGTTTGTGTTGTACACACATCTAACGTTCTAGGTGTTAGAAACCCGGTTGAAGAAATAATTGCTATGTCAAAGAATGTCGGAGCTAGAGTCCTAATCGATGCTGCACAAGCTGTTCCTCATGAGTTGATTGATTTCAAGGAGTTAGGAGCAGATTTCCTAGCATTTAGCGCTCACAAAATGTGTGGTCCAACGGGTATTGGAGCACTGCTAATTAGCGAAGAAGCATTTTCGGAAATGGAGCCATTCATGGGAGGTGGTGATATGATTGAGACTGTTACACTAGAGGGTTCAACATACCAATCCAATGAACATAAGTTCGAAGCAGGAACACCAAGAATCGCAGAAGGATTTGGTTGGGCTGCGGCCCTAGAGTGGATTTCTGGAATCGATTTGGAAAGCCATCATTCAAGGTTGCTAGAAATCGCACGGGGAGTATCAACTCAACTTTCAGAAAGAGGAATGACTGTCTATTCTACTCTGAATCCACAAGATGCAGCAGTCGTCTCATTCACTCATCCCACAATTCATCCGGAGGATTTTGCTAGACTCTTGGACGCACAAGGAATAGCGGTTAGGACAGGTCATCACTGCGCTCAGCCGCTAATGGATAAATTGGGTGTTAATGGAACAATTAGAGCATCATTCTACTTGTACAACGATGAATCTGATGCAGAGATCTTCCTAGCAGGAATCGACCGTGTATTGGAGGCAATGGCATGAGTTGGCCTGCTTCAATCCAAGAAATTATTGAAGAATTTCAAGAGATTGACGACCAATTTGAGAGGCTCGAAGTTTTGATGGACTTCTCGAGGGAAGTTGATGAGTTGCCAGTTGAGGATTGGAATGAATCCAATCTAGTGAAAGGATGTCAGTCAATCGCTCATATTGAGGTAAAAATTCATGATGGAACGGTTTGGATGAAGGCGGCAGCTGATGCTAAGATGGTGCAAGGTCTACAAGGAATTCTTTCTATTGCAGTAAACGGTTCAACACCTCAATCAGTGTTAGAGTTAACACCAGCATTTGCAGAAGAAGCAGGGATTTTGGTTAGCCTTACACCTTCTCGGTCAAACGGTTTTAGAACCATGTTTGATATGGTACAAAATAGTGTAAAGGAGGCTATCCAATGACAACGAAAGAAGAAGTCATGACTGCATTAGAGGAAGTTGAAGACCCCGAATTAGATATCTCAATCGTAGAACTCGGTTTGGTCTATGACGTTCGTTTTGAAAACAAAGATGGGGTAAAGCACGCTGAGGTCGATATGACTCTAACAAGTCCAGGATGCCCTGCTGCTGCAGAGATCATGGCGGCTGCACACCGTGCTGCGCTAAATGCTATTGAAAGCGTTCACATCAATCTAGTCTGGTCGCCAAGATGGGATCCAAAAATCCACGCATCAGAAGATGCGAAGATGGATATGGGGATTTGGGATTAATCACAAGTAAACTTCCTTCCTATGGATACTGTTTTTTGGCTCTAATCCATTTTTCTTTAATTCTTCAACGTACTGTCTCCCCTCATCATTTCTACAGTACATAATTTCACTCTCACCGATGTAATAGTCCCAGTTTTTCTTGAAAATTTCTGCTCTCTCTTTGGTATTTGCAACGATTGAAGGAATTGTGTGATACATCTGAATCGACCTTTCAGCACGACGGAGGAATTTTGCTAATACCTCAGGAAGTAGTTTAGACAGCCAAGTATCTTCCATATGCATTGCAGGTCTACTGATGATGTAGCGAGGGTTGTCTAGTGGTCCTAGAACCTCTTCAAGAGCCTTGGTGAATTTTGCAGTCTCCTCTTCAGTAGCATGTTTGAGATGGTACCTTAACCATCCGCCTCCCCTATCTCCGCCAGTAGGTTCGCAGTCTCTATCTATCTCCCTTAAATCGCTCAGAGTGTCGACGATTGCCTTTGAGATTTCGAGCATCAATGACTCATCAGTCCACACACGTTTATTGATTCCAAATTTGAATCCGCCAGCAAATCCGGCTACCAATTTAGCTTCTACAGCAGAACTCGGAGAGACTACAAAAGGTTGGCCTATTCCCCAAAGTTCCCTAACATGACTCCTGTTACCTGCTCGCGCTAGCATTTCTTCATTGAATATCTCCATTCCTTCGTTTATACCCTCTGGTTTGGCATTATTGAATGCTGCATGTACGTGGCCAACTCCTTTCTCGATTGTTCCGTCATCACACACGCCGTAGAGTTGCTTGTGTTTTCTTTTGAATCGGTCATAGTCATCATATCCTTTTGTGAATTCTTCAGCTAGACACACAATGTCCCAATTATTTGCAACCTTTTCTTTCCAATTTGAATCAAGTCTAATCGAGCGTCCTCTAAGTTGGTTAATGCTCATGCTAGTTGTTACTGTTGTCATATCGATTAGAACATTAATGCGTGAAGCATCCCAACCTTCTCCAAGAAGTCCTCTTGTTCCAATAAGGCATTTTGTCAAACCTTCCTGGAAAAATTCTGTAATCATCATAGAATAATAACGAGGTTTCCAATCTTTTCCTTTACCATGTATTTCGTGATAGCCTTCTCGGATGCTATCTTCAAATCGGATATTGACATTATTTTCCTTCACCCATGACTCTGCTCTGGCCATAAATCGAGGGTATAGGTCATCGTCCACTAGAACAGTGCTGCCAGTCATCAAAATCGGGTCGATTGAATCTCCTTCGTCATTCGATACAAGAGTTCTAAATGCTGCGATTGCACCGCCTGCTTCGTCATCTAATATGCCTTCAACCAGTGTTGTGGCAGATGTTTTTTCAAAGTCGGTTACAACTACAACTCGTATAGAATCGCCTAATGCGTTTTTTTCTGTTTTGACAATTTTTTCCAAAGCCTCAACTTTAGATGATGAATAAGCCATTACTCTGCCCACTGGTGATGCGCACGGTCTAGCACCTGTATCGGTAATTTGGGTTCCAAGCAACCTCAGCCTTGCAACTATCGACTCAGATAACTCATGGTCCAATTCACTCTTTGACCTTCTGAGTCCGTACCTCACATATCTGTCAAGCACAGTTCTTAGCATACTGATTCTTGTCCAAGATTGGTCATGGTTATCCATTGAGATAAGTGGGACGCCTATTGGAGGCAGGAGGTCATTCGATTGCAAAAATCTCCTTCCATCATCAGCAAATGCTCTGTTTTTTTTCTGGAACTCAACCCAGCTCATTGATTCTCCAGAGATGGACGTTCTTGCCTGAAGATTGTCGAATACCCAAGTGTCTAAATCAGAAATTCTGTCTTTTTCTTTTGGTTTACTCTTATCTCTCAATTCTTCTAGCAATTCATCAAAATCAGAATCTACTCCTGCAATATACTTCAATTCAGATGCTACTGGGCGAGTGAAGTAACATAGGTCTTGGTATGGTGCGAGATTGGATTCACGTACTAAGGCAGGTACTGGCACTTCATAGTCAACTGGGCCGAAGAATTTCTCATATCGCTCGACGTCATGCTCCTCAAAATCTTCTGGGTCCGGTGGAGTCGCAGTCAAACCTAGGATGATCGGGTTGCCAAACATCGTTTGAACCTCTGCTAGGATTCTTCCCCAATGGTGCATCAAATGGTGACATTCATCGAGTATTATCAGTCCAATTCCCACATCCTTCAGTCGCTCAAGATTCTCTTTTGCACTATCGCCAAGAATTGAAATAGCGTTTCCTTGCGTTGCTATGGAATCTCTAACTTTCTTTCTGTAGGTGCCCAGTGTTTGCTCATAGTATTCTGGATTTCTTTGTTTAAGGCCCCTTTGCCAAGCCTCACATGATACGTAATCATGTGCTTCTCCATATGCCATTAATTTCTCAGCCCAAAGTTTTAGAGCCGCTTCCTCAATATCTCCTCCACCTTTGCCAGGTGCAGTTACTGCTTGGTAGGTGAGTGAGGTAAGCAATCCCGGTTTCTTTGGGTCGGTGCTAATGTATTCCTCTTTGCCGTCGAGATCGAACAAAGATGTTCTGGCTGCCCACTGTGCTTGAATCGCTGAGTTAGGCGATAGAACCAATGCTGGTTTTTTCACCAAATCAGCCCAAACATAGAGACCCAAAACGGTCTTGCCAGAACCAGGTGGGGCAACGACATACAGCCTAGTTTCTCCATTTTCTAGTTGGGGAATAATTTCCTTACATGCTGCTTCTTGCGAGGGTCGTAATGTGCCATCAAAGCGAATGTTGCCAAAATCCGGCAGTGGTTCTGACATGTACATTGGACATCAGATGAGGTTTATGACGCTAAGCATGTACTGCCTAATCAGCAGCCAAGTTACAAACTTGTTAGTAAAATCATATTAAAGATTAAAAGAAATTAGTGATAATGGCAGTTAGAGCAAAAGGCATTGTAGGGATTTTTGGAACTCCTCAAGAATTGCGAGATTTCAGTGAGATTTTCTTTGGCTCCCTAGCCTTGGCATTGGTCTATTTTCTCTATCGTCATTTCACATCAGGGATTGAAAAACCGGGAACAACAAGATTCAATCTAACAATGCTATGTTTGGCATTTTGGTGTTTCATCGGGATGGTTGTCGATGGTTGGGCGCATACGCATGGAGAGGTTGATGATTCATTCTTCACAAAGTGGCATGGTCTCTGGTACTCTGGTTTCACTGCATACGCGTGCTATGTGACCTTTTCATTGTGGCAAATCCACGATGGTCCTTTCCCAAAAAGTCCATCTGCAATTAAGCAATTTTTGCAGGGTATGCCAGGTGGTTACAGTGTAGGAGTTACCGGAATGGTTGTGTTCGCAGTATCTGGTTTTGGCGACATGTTATGGCACTCATTCTTTGGAATCGAAGGTGGCACCGACATTCTCCTTTCGCCAACCCACTTGGGACTTGCAGCAGGATTGATTCTAAGTTTGATGGTTCCAACAATGGTAGCTTGGCACGACCCAAATAGTGGACAGGACTTGAAATCTCAGATACCTATTGTTTTCGGATTAGCCTGTGCATGGTCTGTGATTACTTTGTTCACCATCTACACGAACCATTTGACTCTGAGTTATGTTGAGATGTGTATGGGCAAAGGCTGTCAACTCGGAACTGAGGGATTGGAGAGAGGAATAACAGCAATTACATTCCAATCAATGATAATGGCGGGTTTCATCTTATTTTTCCTGAAAAGATGGAAGGCGCAATTTGGTGTGTTCACGGTTATGCTGGCTGTGAATGGATTTGCAGTCGCTGCATTCGCTCAGGGCGAACTTCGAGATGCATGGAAACATTTCATGACCCCTCTTCTAACCGGAGTTTTACTTGACATCGTGTACAAATTATATGGAGAAAGAACAAGGTTATTCGCTTTCCTTATTCCAACAATTTCAGTGTTGGCTTGGTACGTCATGCTCGTTCTGATTGGAGGATACAATAACTTGCTAGGATGGACAATTCACGCCACAATTGGGATAATTTTCATTGCAGGTAGTGCATCATTAATGATGAGTATCTTGTCTGAAACAGACAATGGTGCTGCTACAAGCAGTTGATTCATCTTTTGATGATGATTGATAGCAGGTCACCATCTTTGAGTTGGTGATCTAGGCCAACACGCTGCCAATCGAATTTTGCAGATGGGCCTTTAACTCGTGCAAACCTAAACTTTCTAACGAAATCTCTGTGTAGGTTATTACAGACATTTTCCACGGTTGAATCGTCCTTGACGATTAGCGGTTCTTCTAAGTCGGCTTCCTGGCCTTGTGGTTTCAAGAAAATGCGCATGAAGCCTAGATTGTCGTAGATGAAGTCCTTCAATTCATCCAAACCCGTTCCCTTGAAGGCAGATATGCGCATGATTGGCCAGTCCTGAGGAAGAGCTTTCTCTGCAGATGCAATTTCTTCCTCTGATGCAATGTCAATCTTGTTAACAGCGATTACAGATTTAGAGTAAACACGAGTTCCTACCATCGTGTCAACCAGCATTTCCGCAGTGGTATCTGCACGTAGTGTTACGATTGCGGATGTATATCCAAATGAGCGAATGATGTCGCCCATTTCTTCAGGTGTTAGGTGAGTTTGCTCGACTGTTGTTCTAACATCGATTCCACCTTTCTCTACTCTTTTTACGAATACAGGTGGCTTTGTTTGATTCAGGCGGATACCGGCATTTTCCAACTCCCTGTGTAGGACTCTAAAGTGAGAATCTTGGAACGGGTCAACGATGTAAAGAACCATGTCACAAGAACGAATCACACCTAGAATTTCCTTACCTCTTCCCTTTCCTTCAGCAGCGCCTTTGATTAGACCTGGCAAATCCAGAATCTGGATTTTTGCTCCTCTATGCTCCATCAAACCAGGGATACATGTTAGGGTTGTAAATGCGAAATTACCGGCTTCTGATTTGGCATCAGTGACTTTGGTGATCAAAGTGGACTTACCCACAGACGGGAATCCTACTAGGGCTACAGAGGCGTCTCCTGATTTTTTTACTTCGAAACCTTTCGCAGGACCTGCAGCTTTTGCCGATGCTGCGGCCTTTTCTTCCTTGAGTTTCAATTGCGCAATCTTCGCCTTCAGTTTACCGATGTGTGCATTTGTTGCCTTATTTTTCTGAGTTTTATTTATCTCATCGTAAAGGGCTTCAATTTGCTCTTTGATAGTAGCCACATCAAACCCTCCTACTCACTACGGGCTGATGGTTACTCTTGAATGCTATCACGCATTGGAGCAGCACATGAAGAATGCAGACTATACAGTACTCTTCTTCAAACTAAGAGAAATTCTAGCAAAATATGAGCCATTCATGAAAGTCAAATGCGATGATGATGGCTATTATCGATTATTCACTCCAAGCAATAGGCCCTTCATAGGAATCAAAGTTCAACGTAAGCATGTAGGGATTTATGTTCTTCCAGTATACTACAACCCCGGCTTGATTGGAAACATGTCAAAACGACTAGTTGGAAAGTGCACACTTGGCTTTAGGTCTGATGAAGATGATATGATAGAACACTTACCAGCGTTCTTCGAGAGATGTTTCCTACACTGTGTTGAAACAAACCAAATCCCGATGCACTGATGAGTGAAATCAGTCTGGGTCAGGACATGGGAATAGAGATGTGTCTACATCTAGTGGACGGCTCGACTTTGAATTCTATTCTCGATATGGAATGGCAACAACTTGTTTCAGGAATGGAATCTAGTTCTCTTAGAGGTCTAAGGCCAAATGCAGATGGGAAATTGGGACGTGATTTCGACATTGATTGTGAAGCCGAATTCCTGGATTTAGCTGACAATATTTCCGGAGATGGTTCAACACGTTCTGTGTTGTATGAAAATTCTGCATATGATGCTTTGTTGAAACTAGTCGAATGGTCTAGTATTGGTCACTGGGAAGCATGGGAAGGTCGATGTTTCCTCTATATTGAAAACGCAATCGGAAGAGAGTTAGAGCATGTTGATGACATGTACTCCTTGGAGGTCTGGGATGAATTGCGTACAAATCTCTCACGAATGGGTGAGTCGGAGTTCGCAGAGAAAGTATGCGAAGACTGGATGAACAGAAGGAAGGAGATGGGTGAAACTCTGGATGAGAAGAAGGACCCCAGAATCATTCCTACATTTGAGGCTCATGATAGGAACTCAAGAACTCTGCATCATGCTGTAAACGTCAAAGGATATGTCCAGATTCTTGGCAGAGAGCACCTCGATGCTCAACTTTGGGGTCACGGCGATTGGAACCTCGGAAATCTCTTAGATTCGTGAAATTGAAAAATGACCTCATAGTCGCAGCGTCATGGAAGACGATGAGGTAGTTGTAGATGATGCAGATCCTGTTGTCGAACAAAGCGTCGAAGCAGAGGTTGAAGAAGTCGAGGTAGTCGAAGAAATCGACCCACTTACCGAAGCAATTCAGAGAGCTGAAGCAGCAGAAAAAGAAATCACATACCGTGATGCTGAGATTCAAAATGTTAGGAAGCGTCTGATGTCTGAAAAGGCTACTGCAATCCAATATGGTGGCATGGGTATGGCTCGCAAGATGCTCGGTGTCCTCGGTGATATCGATAGGGCATTGTCTGTAAACGAAGATGAAGGATTGAGTCTGATACGCTCAAAGATGTGGTCGGAGTTATCTGGAGATGGAGTGGCGAAAATCGAGGCAAAGGGGCAAAAATTCGACCCAACAAAGATGGAAGCGATTACCACACTTCCGCCATCTGATAACTTCCCAGCAAACCAAGTCATTGATGAGTTGGAAGCGGGATACATGTACAAGGACAGGGTTTTGATTCCAGCGAGAGTAGTGGTTGCTTCTGACCAATGATTTCAGAACAACTTTTGTTGTACTGATTTGTCTTTCATCGGCTTTCTTTTTCTAGGCCTAGTCCTACTACCGTGCTTTTGCAACACTATTTTGCTTTGAGTCCTAGATTCCTTTGTAGACCTAGCAGCATAACTTCTCTTCACACCTTCTTTTCTACTTGTGACTTCATCGACAATCGGTGAAGGATAGTGCGTGTCTATTAGACAGGAAACGTTCTCTTGAACTTCAATCGGCATTTTCCAGGGTTCGTGGATATATTTCGTTGGAACCATTGAGAGTTCATGAATCCATTTTCGAATATAATCTCCTTCAGGGTCTTGGTCCTTGCCTTGTTTTGTCATTGAGTACGCTCTAATCGTGTTTATTCCAGTTGTTCCCGATTGCATTCCAACTTGAGACCAATGTATTCCTGGCTCATAGTCGATGAATTGCTTTGCTAGATGGCATCCAGTGTCTCTCCATGGAAGCCATAGATTGTACGATGCAGCAGACATGATCATTGCTCGCATTCGGAAATTTATCCATCCTGTGCTGGCTAATTGTCGCATACAAGCATCAAGGAATGGCCAGCCTGTTGTCCCAGTTTTCCATCTGGTGAACCTCTCTTCGTCCATTTCTCGGTTCAAATTCGAGTCGATTATTTTGTTTTGAGCGACTAGGTCGAGGTCTGATTCCATCTCTAATTTCTGAATGAAGTGACATCTCCAAGCCAATCTCTTCCTGAAGGATGCTAGACTTTTCAGCCACATTTTGGCATCGTCGACAATATTTGGATTACTCCTAATTTCATGCATTCTGTCATTTGTTGTTTGGACGACTCTGCGCATTGAGATTGCGCCTACTGTGAGATATGGAGATAAGCCCGAACCGAATTTTACTGCATTTACAGGACTGGATATTCCCCATTGGAAATTCTTTGCTTCGTGTTCTAGAAAATCCGCTAAACGAGTTCCTGCGGCACTTTCTCCTGGTCCACGCTGAATGGAAAGTGTCCTAGGATTCAATCCGATTGATGTTCGGTCGAATATTTCTGAATTTGGAACGGACCTGCCATCTAGATTCGGAGGTTCTTGAAGTTCGATTCTCATTCTAGAGTCTCGTTTCTTTTTCCAGAGGTCTCTGTCGGTTAATCCTCTAATCACTCCGTTACTCGGAAACTCCAACCATTCAATATTGTTTGAATTACACCATTGTTTCACCTTGATATCTCTCTGATAAGACCAGGAGTTCCCAGTCTCTTGATGTGAAAAGATTCTACCGATTTCAAACTCCTCGTGAATAGATTGTAGTGCTCTCATTGCACTTTCAAATTTAATGTGAAGGTGGCCGCCGATTTTTGCAAGTGATTTTGCCAATTCTTCTGCATTATCTAATTCCCATTTGATGTGTATGTGATCAGTGTCATCTAGGTTGAGCCTCTCTGGTTCAACTAGGAATAAACACAGCAGATTGTTTGAGGATTTTGCACCTTCAATCAATGGCTGATGGTCTTTGACCCTTAGGTCCTTCTTGAACCATAAAACGTCCACTGCCATCGGATTGCTGCCTGAATTGGTTAGTATAAACCTCAGTTTGAAACCATTTACCTGACTTCGTTGAGGTGAACTACACCGACTTCCAATCTCTCATGAGTTGGATGAACCTCTATCATTTGAACTGGTACACTGAGGTGTTCAGCAACATCTTCAGCAGCTGAAAGTGGAATCTCGATTCTTTGGCTAGATGCATCATATCTTATCCAACCATCCATAAGGCCCAGCGTTTCGGATAATTCTCTAACATCATCAGATGCATCTTCAAGCGAACAAGGAATTGCACCAAAGAGAATTGTATCGTCATCTGACAATATCTCATACGGTCGCAGTGTAGCCTCTCCTCGGCGTCTAAATCTGTTTCTTAATTGCCCCGCATCTTTGAAATTTGCAGTGCAAAATTTGACGTGAAAACTCATCCCCTCTGCTGCTTCTTTCAACTTGATTGCCAATTCTGCAGAACCCTCTGCTGCGGCGGTGATTCCTCCAGCAAGGTTGAACCCTCTTACATCCATATTTCCTTGATTTCCAACTGTAATCTCCAACTCGTTTAGGTTCAGGAATTCAACGGCTGAGTCGTCTAATTCCGTCAAGAGATTCATTAGTTTCTCTTCCTTATCAGGCTCAGCAGGTAACTCAATACCAACCGTAATTCCTGCCTTGTGTGCTGCATTTACCGATTCGCTGTACCTTTCTAAACTCAGGTCGAGTAAATGGAATCTCAACTCATCCAGTCCTGCATCTCCGAGTTCTTTTGCTTGGTCTGGTTTGATTGGAATCGAGGTATAACAGTGAATGTGATGGTCATTTCCAAATGCAGTTTTCAGTTCTCTAATTGCTAGAACAGTTTTGTCAAAGTCTAGCATTGGGTCTCCGCCAGTAATTCCAGTTCCAGTTGCTCTCATCGCTTTGCCTTCTTCGATAACCTCGTCGAAATTAGAACATCGCCTTTCATTAGCAAACATGTCTGGGGTTTCTCTTCTATTATCAGATAGAGGGCAATAATCGCAACCCCAGTGACACTTTCCTGTGACAAATAGTACTAGTTTGCTACCCATTTGGCACTGAATGCAACCTTCTGCTTCACCCTGTTCAGGGGGAGCAATCTCTGTAGCCATCTGAAGTTGCACGATTATTCGCTCCGGTGTCTTTGGTTTGAAGTAAACGGTTTGCAGAGTTCAATTTGTGTGGTTTGCTTCTGACAATAACCACTCATGGAATCGGTAATCTTCAGTCAACTCAGGGTGGAATGTTAATGCCATAATTCTACCCTCAAGAACACCAACTACCTCGTCACTTAGCCAAGCGATTGGATGGTCACTTCCTTTGAAGAATCTAGGAGCACGGATGAATACGCCCTGAAAGTTCTCGTTATCGCCGACACTAACACGAATCTCTGATTGAAAACTGTCCTTTTGCCTACCAAATGCGTTCCTTTCAATCTCTGTTTCAATTAGTCCCTGTTGTGAAAGTAAAATTGCACCGGCACAAGTGCCGAGAATCGGAATTGAATCGTTCCTTGCCTTTTCCCAAATCTCATTGTACAGGTTTTCTGAGCGACTTGCTATTTTCATTGCAGTCGATTCACCACCCGGAAGGACAATCGCATCAACACCGTCAACATCAGTTGATTTCCTTAGTTCTCTTATTGAAATTTCCAAATCGAGATTTTTTGCTGCTTTTCTTAGCGAATAAATGTGCTCATTGCGTGCGCCTTGCAACATAGCAACACCCACTGTCAGCATGACTTGTCCCAAGCAGACTAGGTTCTTGACAGACACGGTTGGTAGTGCAGTTATTGAACTGGGCGCGCACAGCCAGCGCCATGAGCCACGATGGAGACTGCTTCCTAGTTCCCGGGCCGGTGAGAATGAATTCTGCCTGTTTAGAGGCTCTGTCTACACCAGCCATAACCGCAAGGGGTAGTGAATTTCGAGACATTATGGCTAGGCTGAACAGCGGCTTGAGATATGCTTTCAATTTGAGCCCATCCTCTGATAAGAGAAAGAATGAATCATGGGCAGGGGATGATGGATACAAGGTCATCACAGTATCAGGTTCTGGAACTGCTGCGATGGAGATGGTGATGGCTAACCGCTTCAGACCTAACGATAGAGTACTGGTTCCAACAAATGGTAAATTCGGAGAAAGAGTTGCGGAGATGGGCGCAAGATTCTGTAACGTAAAGCATCTGAAATATGAATGGGGGCGTGCATTCGATTTTGGTGAAATCGAAGAACAACTTGCAAGAGGAAACTGGGAGGCTCTAGCAATCTGTCACAATGAAACTTCAACGGGGATTACTCAAGATGCAGCAGAATTAGCCGAGATGTGTCAGCGCCACAGTGTAGCATTTATCCTGGACGGAATCACAAGCGTAGGTGGATTGCCGGTCCATCCAGAAGAATGGGGTGCAGAGGCAGTAGTTGTTGGTGCTCAGAAGTGCACAGCAGGGCCTAGCGGAATTGCAGCTATAGCAGTAAATCAGCGGTTTATTGACAGGTGTATTGCAATTAGAAATCAATATGATTCTAATCCAACTTATTACCTTGACATCATTCCTGCTCTCAAAAAAGGTAGTGACGACCAAACTCCGTGGACACCAGCGATTAATCCTGCCATGGGGTGGGCTGCAGCTCTTGAAACTCTCAAAGAAGAAGGTCTAGAAAACCGTTGGAATCGATGTAAAACGTTGGCTGAAGGAGTTAGAAAATTATTCCTCGATTTAGGATTCGAATTACTCGCAGACGAGTTTTTCCGCTCTACTACTGTAACTGCAATTTTGTATCCTGAAGGAATCAATGATGATTGGCGTACTAGGCTGAAAGAAGAATATTCCACTCAAGTAATTGGTGGACAAGACCATCTCAAAGGCAAGATGTTCAGAGTTGGAAGCATGGGTGAAACCCCAATCAGTGAGATGGTCGAAGGTTGCAAGAGAATGATTTCATGCTTCAAAGACTTCGGAATAGATCTACCAGATGTCGATGTTGAATCATATTTTGAGTGATTTACATGCACATTGTACTTGGTCGATTTCAACCATTTCACAAGGGTCATGCCCATTTGGTTGAGGCAGCATTGGCGAAGGGAGACACTACCATTGCGATAGGTTCGAGTCAAGCAGATACAACCATGGAAAATCCCTGGAGTGCTGACGAAAGAGAAGAGATGATCCGTGCATGGCTCGACGGAAGAGAGGCAACTATAGTTCAAATTCCAGACATCAACGACCCTCCAAATTGGGTTGAGCACGCTACGAAATTCCACGGCGATGGTACATTGGTTACCAGCGATGAGGGTACAAAAAATCTCTACGAAGATTCAGATTTTCCGGTAGAGTGGGTGGATTTGACTAACCGTGAATCATACGAAGGATGGAGGGTGAGGGCAACTCTGAAAATGCTTTCAACAGTTTATGAGACAGATGGTTTGAGGGAAGTGATGCTTCATTCAATTCCAGCCGAAGTAGTGGATTGGCTAATCGGTAAGGATGCACTATACCGATTGTATTCGATGTCAAGGGATTTAGAACACGTAGGATAAATCAAATCCTCAATCCTTATCAGTGTGATAGTTTACGTAGGCCCGTGAACTTCCTACAGAAGGTTGCAATGATTGCCGCTGGTTTTGGTATCAGTGGTGCGATTGGTGCGGTTTCAGGCGTTCTACTTCTATACGTCTTAATCGATGCAGCAATAGCAGGAGCAGATGAAGCAGTATGGCTCTACCTATGTGCAGCAGTCGGTGTAATTATTGGTGCAATTTGTTTCAAAATGGTATTGTGGGCTGGCAAAAAAAATTCACATCTGAGTTGAATAGAAAATAAATTTCTGCGAGACTTTGATAACTCTTCCACGCCACCGTTGTAATATGGGTCTGAAAGAAAAGTTCGGGGTGGACCTCGGGGTTTTCAAAGATTCAACAACTTGGAAAGCATTGGGAATAGGAATTGTCCTGTTTTCAATAATCGGCTATGCTGGTCTTTCA
The DNA here is from genome assembly GCA_049606035.1 of Candidatus Poseidoniaceae archaeon. Taxonomy (GTDB): domain Archaea; phylum Thermoplasmatota; class Poseidoniia; order Poseidoniales; family Poseidoniaceae; genus MGIIa-K1. The sequence goes on along the minus strand of JBMYVD010000011.1, from coordinate 17,625 downwards.
ATGTTTGATATCGCATCCTCTGGATATGGTGTTGACAGAGACAACATTCGCTTAGCACCTGATTTCGAGGTTGAAACAGTCAATCGTATGACTGAAGAAAGCGAATATGTTAACGAAACTGGTTGGTTCAAATTATCGGACCACAGAGGCAAAGTTGTAGTCTTAGATTTCATGGCGATAGACTGCGCTAATTGTCATCTAGTTCAGGAACATCTAGAGTTGAAAATCGATGACTGGCGAGATTATGGTGGAGATTATGAAATCATCGTAATCTCAGTTGGTATGTGGTACTCAATTGAATCTCTTGAGATGTTAAATGAAACATTTGGTGACCCTGAATCATCTTCTCACATGCCTTGGATTGTAGCCACTGGCGATACTGATTCAGTGTTAAAATCGGATGTAATCCATTCTGGAATTAACTCTTCAGAAGTAGAATTAGATGATGGCACATATTGTATTGAAGCTCAAGTCAACTCCTCTGAAAAAGAGGTTTCATGCTTCGATATTGGCCAAGGTCTGCATGACAATGACGACAAAGATGTAGATGTGGAAGGAATAGAAATTACAATCCTGGAAAATTCATCTGTCAACTTCACAATTGAGACCACACTAGAGGGTAACATTACTTGGGAAATCGTTGAATTCACAAGGGGAGATATGGTTGAAGAATATCAAGCACAGGCCATTCCAGTTGCATTGGTAATTGACCATGAAGGTTACATCGTTGCCAAGGAAAGTTCAGGAACACCAACTGGCGGCTGGGGTGACTTCGATGGCGCTGTGCTAGCAGCAGCAAAAGGAGATGCAGCTGATTTGAGGTTCTCGCTAGCGGAGGTAGATCGCTCAGCAGGTGCAATTTTCACCATGGGTCTTCTACTGGGTGTCTTGGTATACTTCTCACCTTGTGCATTCCCTATCCTTCCTGGATACATTTCCTACTACGTCGGATTAGGCCAGCGTGAAGATGAACTAATTGAAGCTGGTAAGTTGGAAAGCAGAATGCCAGCACATTGGATACTAGGAGGTCTTGCCGCATTGGGTCAGTTGACCTTCTTCGCACTAATCGGTATCATTATTCTCGGTCTTGGTAGTTTCATCAACCTTTCAGGTGTTTTGCATTACTTTGCTTTAGCAGTTGCAATCTTGCTAATAGTTCTTGGAGCATTCATGTTAACTGGAGGCACAGCCCACCTGCTTGGATTCGTTCAAAATCTGGTTGACAAATATTCTACCACAGAGATGGATGACCGTTTTACTCCCAAGCGAAACATGTACCTCTGGGGTATAGGTTACTCTGCAGCGTCAATAGATTGTACCGCAGCGGCTGTAATTCCTTTCATCGCATATCTTGCGCTCATCGGTGGTACTGCGACTTGGACAGGCCTCGCAGGCCTGATGTTGTCTGTGAGTTTGCTAATGATCGCAGTCACTACAGTAGTTGGATTAGGACAGCAGCGTTTCATCAATATCTTGAGGAGGTCCACAGGTCTAATCAAGGCAATAGGGGCATGGATGATGATGATGGCAGGCGCAGCGCTCACATTCTACCTAACTCAACCAGAACTAATCGCAAGTTGGTTGTAATCAAATCAGTTGGGAGCCAATCTCTCTACCATTAGATAGTGCTAGAATCTGATGTGTAGATGGACCATTTGGAATATGTAGCCAAAGTCTTGCATCGATGTCTTCTCTGTCTAGATGAACAGGTCCACATTCGTCACCGCCAGGATTTGCCTGAGTTCCACCGTCTAAAGTGAAAAAGTATCTTGCACCAGGTTCGAAGTTGTTAACATTAGAAAAACCTGCAGTACCCGGGTCATCAGTTCCAACTTCCCAGACATAAATCGCAGAACCACCATTTGAATCACCGAGTGCCGCGGACCTGTAAAAGAAATCACCATCGGCTTCCGTGCATGTAAGGACATAAAGTACGTCTTCACGTGCAATAGGTTCTCCAGTTGCACCAAATTCCATCATGAAGAGCATGTCATCGTAATTGTCGTAAACCCATGCTCCGGTGATGATTACGGAATTTGCGAAATCTCTTCTAGCATCCTCTGCTGAATTTTCGCTATGTTGAGTTAACTCTTCTGTGAGGTGTATAATTGTAAATGACACAATTGATGCAAAAAGAATCATCCCAATAAAAACAATCATTGCGCCTATTCCCATGGTACATTTTTCATCCGATTCGATTCGAAGTCTCCTCATTTCATAGCACCTCAATTCAAATCTTGGCCCTGGTAAGGAGCACTACCGATGTTCATTTCCCATTCTTGGGTTCTACCTCTATCTACCATCAATACCAATGAGGCCGAATCTACATCTTCTAGGTCACATTCAGCAAGTGTCATTATCATTCGATATGTAACTGCGGTCTGGAATTCTGTCAACGGCAAGGTTGTACGACCATCACCATCTAGTTCCGTTGCGATGGTAAAATCTCCTTCATCAAATGCGACGCTATTTGTGCCCGATGGATGGCACATAACAACCCAAGCAACATCTTCATCACTTACAGGTGCTTCGATATATGGAAGTTCAAAAACGATGTGAATTTCATCATTCGCCCCTAAGGTAAAAATTTCTAGAATAACAATATTGACAATTCCCTTGACACTTGGCACATTTTCTTGCGCATCGGTTTTAGTCTCAGTGAAGACTTTCTCCCCGAATCCAATTACTACTGCTGAGATTACCGAGCTCATGAGAATGATTGCAATGAATACAATCATCGCACTGATGCCTTGACTGGCATCGTCTCGATAACGCTTAGCGTGCATGTTGCTCAATTTATTGTACATACTAGAATGCAGTTTAATCTATCGCTTAAATGAAGAGTTTGGCTCATGTTGTTATTGGACAACACAAATTGGGATTTATAGACTTGAATTAGGTAGGGATTCTATGAGAGGGCGTGTGCAACCAGTCGTCTTTTCTGTCCTTCTATTATCCGCATTGTCTGGATGCACATTCTTTGAAGAAAGCGATGACGGATTCGATTTGAATGTCGAGTTCGATGTCAGCAAAAACACAATCATTGAGACTTATTCGGATGGAGAATTAGAATCACTCAGCGGTGTTTCGGTTGATTTTGACTTCTCAAATACAACGACTGATTTACAACTCATTGGAGTTGACAAAAATGATGGAAGTGATGCGGTAGAGGGGCCTCTTGATGATGGCCCGATTTTAACCGTAAATTTCCCGTCGCATGGGAAATACAACATCACCATTTACGCCGTTAGTGAAGCAGGTGAAAAAGAGACATTCACTACTCAGATTAGCGTTGACCTCAGAATATTGTGGTTTGAAAATTCTACTTCACAACCCAAATCTTTGGATTTCAATCCTATTCCGAATAATGCTGGTGAGCATCCACTGATGATAGAAATAGAATCCGAAGTAACTAATCCAAGCGTATTGAATGACTTTAGCGGAGGCCAATCAGTGCAGTTTTCATGGACGATAACCGATGAATTGGGAGATACGTGTCAACGTAATGACAGAGAAGTATCAGACGGAGATTCGGAAACATGGGAAACAATACATTTCAACACATACCTACTTCATGAGTTGGGAGTGACCTACAATGATGGTCAAGACCTAATCGACATTTATCATAATGTTTTGATCACCTATCAATCAGAATGATCCTCGAATGGGAACGCTGAAATCCATTCCTCAGTGCTTGATCCTTTCATTGCTGGAATGCACATGTAATACCAGCAGACGGTCCCTGTGATTATTCCTGTAACAAGGTCGAAAAAGAAGTGCTGTTTTGTAGTCATTACCGATATACAAAGCAAAATCCAAGCGACCCAGAGTGCTACCTCTTTCCATCCTTCAACTATTTTCCAATATCTCATTAGCAAAACAATCATCAAAGATTGGGTGACATGAAGGCTAGGCCATGCATTGTAGGGCAAGTCGGTTTTGTGCATCAAGTCTCCATACCAGAACCCCCAGAAACCTTCTCCATCCAATACAGATTGTGGAATGTTTTCACGAAGATAGATTTCTGTTGGGAATATGATGAACACTGCGAACACTACCCAAGTCATACTAAATAGCGCCTGATAGAAAGCAAACATTTCTCGAATTCTTTCATCATTATCTCTTCCAAACCATGCAGCTGCAGGATAGTAAAGATACAAACTAACGTAAATCAAAAACGTCCATCCAATAAATGGAACCATAGAATCAATTGGGGTTATTGGGTCCAAAACAGATCTGCCGAATGTGCCCATTATTTGATTGATAATAGAGTATGGAATTGCCATAGCAAGTATGAGTGTTATCAGAGTGTACCAAAATAGCCTACGGCTTTTTTTCTCGCGCCAATGTGGTCGCCATAACCTCCAAGGACGCTTGTACATAACACCTCTAAGTGGTTCTAATTATTCATCCAATCGGTAACTTTTGGAGTTACATTGATTGAAGTGCAATCCACGGTTAATCTGTTGTTTGGGTTTTACTTTCAATTTCCTTCTGAGCAGTTTGTTGCCTAAGGAGTTCCCTTATGACTTCTGGAGTCAAGGCCCCATTTTCTGCAGCAATTTGAATAAATTCTTTTTGCGAATTTGTGAGGATTTCTAAAATCGCTCTTCTAGAGTCAGTTTGTCTAGCAATTCTTTTTTCCTTTTCTTCTTGAACCTTCGAAAATAATTTCATTGCTCGGTTTGCCTTCGAATTTTTGTTATCTTCCATAATCGCATTTCTGCGCTGTTTATTTTTTAAATCGGCTTCTAGAACAGCTTCTTGTTTTCGAAGTTCCTTCAACTCACTCTCCATTTCAATTTGAATTGAACTTCTCGCCTCTGCTTTCGCAACATTTGTTTTGGATTCGATCTCTGCAATTCTCAATTTTTCTTTTTGCTTTGTACCTGCAATCACGGAATTGATTACAGATTCATTTTGCTGAATCTTAAATTCAAGAGAGGCAACATTGGCCTTGATATTTTCAGATTCGGTTTGGTTGAAACTTGGATAAGCCTTCAATAGAGTGAATCCTAAGTTTGATAGTAGGTTTTTCATTTGAACTTCGGTTGTTAATTCAAACTTATCTAGCGTGCTTGAACTTCTTAATTCAGCAATAGACTCACACGATGAAGTCATAGGAGAGATTACTCTAGAGTGAAATTCGGTTGCAATAACTCTAATCACATCATTTCTTGTCAATGTTGAAGTATTGTTTGAAAAATAATTCAATAATTTAGGTACGTTTTCTAGATCTATACGCATCCTCAAATTTGCATTTCCAAATACTTGCTCCCCATTAGCAAGGTTTCCCTTGAAAGGAATCCAGTAATCCATCGGACCAGTCATTGCAAACAACAGTCGCCTGTCCTTTGCAGTTACACCAAGTTTGTCACCTGCCCAACGAGTAAAACCTCCGGCCAAATTTTTGACAAGTGTTTCTGTGATTATATCTCCAATTTTACCATCAACAATCAGCGCACAGGCTTCATTTGGTTTCAATACAGTCTCCTGGTTTGAAATTGTTTGAACCTTCTTTGTGTTCACTAATCTTGCTACAATGTTTGAATCATTTCTCCATACGTAATTCATCTTTTCACTTCCTCTTTTTCCTTTGGCTTAGACCTGCCAGAATATTTGCTCGAGCTCCAAAAAAACCCCTGCAACTTGTAACAAGTTGTGTTGTGTGCAATACCAATTGTCGCTCGTTCCCATCTTGCAAAGCGATTGATTGCTCAGCACTATTTGCTAAATTAACAGCTTTTGTCACCATATCAATCACATCATGGTCGTGCTTGATCAATCGCTTGAGTTCACCCCTTGTTGGTGATTTTTGGCCGGACAAAAAAGCATGCTGCATGCCAGAGACTGATTTGTTGACATCCTCGATTAAATTATCACATTCTTCCATGCAAATTTTTGCTTTTTGGGCTAAATCTAGATTCCCTTCCCTGTACTGGTTTTGCAAAATAATTTGCATGTGATTTCTGATTCTTCCTACAGCTCTAACAATTTCGTTGCGTACCATTTTGTCAACTTTGATTCTAGACCCCTTTGTGTAGCCACTATAACCTACCAATACTAATTGTACGCCTCTAACATATGGTAATACTTCTACAGGTAATCCAATCATCGTGTTCACATAGTAATATGAACATAGTAGGTTATGATAGTAATGGTCATTCTATTGATAAAACAACGTCTGAGAATAGTTTGGCAATCGATTTGTTATGGGTTACTAAGATTGCAGGGCAGCCTCTTTTCTTCAACAAATCCCTGACATCCTTGGCCAATTTTTCTGATAAATCATCATCCAAAGAACTGAATGGTTCATCAAGAAGTAGTACAGATGGATTCGCTAAAAGTGCTCTTGCAAGGGCAACTCTCTGCCCTTCGCCTCCAGATAATGTGTCAACGTCTCTCTTCTCGAATCCTTGTAAGCCAACTTCAGCAAGTGCAGTTGGGATGTCCGCCTGCTTATCGCCTAATTTCAGATTTCTCTCAACATTTAGATGGGGATAAAGTACAGGCCTCTGGAAAATCAATCCCACCCCTCTTTCTTCCGGTAGCATTTTTGTTATGTCTACACCATCAAGTAAGATTTGACCTTCATCTAATGCCTCTAATCCGCAAATGCACCGCAGTAGAGTAGTTTTCCCACAACCACTTGGGCCAGTTATGCCAACGATTTGACCTGCATCCAAATCTAGGTCGAATCGCTTAAACAAGTTCTTCTCAAAGGTTTTTGTAAGTCCAATACATCTCAACATTAGAACATGCCTCCGTCTCTTTTTGGTCTAAATTTCTCACTAGAAATGAACAAAACTAATGCAATTAACATTAGGACTGAAGATACAGCGTTTGCTGCTGGTGGAACTAATGGCTCATTGTAGGGGAAGGCACGGATGGAATCAATCATCACTGGAAGAGTAGTCCAGTCCGAATTTCTAGTTACCACCCAAGATGCACCAAATTCACCAAGTGACATTGCAATTGTGAAAATTGCTGCGACTAGAATTGAACCTCTAAGCATTGGAAGTTTAATCAGAAAGAATCTCCTTACTCTTGACATCCCCAAAGTTTGCCCGCACTCGTCATATTTTGCATCTAAGGATCTCATCGCTGGCAAAATTATCCTTACAACAAATGGTGTTGTAATCATTATGTGTGCTATCACTGGAGTTAGCCATAAGGAATAGAAAAACTCAGGATTAATCTTTATCATTCCTAACATCACTCCTAATCCAATCATGACACTAGATACTGCAAATGGGAGCATGGTGAATACATCTAGGGCCCTTGCTAGACGAGGTGAATTTCCTTCTAGGTCATTTATTGTTTGAGCTAGCGTCCAACCTAGAGGCAGCGAAATCGTTAGACAAATCAATGCATAACCGATTGAATTGTACAAAGCATCCCATCCCGAAGGCAGGGAATTAGTTGCTGAGAATGCGTAGTTCCAGCCTTCTGTACTCCAGTATGTCCGTGAACCATCTACATTAGTTTCAGTAACTCTAAATGAAGAGACAATTAGTGTTGCCAAAGGAATTACAGCGAAAAAAATCGCTGGAATGATTACCAACCATCCAGCCTTGTTTTTCCTTTTCACAATCTTTTCATTAGCGGTTGGTAGTAGACTCTGTCTTCTATTTTGTAACCAGGTCATCAACCAAAGTGAGAATAACAGAACTGTAAATTGAATTAGTGACGAACCTAGAATCACCTGATTTTTGGAAATCATATAACCCGGTATACCCGCCGATGAGCCGATATCTGCCATCATGCTTTCAAGAGTGTTTTCGCCTAGAGTTATCCATTTTACTAGGGCAAATGAGGTAAATGAAAATACGAATGTCATACATGCAGCAGCAGCAATTGAGGGAATCAATAGTGGATACCAAAGATGACGGAACCTACCAAATTTGGTTCGACCTTCTGGAAGTAATCGTAATTGCTCCTCGAGACTTGGATCGAGAGTTGAAAGAACAGGTTCACAAAATCGAATAACAAGTGATAGGTTGAACCATGCATGCGCTATGATTAGCACCCATAACCAAGTTGTGCTGTCATTTCTCATGTCCAGTCCGTCATCGCCAATGAGGTGCAAAAATCCCATCGCTGCAACAATTGATGGCATTACAAATGGCATCGTTAGCAACGAGCGTATAACCGTCTGGAAAGGCCAGTCATACCTCCCCAATTGCCATGAGATAGGTATGCCTATTGCAAGTGTTGCTAGCGATGATAAAACAGCCTGCATTACCGTAAATTGGAATACTCCTTTAGAGATGTAGTTTGCATTGAGTGATGATAACCATTCAATCACATCAAATCCTGCAACCCAAACAAGTCTGTCTACAGCGAGCCAAAGTGGAATCACGATGAGTAGGGTGTATGTTGCTACTGCAAAGTAAGCCAATAGCCTAGTTTTCATATCAAGCAGCAACCATTGCTTCGTTCCAATCTTCAAGCCATGCTTCCATGTTTTCAGCTATTTCTGTAGGGCTAATTTCAGCAGCTTGGGTTGGAATTGTCGAATGGAATTTGTATCCTTTCTCTTCAGGTAGGTCGGTGCCTGTAAGAACTGAATACATGAAGTTCTCAGTTGGCATTTTCACGTTTACATCCTCTGAGAGAAGATATTCAATGAATTCAGAGGCGGCACCTAGGTTTCCTCCTTGAACAGCACTCGCATACTCAATTTGATGGAAAGCAGCCCTTGGTAAATCAAGAGCGGCAGACTTTGTCCAGTTGTCGTTATACCAAGACTCTACTCCAGGAGAGTGGCAATAAGAAACAACCATGTGAGCATCGCCGACATATCCCTCGATGTATTCTCCATAACCGCCAGTGTAATGGGTGACATAAGCTTCTGTCCAGCCACTTGTGATAATTGCATCATTGGATGCCATGTCTGTCCACCAATCAGTCCAATCTGTTTGGTTGTCTTCATCGTTTGCAAAGTAATCCACAGTTGCTGTCATGAATGCTCTGCCAGGACTGCTTGTCTCTGGAGAAGGAATTGCGACTTTACCTCTCCATTCTTCCTGTGTTAGATTCCACAACGATGTTGGAACAGACAGGTTTACTCCATCGACCATTTCAGTGTCATAATTTAGGCACATGTATCCCTGGTCGAATGGGACTGCAAGCGGGCCATTATATGCACTAAGGGCCTTGTCGGATATGTTTGAAACATTAGCGAAGTGTTGCCACAACACATCATTATCAATGGCGGTCTGAAGATAGGTGTTGTCCAAACCTATTGCTAAATCAGCGACTTGGTTGCCTTTGTATTGAAGTAAATGGCTCAATATTGAACCAGCATCATCTAACTTCATCAACTCAACCTCATATCCTGAAATATTTTCAAATTCAGAAATCAATTCATCGGTAAGGCCAGTTACGTCATAAGTTACTATGACTAATTCGCCATCGTCTTCCCAACTATATTCTTCAGGAGCAATAACTCCACCATCATCTATCGTGCTTTCGATGGTTTCACTAAGGCAACCAGAAAGCATCATTATCGCCATAAATAAGCAAATTGTTGTTAATCTTTTTTCCATGTAATCACCTCAGAGCATAGAAACTATCCTGTGCATCCTGTCAACTAATTCAAGTGGATTGTGTGCGAGTATGTACAGAGCTGGTTCCCATCCAAAGGCTCCCTCATCCAGAATGACATCGATTCCTTGGTGAGGAACTAATTCGCCCTTGGGAGCAAAAGTTAGGTTCAAGTCTAAATCCTCACATATGGATTCTACTTTTTCGTTATCATTTCCAGGATGAATGTTTAGAATAGCGGTTTTTTTGTCATCATGAACCCTTGCGTCGATCAACATGTTAGCCAAATGATTTGAGACTCCAAATCTTGGAGTTTCGTGGTGTCTGATTTTACCTTCCACAATCGTAATTTTGCCAGGGAATGCGGCTACTTCGGCTTTCGACCGAGAGTTCTCTAGACAGCATGCAATATTCATACCCACGGCCGGCATTACTTCCTTCAGCCGATTTACGTCGATTCTAGAAACGGCCCACTCAAGTCGCTTGAGCAGAGATGTCTGTTCCTGGTCCGAATCCAAGTCTGTACCGGTCAAGGACTTGTCAAAACGGAGAACTTGGCCTGGTGCGAATGCTACTTCCATCACAAAGCGAGTGCGACTGGGTTTAGCGTTTGGTCCCAATTGCCGAAGTGCCATTGAAATTTCATGAGCCCATCCATCAATAGTTGACTCGTCTGAGGTTCCAGCCAATTCCGGCAAATTTCTGTGTGCCATTCTCGAAATTGTAGACTGTGTGGAGCCCAATATGTCTGCGATTTCTGCCTGAGACCAATTTGCAGATTTCAAATTCCTTGCAAGTTGCATGTGCAAACGTTCGAGCCACGCAGAGCCATCTCGTCCTAACATGGTAAACTGTCAGGGTCCTTACTATTCAATATTACTAAAGAAAAATGCAAATTGCATTACGTTTCATTAGGATCTTGAAAAATTGGTCTTGTGTGGAAATCTAAAATCATGATACTGCATGTTTTGATAATTCTGATCTCTTCGGAATTTTTTCTCTACTCTTTGTAAACCATCTGGGAAAGTAGTTGTCGCACTATTTAATGCTATTAAATTCAATGGAGCAAAGGTTGATTCTTGACATGTATGCAATATCCTTTAGAAAAAATGCAGAATGAATAAGAGCGTTTAGTACGCTGTTCTTCCCCAAAAAGCAGCTTAAAAATTTCCCATTATACACGTACTGCTAAGCGCAGAGTTCTAAACCCGTCTACGCTTGGCATGATTTGGGGGAAAATTATCGATCCAGTGTCTGAGGCATTTCTTGATGAAGTTGTTAGCAGGATACGCTCTTACCTTGAGGGCAAGGGAAATGTAACCGATTTTATTCCACAGTCAAGTTTGAGAAAAACATCAGACCTCTCCTTACCCCTTGAAGGACTCGGTCTTGAAAACGCATTATCAGATATTGATAACTTTCTGAAGCACAGTGTAAAGACAAATCAACCAGGTTTCATGAATCCTCTTTGGGGTGGAATAAACATTGCCGCATTTGCAGGCGAAGTGATTGCAACTCTTGCAAACAATTCGATGTACACATATGAATTGTCACCAATGGCGACATTGATAGAGCAAGCTTTAGTAAAACGAATGTGTGAAATGGTAGGATTTTCTGATGGTAATGGTACTCTAACAACTGGAGGCTCAAATGGCAACATGATTGGTATGATGTGTGCTAGATACATCATAGACCCTCTGGGTCAACAGCGCGGTTTTGACAGTGGAAATTTGGTTAGTTTTGTGTCTGAAGAATCACACTACTCTGTTTTGATGGCTGCGAATGTTCTAGGTATTGGATTCGATAACGTCATCAAGGTTCCTTGTGACTCAGATGGAAGAATGCGTGTGGATAAGTTAGAGGAAGAGATTAACAGGTCTAGAGTCAATGGACAAACTCCATTTTGTGTTATAGCCACATCAGGAACAACAGTTCGAGGCGCATTTGACCCGCTCCGGGAAATTGCAGAGGTATGCTCGAATCAGAATATTTGGCTTCATGTAGACGCTGCATGGGGCGGCTCCTGCCTGTTTAGTAACAAATTACGAACCCTAATGGACGGAGTAGAACTTGCTGATTCAGTGTGCTGGGATGCGCACAAAATGATGGGTTTACCTCTTGTCTGTTCAGCGTTTTTAATCAAAAAACCAGAGATACTAAGGAAAATTTGCTCCCATGGAAACGTCGCACACTACCTCTTCTTGGGCGATGCCGAGGATGTCGATTTAGGCCGAATCAGCCTTCAATGTGGAAGAAGAAACGACGCTCTGAAATTATTCCTGTCTTGGAGGGAAAAAGGTGATGCAGGCTGGGCAAGGCTGGTTGAAAATTACATAGCCTTAGCAGATTACTTGCAAATGAAGGTCGAGAGTCATCCTAATCTCGAGATGATGTCAACCAGACAATGGTCAAATGTTTGTATAAGATATACTGCGGAATCTATCGATCATGATGAAATCAATTCAACTCTACGTGATAGACTCGTGAAATCTGGCAACTTTATGATCTCACAATCAAACATTGGAGAGAATACAATCCTACGTCCAGTTATTGCAAATCCTTCGGTTCGCAAAGAAACAATAGATGATTTAGTCGATGAAATAACCAGAATCGGTGAGGACATTGTTAGAGGCATCCCATTTTCAAACTAGACAAATTGAGGTTTCGTCATGACTCCGCTTGGGAAACCAGAATGGTGGGATGCTGCGAGAGAATTCCTTCTTCGTGATGAATTATTAGCACCGGTTGTTGAGAAATATTCTGAAGGTTCACTCTACGGTAAAGGAGATTTGTTTGCAACATTTGTAAACTCGATTGTTGGTCAGCAAATTTCTGTAATTGCAGCGGAAGCAATATGGAATAGGTTGAAGGAGAAAGTCGGAGAAATCACTCCAGAGAATATTTCTTCATTTTCTCCTGAAGAAATTGCAGCATGTGGATTGACTAAATCAAAAACCAGCTACATCCTAGGTATAGCAAATAATCCGGAAGAATTCCTAAATCAAAATTATTCTGAAATGACAGATGAAGAGATACACAAACACTTCATTACTTTCAGAGGTATTGGTCCTTGGACATCTGAAATGCTCATGATTTTCTCTTTGCTGAGGCCTAACGTTTTCAGCATCGGAGATATTGGTCTAGTTAAAGCGGTCAAAATTCTAAATCCAAGAATCAAAACCAAGGAGGAAGTGCTCAGTGAAGCAGAGAGATGGAGCCCTTACAAGACGGCTGCATCGTGGTATTTGTGGAGAATGTTAGACCCGGTGCCAGTCGCTTACTGAAAATAAGAAATAGTAGCCACAAATCCAAACTTCGATGGAGTTTGCTTGGTATTCTATCTGCCTAGTTCTAGCCTTTGCTTTCACAAGATGGTTTACCGAGAATTTCAAAATACACATCAGAAGCGAACGCTTGTGGTTGCACCATTGGATAATGGCTTCAATAGCCATGATTGGCTTACTTATTGCAAACATAGATTCCGTATTCGTATGGGGTGCTTTGACAGGAATCGCTCTGGAGGGTTTGGGAAGAAAAAACTGGTCAATTTCAAGGAAATGACTTAGTGCATTACACAGTGATGATTTAATGCTTAATTACTCTACAAGAAAATATGGCAACCGGTGTCCCAGTTAGAACAGCATTGTACCATGAGCACGTCGCACTTGATGCTAATATAGTTGATTTCCATGGTTTCGAATTGCCAATTTGGTATTCGAACATTACAGAAGAACATCTTGCATGCAGGTCAAGTGCAGGTCTGTTTGACGTTTCCCACATGGGTTCATTTAGTTTCAAGGGTGAGAACGTAAGGCAATGGTTGGAGTCAATAGCAACACAAAAAGTCACAGCAATAGAGCCGGGCCGGTGTGCTTACACTCACTTTCTCGACCATGATGGTTACTTGATCGACGACATGATTTTCGCAGTGGTATCAGAAAATGAAATTCTTGGAGTTCCTAATGCAAGTATGATTCCAGTAATGTGGGAGTGGTTCACTTCACTACTACCTGAAGATGGCTCAGTTGTTATAGAAGACCTGTCGCCAGAAACTAGCATAATAGCGCTTCAAGGTCCAGATGCAAAGAGATTCTGTGAGATGACACTTGGTCTTGAAAATCATGTTGGAAGATTCAGGTGGGCTAGAATCCAAGAAAACGAATTGGAAATTACAGGTTGGATTCAAGGAACTGGCTACACAGGTGAAGCCGGGTACGAGATTTTCATCCCTAATTCCGATGCACCAAAATTGTGGCGTAGTCTTATTGATGCGGGTGCAACACCAGTGGGATTAGGAGCAAGAGATACCTTGAGATTGGAGAAAGGTTTCTTGCTGTCCGGTGTTGATTTCGCATCTCCGAATCTAGATGAGAATACCATCCTTCACAGAGATTCTTGGGAAACTAACGTACCATTTGGTTTGGATACAGGGCATGATTTCATAGGTAAAACTCGAGTCATTTCTCACTCGGAAAATGATGCAAGGCTATGGGGTGTAAAGCAGCTAGAAAAAGGCCCACTGCCAAGGGGTGGAAAGATTGTTGAAGATATTGAAGGTAACCAAATTGGAACCCTGACCAGCGGTGCTCCCGCACCATCTCTAAACCGAACTGGAATTGGTTTGGGTTACATCTCCGGGGTTAGTCCAGGTGACGAAGTGATGATTGTCGCATCCCCAAGGAAAAAAGTCAGGGCTACAATTGAACGGCCTCCATTTGTTTGATAGCCATCAAGCCGCTGTTTTGATGAAGCAGACATGTTACGGAGTAACATGCGCCGAGCATTGTCTCTGGGTATTCTTGCCTGCTTGTTGGTTTCGTTAGCAACTCCGATTGCAAAATTAACCCCTGCAGAAATAATTGTTGAGGAGATAAATCCTAATTCAAGAATCATCGATGATTCAGAATTAACTCTTGGACAAATCGAGGCATTAAACTCGGTAGGTATGTCTAGATCTGCGAACACAAACTGGTCAGCAACCGGTGGATCTAACGAGGTTGATGAAATTTACGAAATGGTGTTCGATTCTCAGGGTAACATCATCGTCTGTGGAACGATTTACCAAGTTTCCCAATTCGGTGGTATAACAGTCTACACACAGGGCGAAGGAGATATTCTAATTGCTAAATTATCAAAAGATGGTACGTGGCTTTGGGCTGTATCAACTGGAACAGCGACCTATTACGATGAATGTAGAGGAGTAACGGTGGACTCGAACGACGACGTCTATGGAACTGGATATTTCCAGGGTTCAGTAGATTTCAATGGGACAGTAATCAGCACAACAGGATTTGATGGCTGGGTTGCTAGAGTCAATAGCACAGGACAGTTTGATTGGGCAATGAAGTTCGGAGGATTCGACGTCGATGTTGGATGGGATGTTGTAGTAGACAACCACGATAATCTGTATGTCACAGGATATTATCAAAATACGACAGAATTCAATTCCACGCTATTAAACGATTACACCCAATCCGGAAACTCCAGATTTTTCGTTGCATATTACAATTTCACTACTCAAGGTTGGGATTGGGCTAAGGATTCGGCTGGTGCTGGGATATCTGTCCCATTCCAACTAGTCCACGAATCTTCTACAAATTCAGTTTATATTGCGGGTTACAATACTGGATATGAGGAGTGGGAGAATGGTGCATTCTTCTCTAATCCTGCTGGAACTTGGGCCGGATTTATTGTAAAATATTCAGAAAATGGGAGTTTGTTGTGGGGTCGATATACTGACAGTACACAGTGTGCGCTCGGTTCGAATTGTGGTGTTTACTTCAATAATATCGTAATTCACCCGTTCGGTGGAATTGTTGTTGGTGGAAATTACTTACAAAATTACAAGGAACAAGGAGGAGGGGTCAAGTCAGGTTATGGTGATTGGGATGTCTTGGTGTTAAGGTATGATGCGAATGGAACACAATTGTGGACATTTGGCGCTGGCAGCGGAGGCGACGATAGAATTCAATCACTTTCAGTCAATCAAAAAGGACAGGTCCAGTTTGGTGGAAATCACATTGCAAACATGACATTCGATAATTACAACCTCGGAATGAATTACTCTAACGGATACTATGACGGTTTTATCGCACAATTGGATAATAATTCTGATTTCCAATGGGCATTGAGCATTGGTGGTTCTGGTAACGACACAGTTGGCGCTCTCCTTACCTTTAGCGACGGCTCAGTTCTTGCCGGTGGTGATTTTAGCGGCACTGTTTGGTTTGGAAACACTCCAAAAACAGCAAGTGATTCGGACATTTTCGTCTGGAAATTCCAGCATGATAAAGATGGAGATGGAATAAGAGATTATGTAGACAATTGCTTGAACAAACCAAATTCGAACCAGAGTAATTACGATCAAGATCTCAGAGGGGATGAATGTGATAATGACGATGATAATGACGGATTACATGACGTCTTGGACGATTGTCAATACGGCTTCACAAATTGGAACCAATCCAATACATCATTAGACCATGATTCAGATGGATGCAACGATCTCGAGGATGACTTAGATGATGATAATGACGGAATTCTTGACATTGATGACAACTGTCCAACAGGAGTTTTAGACTGGACTGTGGATAATACGACAGATATCGACAATGATGGCTGTAGAGATTCTGACGAGGACCTTGATGATGATGAAGACGGAGTCTTAGATGTCAGTGATAATTGCCAATTTATTGTAAATCCACTTCAGGAAGACTACGAGCTTGATGGTATTGGCGACGTATGTGATTCCGATGATGACGGTGATGGATTAAGCGACATTATTGATGACTGCCCACAAGGCGCAACAAACTGGACCTCAGAATTCCAAACTGACAAAGATAGCGACGGATGTGAGGATGAAAACTCGAACGAGGACCCTGATGATGATAACGATGGCATTTTCGACGAATTTGATGAATGCCCAAGAGGAGAAACAGGTTGGATATCCTCACAAAACAACGACAGAGATGGTGACGGTTGTCGTAACGATAACGAGGACAACGACAACGATAATGACAGTATAATCAATGAAGTTGACCAATGTAAAAATGGTATAACAAATTGGAGAAAGAATGCAACAAACGACAATGACGCTGACGGTTGCTTAGACGACCGGGAAGATAATGACGACGATAATGATGGATTCTCAGATAACGTTGATTTCTGTCCGTTGCAGGAAGGAACTGCAACACAAGGTGGTGCTAAGGGCTGCCCTGACTTCGATTCAGATGGATGGGCTGACCTAGTGGATGATTTCTTACAAGATGAAACTCAGTGGAGCGATGGAGACGGCGATGGATTTGGAGATAATCCACTCGGCACAAACCCAGATGACTGTCCATTCTTCTTCGGCAATTCAACAGAGGATAGAACAGGATGTATCGACTCTGATGGTGACGGGTACTCCGACCCAGATATATCTTGGTCTGTTGCTCTGGGTGCTGATGCCTTTGTCGACGAGCCAAGCCAGTGGGCTGATTCTGACGGAGATGGCTACGGAGATAATTTCGATGGAGTGAATGTTGATTACTGTACCAATAAAGTGGGTACCTCTACAATCGACCGCTTCGGCTGTCCAGACTTTGACGGAGACGGTTATTCAGATCCCGATGAACTCGGGGGAGGAGATTGGACTGTCAACCTATGGAATTCAATAGGCATAGGTCCAGACGAATTCATGTTTGACCCTACTCAGTGGTATGACACCGACAAGGACGGATTTGGAGACAATTGGGGCAATCCTGCTTGGAATGAGTCAAGAGATCCTAGTTGGCCAGGTGTTTTCGTTGAAAATGCAACCAATGCTGACATGTGCCCACTTGTCTCTCCCGATGGCAGATTCGATGATGACATCAACTATCCCGGCTGCTTGCTAAACGAGCCAAGTGATGGAGGCAAGAGCCTGACAGATGATTCAGCAGATTCATCCGATGATTCAGGGCTTGACACATTTACTCTAATCGGAATAATCGGTGGAATAGTAGTAATTGCGCTGGTGGGGGTAATTGTAGTTCTGTTGAAGAAGAAACCAGAGCCAAAGAAGAAGAAATCTTCACCTAAGCCGCTGACGAATTT
>JBMYVD010000010.1:0-46407 GCA_049606035.1 Candidatus Poseidoniaceae archaeon | reverse complement strand
GAATGGGACTACGATAACGACGGTGAATTCGATGAGAGCCACGGCTTCGATTACGCTGACTGCTCTCTAGAATCCAACGGATCCTGGAAGTGCTTTGTTGGTTATGCAGATGAAGAAGGTGAAGAAGGAATTTCAGTTTACTACTGCACACCATTCGTTGCACAGAACTCAGCTGGATTCTCAATCTTCAACAACACGAATCTAGATGATTCGCTATGTGGTATGGAAGCAACCGATGAAATGTACGAGTTTGATAACTCCACCTTTACAATGCCAATCAACCTAATTTGGGAAGATTGCTGGACAGAGGGCAATGAAACCGTGTGTGAACAAGGCGAGATTTACTATGATGTTAACACCACAATGCTGTGGGAAACGACTCACGAAAACAACTACATGGATTGCGATGGAGATTATGATAACAATACCAGCATGTGCACAGAATGGATTGGAAACATTACCGATGCAGATGGAAGCGCTTTCCTACTCGTAAGTGATTGGGGAGAGTCGCTGATCATGTACCAATACGATGAAGCAACTCAAAGCGGTTTAGTAATTTCAGTAGAATCAGATGATGATGATTATGACCCAGAGATGTGGTTCAACATGTTCGATGCGAACGAAGACGGTGAAGTCAATGCCAGTGAATGGGCAGATTTTGGTAACCAGTCAGGGGAAGGAATGACTGAAGATGACTGGGATGAAATTCTAATGTTGATTGAGATGTTTGATGAAGACAACTCAAGCGGACTTAACCTTGATGAGTTTACTAACATGACAGAATCGTTTGGGGGCGACGACGAAGGCGATGGAGACATGGACCCAGAGATGATGTTCAATATGCTCGATGGAAACGGTGACGGTCAAGTCACTGCCAGCGAATGGTCTGACTTCTCTAATTCAAGTGATGAGCCAATGTCTCAGGAAGAATTTGATTTCTTATCTGGAATGATGGATAATTACGATGATGACGATTCCGGAGGCCTTGACTTTGATGAATTCATGACATTCATGGACGAAATGGAAGACATGGAAGACGGTGACGAAGGTGACGTGAAGATGTACATGGTATTCGGAGTCCTACCTTACGACGGTGACCTTGATGACTATCATGTTGAGCTAGCAATGTGCGACGGAACGTCTTTGGCGGATATTGCTTGTACAGATTCAGTATACTCAGTCGCACTATCTGAAATAATGGCCCCATCTGAGGAAGCGGCAATGATGGCTATGATGACAGAATCCATCGTATTCGTAGACTCTGATGAGAGCGGTACTCTGACCAGCGGTGACTTTGTAATGATTAACAACGACACACTGGAAGTAGATGACGAGTGGAATTTTGCTCGCCTATACTCTGCTGAAGCAGATTCTTACAGTGACGAAAACCCAATGATGAGCATGCTTCCAGGATTCACTGGATTCATTGCAACAATCGGTCTACTCGGTGCTGCATTAATCCGCAGAGAGTGAACCTAGAGGGCACCCCTGCGAAAGCGGGGGTGCCTGATTAGGGCTGCAAAGCCCTAATGTTTGCTTCGATTGTCTCAGCGCATGCTTCGAAAACTTCGAGCGGTTGACCAACTGGGTCGTCTAAGTTCCAGTCTGCATCAATTCTGATCATTGGGCAACTTACTCCGCACCCCATTGAAATGACCATGTCATAGGATTGCCAATCGATATCATTGACTAGTTTTGGATACAATCCTTCAGTGCTAATTCCCTTTGATTCAAGAATCTTCAATGCGTTAGGGCTTACTTGGTCAGCTGGATGAGTTCCAGCGCTAGCAGCATCATGACCGAGGCTTCTTGCAATACCTTCTGCCATTTGTGAACGGCAGGAGTTTCCTACACACACGAATAATAGCCGCATAGTGATACTCTAGTAGCAGAGGCATATGAATAAATGCCACATAGCCTCAATAGATGTGGAAGCCGATTTTGACCTACACTGGTGTTTTTGTGACCCTATTTGTAGCTCATATCATCGCCGCAGCAAACGACTTTGACTTAATTTTCAGATTAATCGCAGCCATGATTACAATTCAGACATTGTTCGCCGGTCTAATTCTACATTGGATTGGTGGAAACTGCATTCACGCTCGATATCCAGTAATCGCTCTCGGAGCGGGTTTAGGTTGGGCTTATGCAGGTATGCAGTTGTCTTGGACGATTCTGATTTGGGTTTTTGCTGTGATAATCATTCAGTATGGTACTGAAAAAGGGTTGAAGTACAACAGGCCCGCCCAGCAAACCAATGGCTGATTCACCAGTTAAGGTAAACAACCCCGGCGACGCACCTGCCGGGCCATCTCCTGAAGAGCAAAAGAAGATGGAGGCAGCATACAATCAGATGAAGCGCAAGATGGCGATTTCAGAGATGGGCAAGGCAATCAAGCACAAGATTATGGTACTCTCAGGAAAGGGAGGTGTCGGTAAATCTACTGTTGCAACCGGACTTGCTCTATCACTTGCTCAACAGGGCTTGAAAGTAGGACTGTTGGATATCGATATCACTGGACCTAACGTTCCCAAGATGATGGGTTTAAGCGGGCGCCGTCTAAACGTAGAGAGCGGTAGAATTCATCCAGCACAAGGACACCTCGGTGTGAAGGTAATCTCAATGGCTTTCTTGCTAGAAGATGAGGATACTCCAGTTGTCTGGAGGGGTCCAATCAAACTCGGTGCGATTCAGCAATTCATCGGCGACGTAGATTGGGGAGAATTGGACTACCTCATCATCGACTTCCCACCGGGAACATCGGATGAGCCGCTGACCGTCGCTCAAAATTTACCTGATATTGACGGAATGGTCATTGTAACCACCCCTCAAGACGTAGCTCTTCTTGACTCTCGCAAATCAATAACCTTCGCTAATTCGTTGAAGGTAGATGTAATCGGTGTAATCGAAAACATGAGCGGTTACACGGTCAGAGGAAAGGCACCTTCTGGAACTGAAATAGAACTCGCTGCACCTGGCGGCAAGACAATCCGTGTTACAGCCGACGATGAGGGCCACTGGTCAGGTACTCTCGATATTTTCAAGTCAGGCGGCGGCGAGAAAACCGCTGAAGAGTTTGGTGTTCCATTCTTAGGAAAACTGCCATTTGACCCAGGCTTTGTCCGTGGTGGAGACGACGGAGTTCACCGGATTGTTTCCGAGCCAGAGGGTGCATCATCGCAGGCATTCGCAAATGTTGTTTCCGAAATACAATCTAGAGTGGAGTCGGGTTCCACAGATAGTGGCCTGGAAATCATCTGAGGTGATTTAGTGGACTTACCAGAACTAAAGCGCTTGGAAAGGAGAGATGTCGACATGCATCTTACATGGTCTGATGGAACAGAGCATGAGATTACCTACGATGATTTGAGACATGCATGCCCGTGTGCTAAGTGTGCACCGCAGAGGAATGACGATGAATCCTCCAAAGTTCTTCGCAGAACCGTAGAAAGATTGCCCAAAGAAAAGCCAACCGTAAGGCCAGTAGGAAATTACGCACTAGCATTTGAGTGGACAAATGGCTGTTCATCAGGTATTCACCGCTTCGAAAGAATTTGGAGACTTGGAGAAAAGCAAGACCCAGACAATGGAAAAGCGTACGTCCACGGTGCGTGGTGAAACGCCTTTTGTGGCATCATTTGTCGTAGTAAGGCACTTGTATGCCATTACCTCAGGAACAAACTAGGAGGTCAATCCAATGGATGGAGTATATCTTACTTGGTTGATTTCCGCATTGGCGATTGGTGTCATACTAATGCCATTCATCAAACCACCTTGGGCTAAAGTCACAATGGATGGTTTCATTGACTTCCTGCGAAGATATTGGCTACACATCGCAATAGTTTTGACGATTTACAACGCCAAGGATTTCCTCGACGAGGTTGACAGAATCCTGATGGCAAATACTGATGGAATGCTGAACATGACTCCTTGGATTTATGCAATAGAGGGAGAGATGGCATTGTGGGTTCAAGAGACCTTCAAGGCTGATTGGTTGACTGCTTTCATGACTCACTTCTACGTTGTAGGATTCATGGTGATTTGTTATGTTTCAATATTTTACTTCGCATACTTCGATGACAGATACATGGCTGACAGAATCAGTTTGACCATCTTTTGGGTCTACATCTTAGCAATTCCATT
Source organism: Candidatus Poseidoniaceae archaeon (assembly GCA_049606035.1). Classification (GTDB taxonomy): domain Archaea; phylum Thermoplasmatota; class Poseidoniia; order Poseidoniales; family Poseidoniaceae; genus MGIIa-K1. Next base: position 42,263 of record JBMYVD010000010.1, on the reverse strand, counting down.
TTACTTATTTTTCAACGTTCACGTTACTGGAAATTACATCCCTGGAATGGAGACACTTGCGTACAATCATACTCCAGAAATTAACGATTGGTTCCACCGAATAGACCCTCTGACAAACGGCATGCCTAGTCTCCATATTGGATTCCCATTCGCCGTTTGGCTATGCTTGTTAAGATTCGATACCGATGGTAGATGGACAGTGTATCGAAGAATCATTTTCGCATTCGTTCTCCTAACCGCATTCTGCATCCTATACTTGGGAATCCATTGGTTCATGGATATCATTGGAGGGATGGTTGTTGCTGCAATCGCAGTAAGTATTGCGAATAAAATGGCAGATCCGTTTTGGAGAATTTTCGATGAAAGAACGATTAACGCACGCTTAGTTACTTTGCTAACAAACCCAAAACGTGCGATGAATGTAATCAAGTCAAGTGCGTCAAAGCAGTTTAACAGATTCACAAAACCAACCAGTAAAGAGACAGGTGCGATGCTTGCAGTTGTGATTATCGTTGTTGCTGGTGTAATCACTTGGGACTTGACTCACCAATCGATTCCAGCTGGTGGTGTAGATGCACCAGTTGGTGTCGAAGCGGCAGACGGTTGGTTGATTACTCTCGATGATAGAGAAGAATCCGCTATTGTCATTGTTCACGACTTGTCGGATTTAGATTCAGAAATAGACGTAATTCAACCAATTCTTGACTCCAATTCAACTTACGACGTTAGAGGTGATATGCTTGCGATGGCGAATGCTACGACTTTGATGATTGTAGATCTTGCAAATCCAGACGTAGCAAAAACAACAATCGATGTTAACAATCCGACAGATGTCGAAATGGTGACAGATGATTGTGTTGCAGTTTTAGAAAACGGTGCAGTATCGTATTGGTCATTTGATGGAATGGAAAAGGTTGGACCTAATGCTGAGCAGGGCGATTCGGTGATATTATTCGAATCGTTTGAAGGGCAAATCGCACTTGTGTTTGAGAGCGAACCATCCGTTGTAAATTTAGGAATTATTGACGCTGAGGGTCTAATTTCAATTGAAGTAAATGCCACTGCAGATCCAAACGAAGATGAGATATTGAGAGATGCTGAATTGAATGTTGATGTTGAGAATGCAACAATAACAGACATCTCATTGTCAAAGACGATGTTAGCAGCCACAGTAGACGTCAATGCAACATCTAGGCTCGTATTGCTAAACACAATCAGTGGAGATAGTCAAATCATTTCAGACCACAAGTTTGCAGCATTTGACCCTCATATTGGATATGGTGTTCTGATGTTCTCAGCATATACCGAAATAAATCCTCTCGAAGCGGCTGAGGAGTATGCAGACAGAGAGATTTACATTCATGACTTGGAAACAAACCTGACAAAACCACTCACTGCAGATGGCCTAGACCAGTGGGCTCCAGTGGTTTTAGAGGAACACTACGTCTATCAGCAAATGGACAGTGATGGAGGCGTTAGTGTTGAAGTCCAACAAAAGGAACCAACTCTACAACCCTATTCTTCAAACATACTGAAATTTGGAGTCATGCTAGTTATTGCACTCTCATTCATCAATATCATGCAGAGGCAAAAGGAGTCAAATTTCAACCACCATGATAGCGAACTCGCATCATGATTTGCTCCAATCTTTTCAGCACATCTTTGGCTTCAGGCGGCATTCCTCCAGGAGCAGGTTGTGGTTTACCTAACTCTTCGTCCAATTCTTGATATCCTTTGAGAACTAAGTCCATAGCTCCCTTAACATCAGGGTGACTGGCCCTTAGAATTTCATGCAATACGTGGAGGTCAATTCCGAATCCCTCCAAGTCATATTCTCGTGATGATAGTCCAAGGTCTATCAATACGGGATTGCGATTTTTGTCGATCAGAATGTTGTTGGTTGACAAATCGCCGTGATTTACTGCATTGCGATGCAATTCTCTAATCGCCTTTCCAACATTGATGAGCAAGTCTTCATCATGCTCATTGTTTCTCAGAACTTCGATTAGAGGCTTCCCTTCTATTCTCTCCATGATGATTTTCGATTCTTCGATATCGACGTCCCAAATCGCAGGAACAGGTGCACCTCTACGTGCTAACCAAATTGTCAATTTGATTTCATTTGTCATCCTTTTTCTTGTTAGGCTTGAATCCAAATCTGGATGTCTCCAGCCGCGTGGTCTACGCTTTTTTAGAACAGCAGGCCTGCCGTGCCAAGTCCCTGAAATGACCTCGGCCTCTGCACCAAGGTGGAGCCTCTCACCCTCTGACCACGCTTGCATCGTCTATCCGTAGAAGTGTATGGTTCAAAAAGGAGTGCCTGTAGGGAGAGATGAGGCTAAAGCATGACAGTGTCACTGCCAATGTGCGCCATCGACTTCACAAATGATGCGATGGGCCCTGAAGAAGCAGCAATCGCTGACAGGATTGCTGAATTGAAGGAATCGATGGGCGACGACCTGTTGATACTTGGCCACCACTATCAACGCGACCAGATAGTGATGCACGCAGACCTGTTGGGAGATTCATTCCTGCTCTCGGAGTTAGCTGCCAAATCCAGCGCAAAAAACATCGTTTTCTGCGGAGTTCACTTTATGGCTGAATCTGCAGATATTCTAACCTCTGACGAACAACGAGTAATCCTCCCAAACATGCGTGCAGGTTGTTCGATGGCAGACATGGCAGCACTTCATGAAGTAGAAATTGCGTGGGATAAGATTCTAGCAAAGTCTGGACTTAAGGACCCTGCAACAGCAAAAGAAGGAGATTCGTGTTTGATACCTGTAACTTACATGAACAGCGCTGCAGAATTGAAAGATTTCTGCGGCCGCCATGGTGGAATAGTTTGCACTTCTTCAAACGCTACTGGCATTCTAGAATGGGCCTATGAAAGGGCAGGTCCAAAGGGCGCAGTCTTGTTCTTCCCCGACCAGCACCTTGGAAGAAATACCGGTTTGTCGATGGGAATTCCTCTAGAAAGGATGGCTGTATGGACTCCAGGAGAAGAAAACGAACTCCCAAATGATGTGAAAATAGTTCTATGGCACGGGTTCTGTTCGGTGCACAAAAGATTCACAGTTCCACAGATTGAGGAATTTAGGGAAGAACATCCAGATGGCGTGGTTGTTGTCCACCCAGAATGTCCAATGGAAGTCGTTCAAGCAGCTGACGCTAATGGCAGCACTGAATTCATTCGCAGATTCGTTGCACAGCAAGAACCAGGCACACATATCGCAGTAGGTACTGAAATCAATATGGTTGCTAGACTAGACGCTCAGCATGAAGACCTCAATATCCAATGCCTAGAACCAACGGTATGTCCTTGTTCTACCATGTACATGATTCACCCGGCATACCTGATGGATGTTCTAGAACGGCTAGAAGCCGGTGAAGTCCCCAACCAAGTCATCGTTGCACCTGAAGTTCAAGAAGGTGCAAAAATAGCTCTTGAGAGAATGTTGTCAATCAAGCAATAGTCTCTACAGTTTTCCATCCAGCGTATGCTAGAATTGGGCAAAGCAGCATTGTAATTGTCACATATCCAATTGCTGTAGTGTGATTATCATTCCATAATTCGATGGTTTCAACCGAAAAAGTCGACATCGTGGTAAAAGCTCCGAGAATCCCAGTGCCAACAAAAATAGTCATCTCCTTTGAGACCAAGTCTGCAGCAAGGCCAGCCATGCACATGCCGAGGAGCAATGATCCAACTGCGTTGACTAGCAAAGTCGCTTGGGGTGTACCTACCCATTCGCTAATCGCAAACCTAAGCACAGCACCTGTTGCTCCACCGATAGCCACAGCAACGTAAGTATTCACAAATGACCTTTGAGAGGTACACTCTATCAAACATGCTCAAAAAGCATTAGTTTCAGGGCGATTTATGACAATCTGGTTCATGACGACCAATCCTGGAAAAGTCGAAGAAGCTAGGGAGTACTTTTCGCATCATGGAATCGATGTTAGACAGTTCGAATTTGAAGCATCCGAGCCACAGGCAGACGATTTAGAAACCGTCGCACTTTCAAAAATTGAGCAGGCGATTCCTCACTTGCCAAACCAAGACGACATGCTCCTTGTCGAGGATGCAGGACTATTCGTGGACGCGCTGAATGGCTTCCCAGGTGTGTACTCCTCTTACGTGCTCAAAACGCTTGATGTCTATGGAATTCTCAAACTATTGGAACATCTGAAGAGCGAAGACCCAATTCAAGACGGCAACCTTAGGAAAGCCGAATTCAGAGCGGTTTCGGTGTTGTACAAAAACGGACAAACCATTGTTTCAGAAGGCGTCTGCCCTGGTAGGATTGCTCACCAACCTGTCACTGGAGACGGCTTTGGGTTCGACCCGATCTTCATCCCTTCTGATTTAGATGAAGAAGGAAATGCATTACCCGTCGGAGAAATGGGTGTAAAAAGTACACATGGTACTCCATTCGGCGGCATTTCACTAGAAGAAAAACAGAATTATTCTCACCGCCATAGGGCCCTTTCAGGATTAATTCAACACCTCGACAGTCTTGGGTGATATTCTTGAGGGCGGGCGGTTTGGAGTGAGTTGGTCAGCATGAAAACATCAAGGCTCATCGTTTTCATTCTGCTGATTGGAGGAATCATCGGATTCTTCCTACTACAAGCCGATTTAGACGAGAATGGGCGCTGGGGTTTGGTGGGCGCAAATCTTCTCTTGGCAATTATTTGGGTGTACCTCGGAGATGGACCAAAACCAGTGAATAGGCCAGGGTCTCAAGGTACGGTAACTCCTGTAAAAGTCAAAAAAATCGAGGAAGTTTCAGTCGACATTCCTGAAGTTGTCACCAAGGATGAATTGGATGGTGCTTCGCTTAGGGAGCGAAAAATGGCGAAGGTCGCCGCTAGCAAGCAGGCAGCAGAAGAAGAGCAAATCACCGTTGAACCTGATGATGACCTAGAAGAGGTTACAGTATCTGTAGAAGAGGTACACGTCGCTGACGAGTACGTTGTTGAATCATCCCCAGAATCGATTGAGGATGCAAATATTTCAGCTCACATACAAGAAAAGCGAGACCGTCATTCTCGAATCCGTGCACGAATAGAAGAGCGCCGCCGCGACCAAATGGCGGAAATCCGTGCGTCCACTGCGAAGATGTGGGAAGAGCATAGTTCTGGAGAAGACTTGGTCGGACTAATCCAAAGCGAGAACCACGGTCACAATATCCTAATCGAGCCTGCAGAAGCAGAAGCAGGGCACGTTTACGGTGCAACTCTAGTAAGAGTTGATGAGTCTTCAATTTTGAAACTAAGAGTTCCTCTAGATACCGGATTTGTCGCAGTAGAAGAAGAGCGAGCAACAACAGCAACTCTTCCTCTGCCACAAGGGCTTCCAACACCTGAAGAATTGGGTCTTCCTCTTCCGCCGCCGCCAGGTGCCTCTGGTGCACTTGCTGCATTGAAAGACGAAATGGCAAGCGACGATTAACGGTGCTTCCATTCCGGCTCAGTTCTGGTAAGGAATGCTTGAACACCAATTTCTTGGTCTTCTGTATCGAATAGGTTTGCGAATGCTACAGCCTCTATTTCAACACCGTCAGTTAATCCATTATCCAGTGCTGCTCGGATTGTTTTCTTTGCAACCTTCATGGTATTCATCGACTTTGATGCGATGGTTTCAGCCAGTTCCATCGCCTTTGCTTCAAGATCATCTGGCTCACAAAGGTGGTTAGCAAGTCCCATTCTGTAAGCATCTTCTGCGCTTACATTGTTTCCAGTCATCATCATCTCCATAGCACGGCCATATCCAACTAGGTGGACTAATCTCTGCGAACCACCATATCCGGGAATTACTCCTAACTTTATCTCAGGAGTTCCAAAGATTGCTCTTGTACTTGCAACTCGAATGTCACAAGAGCAAGCAACTTCACATCCACCGCCGAGTGCAAATCCATCGACCATTGCGATGGTTGGCTTACTTAGATTCCAAATCGCTTCGATAGCATTGTCTCTGAATAATTCACGAATTTCTCTTGAGTTCTTGCCAGCAAACTCTGTGATATCAGCACCTGCAACGAAAGCATGTGGTTTTGCTCTCTTACCTTCCGGCGGAGGATTCGGCTTTGCACCTGTGATAATCACGCATCTGACTGAATCATTTTCTTCGGCCCACTTGCACATATCTTTGAGTGATTTTACCACATCTTGGTTTAGTGCGTTCAACTTGTCTGGTCTATTGATTGTAACCTTCGCAATAATCCCATCACCGTTCTCGCAAGCGATTTCTTCGATAATCACTACTTCGTCCATGACGCTCCGACATAGTCATAGCAAATCAATCTGTAAGCACACATTGAAGTCATTGAAGCACATGGATGATTTATGGCAGACGCTGAAGATTCCTTGGTTGTCGCTAGAGATTTGGGCAAGCGTTATGGTGATTTTATCGCCCTTCATCCATTAAATGTCAAAGTTAGTTCAGGAGAATTCTTCGGAGTATTCGGTCCTAACGGTGCAGGTAAATCTACGTTCATTAAACTACTAACCGGCCAACTGAGGCCTAGTATTGGAGCGGTGGAAGTTCTAGGAATCAACGCTTCAAAGCAACCTCAGAAACTCAAGGCAAATATTGGAATTGTACCAGAGTCTGAATCTCCACCATCCTATCTGACACCGAGTGAATTTTTACAGTTTGTAGGCAAGTTGCGAGGTGTCGAAGATTTGGATTCGAAAGTTGAACACTGGATGGATTGGTTCGGTCTGCAAGAAAAAAGAGACACTATGTGTAAAGATCTCTCCAAGGGTCAGAGGCAGAAAGTGATGCTAGCATCTGCATTTATCCACGAACCCAAGTTGCTATTCCTAGACGAGCCATTCGCAAACCTAGATCCAATTTATCAGAGAAAGTGCCGACAGTGGCTTCTTGATATGGTCGCTAACGGAGGTACAATTTTCCTCTGTTCCCACGTTCTTGAGATGGCTGAAAGAATGTGTAATCGCATGGCGATTATCAATCACGGAAAAGTGTTGGCCGCCGGTACTGTGAAAGGTTTGAAAGAGAATGATGAAGAGACCTTGGAAGACGTTTTCATCAGATTGGTTGGGCACTCGATTGAGGAAGCTGAGAGATTGAGCGACGAAGGAGTAAGCGAGGAGGAGTAATTCTGTCCGTATCCATCAAGAGCAATGATTGGTCTGATTATTCAGACCAATCTCTCCCAGAAAAACTAGGTTCAACTAGTGCTGGGATGAAATTAAACACACCTCTTGTTGGATGGGGTGCATTTTCTGCTACTTTCCGTGCCATGTTTATTGAAGAATTTAGAGAGAATCTAGATTTTGCAAAGAAAAGAAGAATCCTGCTGTTCCCTCTGTTAGTCGCCCTTGTAACCATGGTTGCTACGATTGGTCTTCAGTTCCTAGTGGGAGAAGGTGCGGCTCAAGTTACAGATACTGAGTCCAATGCATTCACATGGGAAGAAATGCGTTTTGCTCTTCATCTACCTCTGTTATTCTTCAGTTTAGGAATGGGTTCTTTCGCATTCCTCGGTAGAGAAAAGGTCCTTGCTAGAACTGGAACCAAGAACTACCTCCTTGCATCTCCCGCACTACAGCCACTGACCAATCCAACTGCACATTTTGCCTACTACGTCAAAGATTTGACCTATTATGTGATGCTAATTTTAACCCCTGTAATCTCTGGAATGGCAATCGGCATTCTCCTTGAGAGTTTTACCAGTGTTAGCACCCCTCTTGAATTCAGCAGCCTGCCAAGAACATGGGTCGCTATGTCTGTAACATTAGCACAAGGTTTGGCATTCAGTTTCATAGCATCTTCACTTTGGCTTCTTGGCGGATGGTTTAGCCGTCTGACACCTATTTTTGTGATAGGACTTGGAACTACGATAGGTCTGGGATTAATGCCTCGCCAGTACTTCTTGTGGGGCTTAGCAACTCAACAACCAGACGGCTTGCTGTTGGCAATTCCAGCTCTTTCAGCATCCATATTCTTGGCTTGGATCGCTTCACAACTTGTACTAGATGACTTTGAAGTGAAAGTAGTTTCAAAGAAAGAGATATTTTTGCCAGCATGGGATAGACTGAGATTCCTTGGTAATGGCCCTCTAAGATTGCTTGTTGCTAAGGAGGTTGTAGATCTAATTCGCTCGGGCTCGTTGAAGAAGATGACAGTGTCCTATTCAGTTCCGTTAATCGTGTTACTAATGATGGCGTGGTTAGTCGATTTCGCAGAAGCTCCAATCCCGATAAACCTGCTATCATATGCTCCATTTTTGGGATTCTTTGGTTTCAACTTCTACTCGTGGCTAACCGCTTTGGACTCACCCGAACACATGAATGGATTACCGCTCAGCGTTCCGCAATTAATCAGAGCAAAAGTCACAGTTTACTTCCTCGCTACAACATGGATTTCAGTGATTTTCCTATGCTTGATGGCATGGAGACTCGATGAATGGGCTGTATTGCCAGTTGGCTTGGTCGTAATGATTGCAAACAGTATCTACATCGTATGCTTGACTGCATTCTTGATGGGCCTTGCTCCAAACAAGGCAATTTTCGATGCTAAGATAATGACTTGGTTTTGGATTGGAACGGTTCTGCCACTACTAGCGTTATTCTTACTTTCATTCACACAAGGCGATGTGTCATTCTACGAGAATTGGGCAGACCAGGTGCAGGATAAGGGCCTACAGGCTGAGGCTGTTGAATTTGACAACGAAAGAATGGCAACCGGATTCAAGGGAATTTTAGCCGTAAGCGCCTGTTTGGTGGCTGCTGCAATTTTGTTGATGAAACTGCTTGACCGCAAATGGGGAAGGGCAGAGTTCAACAATTGAAACCGCGCCGAGCACATCATGGGGCTCGTATTCGCTGTTAGTGGATTACCTGCAGCCGGTAAGGGCGAGTTCGCAGCAATTTTAGCAGAAACGGGAATTCCTGTGCGTTCCATGGGGGACATGGTTAGGGCTGAGGTCAAGGCGAGAGGAATACCAGAGGCGCCCCACGTTTTTGGCGAAGTAGCATCACAGATGAGAGCCGAACATGGAGATGACGTTCTTGCTCAGAGATTGGTTAAAGCAGTTGATGAGTTGTTATTGGAAAATGAAATCGTTCTAATCGAGGGACTGAGAGGCACTGCAGAAAGAGAAGTGTTTTCGAGCCATTGGGGTGATTTATTCAAGGTGGTCGCAATTACTGCCTCTAAGCAACTTAGGTTCGAAAGAGTCCAGGCACGAGCTCGCTCGGAAGATGGTGACCTTTCAGACTTGGAAGCACGTGATGAAAGGGAAACAGGATGGGGATTGGATGTTATTATTCAAGAAGCGGATTTTTCTTTCCCAAATGAATCGGATTTAGACGATTTGAAAACTCGAGTTTCGGCTTGGCTAGATAGCCTGTGAGAGGGCCCGTAGGGCCCCTCACAATGGCGAAAGGTCATAACCGAGAGTAACCGTGTCTCAAGTGTTAGGGGGTGCTACGTATGGCAAGAAAAGGTGGTGGAGGCCAAAGAAGGCAAAGAAACCAGCAACGCGCAATGTACGATGAACTTGACAAATACCCTGTCATGCCACCCCATGCGTTTGCTAGAATTGTTCGTGATAAGAGGACACTGAACATTATTTACCAAATCATCGAACCTCCGTTGAACAAGAAGGAACAGGAGTGGAGAGATGAGTTATTGGACATCTTTATCCGTTCACTAACCGCTAACATCGAAGAAATCGATGCGGACCCTACTGCATATCTGCGTACTGCGATGGATAAAGTCATCAAGGCTTACGGAATGAAAATTAACAAGAAATCCAAATCCAAACTCTTCTACTACCTTCGCCGTGACCTAGTTGGATATGGAAAGATGGACGTTCTGATGAACGACGCTAACGTGGAAGATATTTCCTTAGACGGAACAAATGTTCCAATTTTCGCATACCACCGAAAATTCGAATCTGTGGAAACTACCTGTGTTTGGGAAACCGACGAAGAATTGGAATCTTACGTTATCAAACTAGCACAGCGTTGTGGGAAGCACATTTCGGTAGCGGACCCATTGCTGGATGCAACGCTGATGGATGGTTCAAGAATCGTCATGAAATTAGGAAGAGAAGTCTCAACGAGAGGTTCAGCTTTCTGTATTCGAAGATTCAAGGATGACCCGTTCTCGCCGTGTGACATCATCGCTTTCCGCACCTTGTCTTCACTGATGGGAGCATACCTTTGGGTTGCGTTCCAGAATGAAGTTCCAATGCTGTTCGTGGGTGGTACTGCATCAGGAAAGACAACAACGCTAAACGCTATGTGTATCTTCATTCCTTGGCAGATGAAGATTGTAAGTATCGAATCCACACGTGAAGTAAACATCCCTCAACCGAACTGGGTTCCTGGTCTAACAAGGCAAGGTTTCGGTGGTGAATCGAATGAAGGTGAAATCGGAGAATTCGAGTTGCTAAAGGCTGCTCTTCGTGAACGACCGGAATATATCATCGTGGGTGAAATCCGTGGTGCAGAAGCGTACGTATTGTTCCAGGCAATGGCAACCGGACACTGTGCTTATTCAACGGTGCACGCAGATTCTGTACCTTCACTAGTTCACAGATTAGAGAATAAGCCAATCGATATTCCACGTGTATTGCTACCTGCTCTAGAAGCCTGCGCGATTCAGATTCAGACTCGTATTAACGGTCGACGTGTTAGAAGAACCAAGCAAATTGTAGAGATTGTTGGTATCGATCCAAACTCTTTGGAAGTAATCACAAATGAAGTATTCAGATGGAACGTCGCCAATGATGATTTCATATTCTCTGGAAAGTCTTACGTTCTTGAGAAAATCATGGTCAAAATCAATTTCAGTCAGGATGAAATGCGTCGTGAATTAAGAACACGAAAGAGAATCTTGGAATGGATGGTTTTGAACGATATTAGAAAAGCCGACCAAGTGAGTCAAATCATCACCGAGTATTACGTCAGGCCACATGAAATTCTAGCACGTGTTGATGGTCTGCGCTGATTCGAGAAAGAGGGGGCTAAATCATGGAGTTAACCGCATGGCAGAAAATTTGTCATCGTATCCTTGGTGGAGCATTCAAGAAAAGAGCAAGAGGAGATGCGAAATTATCGGATGATCTCGTAAAGGGAAACATGCCGATTATGCCAGAAGTATACATGGCACAATTATTCGTAACTACTGTCGCAGTTACTATCATCTGCGCGATTTTACTAGTTGGAGTATTCCTTCCTGATATAGGCCTAATCGCGTGGTACGAATCAAGGCCAGACATGAATTACGCACTCGCATGCTATGAATGGGAATACTGGAATGCTGACTTGGTCGATGAAACCCTCGAGAGCAGAGGTTGCCCGTACTTCCAGTACATGGAATTCCCAGTATTTGCAAAGATTCTGATTCCTGTTTTACTCGGATTCGTAGTTCCATTTGGAACCTTCAGATTCCTGAAAGGGTCTGCAGCAAGAGCAGCACACGCTAGAGGAGTAGCACTTGAGAAGTATCTACCATACGCAGCTTCCTACACAGCAGCAATGGCTGCTGCGAATGCAACACCTCACAAGATTTTCAAATCACTTGCATTGAATGGAGACATCTACGGTGAAATCGCATACGATGCTTCGATGATCTATCGAGATGTCTCGCTGTTGGGTTATGATTTACTGACTGCGATGAAAATGGCTGTAGACAGAGCAGCTTCACCATGGATGACTGAATTCTTCCAAGGAATGGTTGGTACACTGACCGCTGGAGGTTCACTGAAATTGTACTTCCTGAACCGTGCTGAACACTACATGCGTGAGAACAGAACAAGATTGCAAGAGTTCCTTGAGTCCCTCGCTATGCTTGCAGAATCATACGTTGTTGTTGCAGTAGCAATGCCACTGTTCCTAATCGTTATGTTGGTCATTATGTTCTGGGTTAGCGGTGCAGGTGCACAGATGGAAGAGAGCACCCTGTATGCTGTGGTCCTTCTTGTACTGCCTATGATTCACGCTATGTTTGCGTTTATTGTTTGGTCATCAAGTGAAGAGCAAAAGATGTGATGGGGAGGTGAGATAATGGCGCGCAAGAAGAAGGAGAAAATCATCGTAAAGTTGGATCTACCAAAAGACGATACTACTCTAACGAAGTTGTATGCTATTCTCGGTGTCAGCATTTTCCTTGGCCTTGCATCATTCACATTCTGGGTAACTAACTCACACTTCACAACCGCTCCAAATGGACAGCCATTATTCGTGAACACAGTTTGTGGATATGACCCAAATTACAGGCCTACCTTTGATGACAACGAATCCTGTCAATTCGATTTACTGAAAGATGAGCCTGACCAACTGGTCATGGTTCCTGAAGATCCGTGGAAGGAATTCGTCGGACTGGGTCAGTTATTCGATGTCCCAGGAATGGATGAGAACGTGACTGCAAACGTTTTACCCGACCAAACTATGACTGGAACTTGTGATGTTGAAGCCGCAATTCCTTCGGATTATTCCTTCATAATTTATGACCCTGCAGGTCAAGAAATGACGAGGTATAGCGGCAATACTCACTCCAATGACGACGATTGTCAAATTTACATCCAGAATGTCGAGAAAGGAAACTTGTACCAAGTTGTTATCATCTCTGAAAACGTGGTTCAAGAAGCAACTTTCAAATTGAAGATGGACTACTATGATGGTATCCCTGAAAATATGAATAACAAATCACAGTGGATTGGTCCAGAGGTGGAACTAGGCGGTCTATCATTGAGACCAACCATCTTCTTGAACTTCTTCGGTTTAGGTTTCTTCATAATGTTCTGGCCTGCTTCATACTACTGGGACAGAGTTAAAGAAAAGACTAACCAAATGGAAGAAAAATTCCCAGATTTCCTGAGAGACCTTGCAGAATATTGGAAAGGTGGTTTGTCCATGACGGTGGCAGTACAAACCTTAGCGACGAGTGAATACGGCGCCTTGAATCACGAAGTTAAGAAAATGAGTGACCAGTTATCATGGGGTGTAGCGTTCGGTGACGTTATCGAGATGTTCGCGGCAAGGGTTGGAACGCCGCTTGTTTTGCGTGCTATATCGCTGATTTCTGAAGCGAATAGAGCGGGCGGAAAGATTTCTGATATTCTCGTTACCGCTGCTAACGACAGTCGTGAGTTGAAGTTCCTTGAGGGTGAGAGAAGACGTTCGATTGCATCGTATATTTCCGTTATTTGGACATCATACGGTGTTTTCCTGGGAGTTATTGTCGTTCTAGCTAAGGTTTTCATTCCTGCTATTGCGGGTTCGAACTCTGATTCTGAAGATGGTGGTGGAGGCCAGCAGTTAGGAAACATGGTCATTCGAAACATCGAGCCTCTGTTTTTCCTTACGATTTTCTATTATGGTGTAACAATGCAAGCACTAGGTAATGGTTCGATGGCTGGCCTAATGGCTAATGGTCGATTCACTAGTGGAATGAAGCACTCTGGATTGATGATTCTGCTTGCAATTATGTGTTTCAACGTGATTGTATTCTCACCAGATCTCATCGGTGTGACGACCTTACCGCAGTTGAGCCCTGCAGCAGGTACATTCTCGCCATGAGGTGATCTCTTGCGTGACGATGAGAATGCACAGATTCACATCCTTGAGATGCTTACTCTGTTTTGGCTATTCTTCATGACCGCGGCGTTTCTGATTACGGTTCATGTTCCTGACGAAGCCAGTATCTCTGTCGATGCGGAGATGCAATTCGCAGGAGAGGATGCAATCAATCTTGGCCTTGCAACACCGGCCTTAGAGAGTGACTATGATTCAAGATTAGCAGAACTTCTTGCAGCAGGAGAAAGCGATGCAGCATGTGAATTGGTTCAGAATTATCTAGCATCTGGAGTTGAAGCAAATTGCTGGTTAGCGAAGGACTCAGGAACTTCTCAACCCTATGGTGAGGTTGCAACACCTGGCTCTGGTACAGTTAACTCACACGGCCTTGTTGTAGTAGACGGTCACCTTTGGACAATCAGTTTGGATTTGTGGGAGCGTGGTTCTTGATGCGCTCAAACAATAGAGGTGAAGATGGACAGATGCTACTAGCAACTGGAGTTGTGCTAATGATGTCCCTGCTATCAATGGCAATCTTTGCAGTAAAGATGGCTGGAATCTCAATGCCATACGATACAGCGGGTGATGATACAATCCAGGCATCCGGGGATATTGCAGACAGTTTGCCTGCTCTTACTGAAGCAAGAGCACAAGTATGGTATGATTCGGGCCTGTCAGAGATTGAAAGCGTACAGAAATCAATCGATTCACTCCATGATGACGTTTTGCATCATGGAGAAATTAGGGGAGTTGAGTTGAAACTCCTCAACATTACAGTTACAGAATCCGATGGGGTAATTTCAGTATCAAGTGAACTTGGTGCAGCAGATAGAAATTCTATGCTGACTAGAATAATCTCGTTCGATATCGACTTGGATGCTTAATGCGATTTGCGCCACTCGTTCCACGCTAAGTCAAGCCAGTGGTTCATTCTGTCAAGACTGTCTTTGACAATAGTCGGGTCAAGTGTATTCCAGTCTGCGATTCTAGCCTTCTCTTTGAGAGAATCTTGTATTGCTCTAATCCTTGGAAGTGCGGAGATATATCTGTCTGCATTCCTAAATGAATGGCTTTCTCTTTGCTTTAGGAAACTAGTGTGTTGATTTTCGTCATCGACATGCATGACAATTCCAATAGCGATTCCACCAGAGTCTCTCCAAGATCTCAGCAAACGAGAACTTGGTTCGATGTGAACTCCCTCCAAAATTAGGTCTATACCTTCTCTTCTTGCCCTCTCAATGGTTGCTTGAATGCCAGCTTCTACGGCTTTACATGTATCTTGCCAATCCAATACAGCGTCCCCAGCATCTCCTCTGGAGAACGAAGAGCGATGCAGGGCATGATTTTCTTCACTGCCCTGTACACGCATGATTTCTCTAATTGCATCTGTTGAGAGCAATCTAGCAAATGAGTGCTCGCTAGCGAACTTTACGGCGGTGGTTGATTTACCAACGCCTGTTGCACCTGCGATTAAGATTAGAATTGGAGGGCGCCCTGTTACTTTGGTAGTAGTGGTATCTGCAATACCAATCCGCCTCGCCATGATATGGTGGTGTTCCTGCTTGCTAATCAAGACAACCCTCAACGGGAGAGGCTTTGAGGCGGTTATGCTTCGCATGTAATATGGCGAGCGAGCAAATGTGGATTGCAGGCGAATGGACTGATGCAGAAGATGGTTCAACCTCGGATGTGTTAAACCCAGCAACAGGGGAAGTTATTGCTACAACTCCAAAAGCAACTATTGCAGATGTTGAGAGATGTGTGGCAGCATCAAGGGCAGCACTGAATTCGAAGGATTGGGGCGCCATGGACCCCGCTCAAAGAGGAAGAATATTGCAAAAGATGGCTGCAGCAACATATGCAAACGCAAAGAGTCTGGCTGCAATAGAATCCTCCAATAACGGAAAGACATTCCGTGAAGCATTGAGCGAAATTCGCTATGGTGCATGGACTTTGGAATATTTCGCGGGACTATCTGATAAGATTGAAGGCAGTACAATCCCTGTTCCTGGAAATCGCTTGAATTACACTTTGAGGCAACCTCTAGGTGTAACCGCTCACATCGTACCGTGGAACTTCCCACTACAACTTGCAATCCGTTCAATCGCTCCTGCACTCGCTGCAGGCTGCACAGTGATTGCTAAGCCAGCATCTTGGACTCCTCTTTCATTGATTGCTTGGATGAAGGCAATGCAAGAAGCAGAAGTTGGACTTCCTGCTGATGTTTTGCAAGTCATTACAGGTTCTGGTGGTCTTATTGGAGACGCACTCGCAGGCCACTCTGGAGTTGATGGAATCGTTCTAACTGGTGGAGTACCAACCGGTCAAGCGGTAATGGCAAAGGCCAGTGAAAACCTAACACCTGTGACTCTTGAATTAGGTGGAAAAGGCGCTAACGTTGTTTTCCCTGATGCTAATCTGAAGTATTGTGCAAAAGCAATCTGCTTTGGTATATTCATGAATGCAGGACAAATGTGCTGGGCAGGTTCTCGTCTAATCGTCCATGAAGACGTTCACGATGAATTGGTGGATGCAATTGTTGCAGAGATTTCCAAGTGGCCGGTTGGTCCAGGAATGGAAGAAGGAGTCAGAATGGGAAGTATGGTTCATACCTCTCATAGAGATGATGTTCTCGAAATGCTGGCAAAAGGACTTGCCCAAGGTGGAGAAATCGCATGCGGTGGTAATGCATTAGACAGAGACGGCGCATTCATGGAAGCAACCGTTGTCACTGGAGTATCATCTGACAACCTATTGTTCCAAGAGGAATTGTTCGGGCCAGTTCTTGCCGTAACCAAATTTAGCGAGGATTCTGAAGCACTCGCATTAGCTAACGATACTCCATTCGGTCTACTAAACGGTATATGGACAAACGACCTATCTCGTGCTCACAAGTTCGCAAGAGATGTTGAATCTGGAATGGTGAGTATCAATGAATACCCAATTACTTTCCCTCAGACAGCATTCACAGGATGGAAGCACTCCGGAATCGGAATCGAGCAATCCAAGGATGCTCTCAACTTCTACACGAAAGTCAAGAACGTCAACGTAAAGTTGTGATATCATGGAAGTCAGTCAAAGAGACGGAGTAACTCTCATCCAACTTACGGGTGGTTCTGCAACTCAGTCTTTTAGCAGAGAGTTTCTTCCTAAAATTAGAGACGCAGTGATGGACAATATCGGCTGCAAAGCGATTGTCATTACTGGAGAAGGCAAGTTCTTCTCCGCAGGTGCTGATATCAAGGCATTTCAGAAGTCAATCGATGACGGAGATAGCGTTGAACTAATTCGTGAACTAACCGATATCCTTCATCCAATGCTTGTGAAGATGCGCACGTCGAAGACAATTTTCGTTGCAGCACTGAATGGTGCATCTGCTGGCGGTGGACTAGGCCTTGCTCTTGCATGTGATGCGAGAATCGCCAGTCCAAATGGAAAGATGGCAGCCTCCTATTCTGGAATAGGCCTCTCTCCCGATGGTGGAACAACCTGGTTACTTCCACGCTTGGTTGGCGAACAGATTGCCCGTCGTTTCTTCCTTGAAAACCAAGTTTGGAGTGCAGAGGAAGCATGCAAACTTGGTGCAATCGACGAAGTTGTTTCTGAAGACGATTTAATCGAGAGAGCAATCGAGATTGCAAACACATGGTCACAGTGGGGCAGCCATACAAAAGAAGCGACTAAGCATCTATTGTTGACTCAAAATGTGAACGACTTTGAGACCCATCTCAAGCATGAACAGACTTTGATTGAAGCTGCTGGAACAACCGCATCCTTTGCAGAGGGAATTGATGCATTCCTATCAAAACGCAAACCTGATTTTTCTAACGACAGGTGATAAAAATCGGCAGAAAATGTGGAATTTGTAGAAAGGAAGGTCATGACAGAAGAACCTGTCCTACTCCCAATAACAAGGACAACAACTGGTTCAATAATCCAAAGTGGAATGATGGCCCACTTTTCGTGGAAGTGTTTTGGTTCCTTTCCATTCTTCCACTTATTCCAGTAATTTTCGTCTCAGTTGCAGCACCGCCGATTCTTGTTGCTCTTTTGATTCTCTTATTCTTGTACAGAATTGCTCTAATCAGAATCTATGGCTACTTCAGGCCGAACTGGGAGGAGACTGACCCAAGGGGTTCGGTGATTTCAGAGGCTCTGGATGATTTAACTCAGCCAGTGGATGATTTCGTTGACGAGGCCCGTGAAGATATCAAAGAGAAATTGAGAGAATTTGATGAAAATATGAGTGAGCACGAGTGGTATCGCAAAAATAGAATTGCGATTTTCATTGCTGCAGCCTTTGCTTTATTCTTCGCATTGGCCCTAACACAAGTAATCATCGAGTATTCCTGATTACCTGAACCTACCAAGGGAATTTGGCAGACCAAACAATTAGGTCATTGACAATAACTTGTATTCCCAAGAAGATGGAACCGAGTAGCATTAACCCTGAACCATCAATTCCATCTTGGTATGCTCCATATGCAAGCAGTCCGAACATGATGTTGCCAATCGATGCTAGCGCTAGGATTCCAATTACCAAGAATGGAGTCCAAGCATAGTCGTTATTGATGTGCATTCTAGTGCTATCAATCCAGAACATGGATGGAATCAAGAACATTGCATAAGCAAGAAGAAGCCTTTGTGCACCTTTGCCATCAGATTCGCCCCATGGCCAGTGTAGTGATTCTAGCACAGCGACGTCTATCTTGAATAATGCTACCCACCAATACATTAGGAATCCAATTGCTGCCAAAAACATGAATGGCACAATGTAAGTGATCCATGAACTCGGAATTCCGCCCCACAGCGCAGCCTTGTCATCCATCTTTGACAGTGCCAAACCATAACTCACCAAAACCAGTGGACCTGCAATGAATGTGAAGGTCCTAATCATCTCACGGCTTACTTCCATGTACGTTAGTAATACAAACACCTCTTAATGGGTTGTAATAATCCAAGTGGTTAAACTCTCATTCTGGATGTTCCATCACTTCTCCGGTTGAAAATAGTGCCTTACAATTGCGTGCGGTTATCACTGTATTGTGACAGTGGTTGTCCCTGGTAACCAGTCCTCTTCTCTCATGTGTAACTCCTCAATTTCAATGTCACATTGTGCAGAGCAAATGTCGACTCCATTCTCGCTAATTGTAGCGATTTCATTTTCTTCCCAAACAGCGTAATATTCGTCAGTTCCTGAGAAAGTGATTATGCAGTCTGTACTACTTACGGAACAATAGTATTGTTGATTATTGACTTTGATATCAAGCCCGAATCCAAAGTAACCTTCAGACACATACCAATCTAATTCTCCGTAGAACTCATCAATTTCGATAGTCATAAGATTATCATTTGAACCAGTAGTTACCGAATCAGAATGGTCTTGCGCTAGGTAGTGTGTAGAATCCCACGCATCGGTCGGGCTAGCACCAGTCGGATCAGCGTAGATCCAAGTACAAAAATCTGGAAATTGTGTTGAGTTTATTGTTGAGTTTAGCGTTGTATTATCTGCAAAAGCACCCGACTTGTGGTACAAGTAACACTCAGTTGGCCTATCATTGTATGAATTTCCAACATTAACCCCGTTTATGTCAATACTCTCTGTGAAAACTTGGCTGTAAAATAACAAGTCTCCATCGATGTAGTAATTTGAATGCCACAGTACTTTTCCTTGCTGGGGATAAATTTTCTCGTAAATCAATTCATCACCATCGATATACCAGCAAGCTTGGTCAAAATCTGGGTCATCACGATGGGTGGTCCGTTCTCCGTTTGCTTGGAAGTGGAGTTCTCCGATGGTAAGATCATGATAAGTATGCTTCAGCCATACTCCGTACAAGTCAGGGTCTAGAGCATCATCGTCACAATTCGAACTTGAATTACTCGATGAATCATCATCATCGGACAAACATCCCTGCAAAGTAGACATCAGAAGAATCAAGCTAACAAAGAAAAATCGCATCTTCATTGATTATACTATGCAAATTTACTGCATAAATCTGGCGCCAAATTATGAAATAAAACCCGATTAAGGAAGTTCGGTTTCTTCAGCAAAACCCGATGACCAGTCATAGATTCCTTTACCGGATTTTTTACCGAGGCGTCCTTCTGCGATCAGTTTCTCAAGGAGTGGATGAGGTGTGTATGAATCATCGTTGAATGATTTCTTAAGATTCAGTAGAATGTCTCTACGTACATCTAGGCCGACGAGGTCAGTTAGGGCGAGTGGCCCCATCGGGTGCTTGTATCCTAAGACCATCGCAGTATCGATATCCTTCGCTGATGCAACTCCATCAGCAAGCATACGAATCGCTTCGTTACCAAGAACTACGCCAAGTCTAGAAGTCGCAAATCCTGGAACGTCCTTGACCAGAATTGTGGTCTTGCCCATTGCTTCACCCGCAGCATTAGCTGCTTGAATCGTCTCTTCAGAGCATGAGTCGTGCTTGATTAATTCGAGCAATTTCATGATTGGTACCGGATTGAAGAAATGCATTCCAATGACTTTCTCAGGCCTACCAGATGCTGCTGCAATATCGGCGATTGAAAGGGATGAAGTGTTTGTACCTAGGATGCAGTCTTCCTTAGTCATCTTACCAAGGTCTGCGAAAATTTTGTGCTTCAAATCTGGGATTTCAGGGACTGCTTCGATAACTAGGTCAGCATCTTTTACAGCCTCGTTCATGTCGGACACTGCGTGAAGATTTGCTGCCCAAGTTGCCTTTTGTTCAGTAGTGGTTTTGCCTCTAGCGATGCCTTTGTCCCAAAATGCATCTATGGTGTTCATTCCACGCTCTAGTCCTTCGGGGAATGCGTCATACAGGTTGGTATGCCAACCCGCTTGTGCACAAACCTGTGCAATTCCTGCACCCATTGTTCCTGCTCCAATGACGGCTACAGTATTGATTCCCATGTTTCTAGTCCAAGGGAATTAGGTTGATGACGGTTGCTTAGATTGAGCAAGGTAAACTCCGCCCACGATTAGAATGAATGATGCGATTAGTGAAAGTCCTAATTTCTCATCGAGCAATAGCCATCCACTGAGTATTCCAAAAATTGGTACAAGGTAGACATACATTGCCGACCTTCCTGCTCCGATGATTCGAATTCCGTCAGCAAACCAAACGTAACTCAAGACGGTTGAGAAGATAGCAAGGAATGCTAGCCAGGCCCAACCTTCGAGTGAAGCCTCGGTTGGAAATCCGACTTGAGTGTATTCCCAAACTACCGCAGGTGTTTGAATTAGAAGCCCGACAACGCTTGACCAAACCGTGATATGAAGTGGAGACATAGGATTCTCTCCAGTCATTGCTTTCTTCATCAAAATCGTTGTACAAGCCCAAGATAGAGCAGCCATTCCAATCAATGCATCTCCCAGTAGTCTCTCATTTACTGGAAGGTCTACATTTGGGGAATACCAAGCGATTACAACAACACCACAAACGGCTGATAGCAACCCCGCACCAAGTCTAAAATCGAATTTTTCTCCAAGAAATGGTACTGCTAGAATCGCTGTAAATACTGGATTGAAAGTTATCATCAGTGACGCATCACCTGCAGCGGTCCATTTCATTCCATACATGAAAAATGCCTGATAGAGAAAGGTGGACAGGAAACCGATTGCGGTGATTATTTTCCACTGATCTTTTGCAGGAAGAATCCATTGTTTTGTTACTTTCAAAAATACCAAAAAACACACTACTGCTATGATGTATCTTACCCATCCAGCAGTAAATGGTGTTATTTCGAGTGCGGCAACCCTGCCAGCAACCCAACCCAAGCCCCATATTATCGCGACTGCGAGCAGCTTTAGGTGCGTTGAGACATTTTTCATTCAAATCGCTCCAAGCCGAGTTGCAGAATGCGGGCTCTAGGTAGGCCGATTTCTGGCATTCCTTCGGCAGGGGCGTGGATTTTCAGTCCTTCAAGTCTTTGAACATACAATCCGTAAGAAGCGATATCGTTCGGAAGATATGGTGTGGGCAAACCTAGTTTTTCTAGGCCGTCACATGCTTCTTTGGTGTAGATTGGATAGACGTTGGTTTCAAAATGCATCCAGGTCGAGACTCTTTTGCAGTCTATGTTTTCCAAAGTCAACAGGTGCTCAAGCAATCCGACGTCAGGGTACTTGATTGTTTGAATTGCCATGTTAACTTCCATGACAACATCTTCAGGCCAAGCAAATGGGGTATTTTCTGCCCAAGAATCAGCCAACTCGATGTGTTCGATGATATCTTCACCAGTTACAGCAAACAGAGTTTCCTGATACGGACGGTCTTCGTACGCATCACTGACTAATCCTGGCAGTACCGAATAGAAGCGTTCTAACTCCGCTTCGTCGGCTCCGTAGAGCGAGACGGGAATCAAAAAACCACCTCAAGCAGTTGCGCCGATTCCACTAGCAAGTTGTCGAGGAGTCAGTGGCTTGTCTTCGATCCACTGCTGCTTGAACAATTCTTTCAGAGCTTCTTCGTCTTCTGGTGTTGGTAGGACAGTGCGTAGGTACTCTGCGTACTCTTCATCGCTTCCTTCGAACAATTCTCCGTTTGTGTAGCACTTCTTGCCACCGAATGCGCCGATATCTCTGTGGAAGTTCTCGTGAGGAACGTAGAGGGTTACTCCGCATCCTTCAGGTAGGTAGCCGTTTAGTTTCTCGACTTCTCTAACGATTTCATCGTGGTAGTGACCACGGCTTTCCTCGTTAAGGACTTCCTTGTCAACCTCGATGTCACCCTCGAGTTTCTTGCGCTCGTCCCAGCGTCCCTTCACTCCCCAAACATATGCCCAGTGAGCGGAAGTGGACGAATCTGTGCCGAACAAGTCGTGAGCGGTTGCAACCCACTTGTTCATGTAGCGTTGTAGCATGTCTAGGGGGATAACTCCTGCCTTGATGATACGGCGTAGACCGTTTGAGCCGGTTCCCAAGTGGAACGATTCTTCTTTGAGCATTGGTCCCATGGACGCTGCTAGTGGCTTGAATGCAGATGTTGATAGCATTCCAAGTTGGAACTTTCCATCTCTATCTACGAACATTGTGTAGTTGAAGAAATCAAGCCAGTGAGGCATTGGTCTGTTGAAAGCACCAAGTAGTCTGTCGCCATCTTGTGCGTTGCGCTCAAGCAATTTTTGGGCTTCTCTTCGTCCCTGCTGTCCGAAGTATGTCATGAGAAGGTAAGCCATTTGCCAACCGTGTCTCTGTTCTTCAGCCATGATACGAGCTGCTGCATAGCGGTCATAATCTGTTGGCGCGGTCTCAAGTAGGTGCCTCTGTTGTTCGACTGATGCAAACTCAGTGTCACCTTGAACGGTGATCATTGCGACCAGAGAGTCACGAATGTTCTGGTGAGGAACCTGTAGTGCTCTCTCCCACTTTGCTCTTCCAGCGTAGTCACCGAACTCGATAACGTCACCTGCACGGTCCCAATCAAACAGAATCGATAGGTCGAAATCGCCTAGCCATTCTCTATTGAAACCCACTCTGTCTTGCCATTCGCCAAAGTTGGCGACCCAGTCTTCCCATGTCTTAGGTAGTTCTGCCATGACACGGGGATAGGTTTCCTACTATTCATTAATTTGCGAACATGTTCGTGCGAACATGTTCAGGGTGAGTTCCGACGTATCTCTTCTGCGAACACATTTAGAACGATTCCCTCGATTTTGTGAAGGTGTACAGATAAGGTGGATTTACTCAAACCTAGAAGTTGAGCCAAATCACTGAGCGTAATTCGTCTAGGTGTATCCCAATATCCTTCATTAAGCGCAGAATCAAAAATCAATCTTTGCTTTGGTGTAAGCATCCTAGAACCAGTTGCTCTAGTTGATACTACTCTATACGGAGTTCCTTCTTCCCTCAATAGTTGAACTAATTCTCTACTTTTTTGAGCTGAGCATTCAATCGTCCAATCGACCCAACCGTCTCTCACTTCGAACGGAGATTGTGGAATTACACCAGCCTCTCTAATCTCTTTGATGAACCCGCCACCCTTTGGGGCGATGTCAACTTCGTAGCGATTACGACCGAGGTCTCGCACTTCATCTACCCCCTGGTGTGAGATTAATTCATCTTTAATTTCACAGGAAGAAGACATTTTTGCAGTACCTCTACCTCTTCCCAGAGGCATCGTTTCTTCGATTCTCAGAACTGCTTCAGGACGTTGTCTAGATACATCTCCGGACCAATGTCCTTCGGGTAAGCGAACCTCGATTCTGAGT
This sequence comes from Candidatus Poseidoniaceae archaeon, assembly GCA_049606035.1. Taxonomy (GTDB): domain Archaea; phylum Thermoplasmatota; class Poseidoniia; order Poseidoniales; family Poseidoniaceae; genus MGIIa-K1. Next base: position 18,488 of record JBMYVD010000010.1, on the reverse strand, counting down.
TGGTTCACCATGTTATCACAATGAATGGGTTCGGTCGTGACGAGTAACCTTTCCAGTTTGTACGTCGATTAACTCAGCAAATGTTTGCACGCTGTCATCGTTTACGATAACTCCTGGAAGATATCCGTCGCAAACTCCAGATGCAGCAAAGATAGCATCGTCAGAGCGGCAAAGGTCGGTTGCATCCCAAAGTCTGGTCAAATCATCATCGACCATTTTCCCGGCTCTCTTCTCTTCCTCGTCTGAGCGGAACACTAGTCTTCCTTCGAAAACGCCACCTATTCCACGAATTGCTGTTGCTGTGATTACTCCTTCAGGTGCAGCACCGATTCCCAGTAGCATGTCGTATGGACCATCAGGTCTTGCTGCCCAAATTGCTGCAGAAACATCTCCGTCTCCCATCAAATGAAGTTGTGCACCTGCTTCTCTGACTTCTTTGAATAATTCAGCGTGCCTTTCCCTGTCGAGTGCTACAACCTTGACTTCTGACATTGGCTTGTCCAATACGTCTGCGGCTTGCTCAAGGTTGTAAGTAACGCCTCCGTCCAAACTGACGTGTCCAGCCAGTTCTGGGCCAGCAGCGATTTTGTCCATGTAACAGTCCGGTGCGTGAAGCAGGGTTCCTCTTGGAGCTGCAGCAAGAACAGCGATCGAGTTTGGAGTATTATCTGCACAATTGTTTGTACATTCAAGCGGGTCTACCGCTATGTCGATTTGGAGTGCTCCCTCGACACCGATTTGGTTTCCAAGTTCCTCTCCTATGAATAGCATAGGAGCATCGTCTCTTTCTCCTTCGCCGATTGCAACTCTGCCATCAAATGGCACTTTGTCGAATGTTTTTCGCATTGCTTCAACAGCGGCGGCATCTGCAGCGTTTTTATCGCCCAAACCGCGCCATGCAGCACTTGCAATTGCCGCTTGGTCTACCGCTTCCAAAAAGTGATGTGCTAGGTCAGCGGTTCTCGCCATGTTGTCTGCGATAAGTAACTCCTCCATCAATAAAGCGCTTAATCCGCCTTGTGTTTTTCCAAGACAACTATGTCTGTGATTTTGGTTTCAGGATATTGGCCGTTGGAGTCTTTTTCTAATGATTTAACCATGTCAAGAGCGCACAGCAGGCCTGCTGATACTCCGGTTAGTGCTTCCATTTCTATCCCCGTTTTGTAGTGGGCATTTACTTCAACAGTACATCTTAGCGAATTTCCTTCCCATGACCATTCGACCTTACAGCCTTCGAGAGGGATTGGATGACAATGAGGTATGATTCTAGGTGTTTCCTTAACCGCTTGAATTGCAGCGATCGTAGATGCTTCCAGAACATCACCTTTCTTTATTGAGCCGGTTATTATCGCATCCTTTGAGGATTCAGATAAGTGCACCAAGCCTGTTGCGATTGCTCTTCTTTGTACGACTGGTTTAGCCGATATGTCTACAACTCCCTGTATGCTTTTTTCCATTTAATCACCCCAATCCTGCTTTCCAAGTTTCACCACTCGGTTTGACTTCTTTCTTCCATAATGGTGCTTGCCTTTTCAACTCATCAATCAACCATGAGCATCCTTCGAAGGCTTCCTTCCTGTGCGGGCTAGCAACATTAATTGCAACTATGTTTTCACCAGGGCCTACCGAACCTGTGCGATGAGCCATGGCTATGGAATGTAAGCTGAACTTTGACATTGCATCTTTTGCTAAACCATACAATGTTTCTGACAACTTTTCTTGCCATGCATCGAATTCCAAACGTAGAACTTCTTCTCCCTCATCCATCCCTCTTGTAATCCCGATGAAGGAAACAATTGCACCACAGCCCTCTGTATGCAACATGCTTCTGAGTTTGTCCACGTCTAATGATTCAGGAGCCTCTTGGATGAAGATATGCTCCTGCATGTTGATGCGAGGTGCGCCGCATCCTTGAAACCATCCACACTCATGGGGTGTCATGGCACAGGCAGACCCCATCCATATCATGGGCGCGGGTTTGTCTGGCTTGGCTGCTGCAACTACCCTTGCTAAAGCAGGTATAGAAGTCCATGTCCACGATGTTCGAGAAGACTCCGGCCAACGTTTTGATGGAGATTTCCAAGCATTGGAAAACTGGTCTATGGATGCGGATTTTTTTGACCAATTAGCAGAATGGGGTTACGACCCAAGCGAGTTCAAAGCCACAGAATTCAAAGAAGTAGACCTAATTCACCCGGATGATGAAATCAGCAAAACCTACTCTCCGAAGGTCGCTTACCGAATTGTAGAGAGAGGAACTTCTGAACACACAATCGACCAAGGTTTCAAGCGAATGGCTATTGCAGCCGGCGCAAATCTTCACTACAAGAGCAAAGTCAAGGAAGAGGACTGTCAGATTATCGCTTGCGGTCCTAAGGGTACGAGTGCAGTTGCTTATGGTGAAATATTCAAGACCGATCATCCAAATCACATCGCCTTTCAAATGAATGATAAATTGGCTCCTGGCTCGTATTCATACCTGATTATCATCGATGGAGTCGGCTTGATTTGCACCTGTTTGTGGAGGAAGCAAAGAGGAACAGATAGGTTCCTAAATGAGACGATTGCTTGGTATCAGAAACACTATCCGGACATCGATATGGAGCCTATCAAGAGAGTGGGCGGTAAAGGTGACTTTACAATTAACAAGAATTACTTCCAAGACGGAAGATATTACGTCGGTGAGTCAGGTGGCCTGCAGGACTTCATGTGGGGCTTCGGAATGAGGATGGCGGTTTGGTCTGGATATCTTGCAGCGCAAGATATTCTTGGAAACTGCAATTATGAAACCGAAGTCCGAAAGCAATTGATGCCGTATGTGAAAACCTCTGTTGCTAATCGATTTTTGATGAATAGAGTAGGAGATCGTACTTTCAAGTACATGTGCAAAGCATGGATGAAGGACCAAAAGAAGCGTAATGATGGCCTAGTTTGGATTGGCAAATTATTCCGCCCCAAGTGGTACAAATCACTATTGTACATACTTGTCAATCCATTCATGCTAAAATCAGACCCCAAGGCGATGGGCAGAGGAGTTAGACGTCTTCCATTCAGAAAGGCGAAAAAAAGGGATCTCTGGGAAATGTCTGATGAAGCGAAATCTGTTGCGGATAGGTGGGACAAAATTCGTCGCTCGGGTGGAAAGACTTCGTTCAGTGAGAGCAGCGATTGACTCATTAAGCGGACCCGTTTGGAGTGATACATGAGCGACCTATACGGACTCAAATTAGAACCAATGCCAAACCGTCTAGTCAACTACGGAACCACAGACAATGGTATCGCAGTCATTGAACTAGCTTCAGACTCAGCAGGTGCGCCTCTGGAAGGAGACGCAATGGGTCCAAACACCTACACTCACGAAATGATGAGAGATATCGATTCTGCAATTATCAAGGCACGTTTCGATGATGATGTAACTGTAATCGTAATCACAGGTCACGGTTCCAAGTTCTTCTCTGCTGGTGCATCCATTCAGATGTTGAACAGCGTTTCTCCTGGATTCAAGTACAACTTCTGTCTTCACGCTAACGAGACACTATCTCGCTTTGAACAAACTACCAAATTGGTAATTTGTGCAATGAACGGACACGCTGTTGGTGGCGGTCTAGAAATCGCAATGGCTGCAGACATTAGAATCGCAAGAAAGAACTCCGGAAAAGTCGGTCTTCCAGAAATCAACCTAGGTGTTCTTGCAGGTACTGGTGGAACAGCTCGCCTAACTCGCCTAATTGGAAAGGCTAAGGCGCTTGAGATGATGGTCACTGGTGAATTGATGTCATTCGAAGATGCACTAGATTGCAACCTAATCAACCACATTTGGGAAGGAGACGCTGATGACTTCCGCCGTGACGTTCTAGATTGGGCTAGCCAATTCACACTACCAAACAAGGCAACAAAGGCTGTTGGAAACATCAAGCGTTCTTGCCAGACTGGACCTGAGATTCCATTCGAGTACCACTTGGCTCTCGAGCGTGAACTTCAGGCTGCTCTATTCGGCAGCAGCGATGCCAAGGAAGGAATCGCAGCATATGTCGAGAAGAGAGTACCTTCATTCGAAGGCCAGTGAACTCGCAATTTACAGATCATATTCACTCAGTTTTTGCAAAACTGAGTGTTTTGGCCTTGATTACGAACGATGTTTTGAAGTCCTAAAGGAAAGTGGACGATTTAATGGCGACCAAATATCCTGTCCCAGCAGACGTTCCTGACGAACTTATCGAGACTTTCATCGACAATATGGATGCAGCAACTTGCGGAACAGGCAAGATGAATTTGTTTGCCTGTGACCAAAAAATTGAGCACTTGAATGATGACTTCTACGATGGAGGAAACGAAATCCCTCTATCATCAAATGACCCTGCCCACCTTTTCGAAATCGGAGCTAGGGCTCATGAAGAAGGAACAATCGGTGTACTAGCAGGCCAACTTGGTCTCATAGCGCAATATGCTAGAGACTACCCAGACATTCCATATTTGGTAAAGCTAAATTCCAAGTCGCACATGGTAAAGACATCACAAAGAGATCCAGTATCTCAAGCATTGTGGGATTTAGATGATGTTTCGGCTCTGCTTCACAACGGAATTAACGTAGTAGGAATTGGATACACGGTATACATTGGTTCAGAGTATGAGCATGACATGCTTACTGAAGCCTGCACTTTCATTCGACAAGCACACGAACTTGGAATGATTGCAGTTGTCTGGATGTACCCAAGAGGCCAAGCGGTTTCTGATGAAAAGGACCCGCAATTAATCTCAGGTGCTGCTGGCGTTGCGGCATGTATTGGCGCAGACTTTGCTAAGGTCAACTACCCAAGAGCATTCGAAGGTATGACTCAACCTGAAAGCCTTGGAATTGCGGCAGAAGCGGCAGGTCGCTGTGGAATAATCTGCTCAGGCGGTGGTTCACTTCCTCCTGCGGAATTCTTGGGTCGCTTGGTTGACCAAATGCAAATCTCCGGATGCAGAGGTGCTGCAACTGGGAGAAACATTCACCAAAAGACCACAGAGGAAGCCGTTAGAATGACTGCAGCTTGTAAGGCCGTCATCTGTGATGGCGCAGGGCTTGAAGAGGCACTGGCAATTTACAATGGTCAGTGATTCTGTCGTCGAACAGAATAGTAATTTACGTCTTAAGGACTAAATTGGTAATGAAAATCGATGTGCGTTACGCATTGAACAAAGAAGTGGAAAATTTAGTTTGGACCAAGTTTACTGTACCATTCCACACTCTGTGCAAAGGCTACCTACTACGAGGCCGCCACAGAACATGCAGACGGTAGCATCCGTCAACCGCTTAACCCAGAGCATGTTAATCAGTTTCTTCTGATCAGGTCGTTGGTCTGGACGTTGCCTTCAGAATCGATGATTAGAGGCTGTCCTTCTTCCCAACCTGGGCAGTTGTCAGAGACCCATGTTCTTGTGGCCCATTCGCAAATGTCGTATCCGCCAGAGAGAATGCCGGAGCGCTTGATATATCCAACCTTGACAATATCCTTGTCTTTTGATAGGACGTTCCCGAGTTGCTGACTAGTAGTGCCGTGTCTCATGGTGCTGTTAATGTGCTCCAATATTTCAGCTGTGTTGCGCGGGCGGTCGCCCAGGAACTTCTTGATTTTCTCACGTATTCTTACTGTTTTCATTTGCATTCTCCTCCTTGTCATGCGGCCATTTACCTCAAAGGTTTGGGCCGTTGTACAAGAGGAGCGAAGCAGCCCATATAACCGTTCCTCCAACATCGCTGTTGAAGTTACACTAACTACCGTGAAAATTTGGTAAAAAAGTGGTTTTGTTGTTAAACCGAGTTCAAAAAAACCATTCTCCAGTGGAAATGTGTAACAAAATGTAACTAATTATTACTTTGTAAGTGAAAATGTTGATATTGCCGCCATGTTTGGAGTATTTTGGTGACAATGGTACGAACTAACCGTATACGTTCCACGCACCAGCGCAGAGTTTTGGATTGGTTGGCGGATGGCGGGGGAACGGTAACTGAGGTTTCTGCCGCATTGAAAATCAGAGTTCCTCACGCTTCAGCAGCCTTGAAGAAATTAAGAGAATCGGGTGACGTAGTAAGAGATGAAACAAATATCCGTGGCTCGAGATATCGTTTATCGTCTCAAGGTCTAGCTAGATTGGAGTCCGATGGACTTGCTAGAATGAAAGAATTAGTACAATGGCCACCCCCTCCAGGGGCTGCAGGAATCGTACTTGCAAGAGATGGTCCAATGATGTTACTTGGTTACGCATCTCAGCCAGCAGGGCCACTCTTAGGTATACCAGATCGGCCAATGGATGAAGCTAGCGGAGTACTCCTAAATTCCAATGGAAATGAAGGGGAGTCTGAAAGGTGGCGATGGGCCGTTCAAAGAGAAGATGGGCCGGTATGGTGGGATATTGAAACACTCAGAAGAACATCTGCCCCAACTCAATCTAGTCCCACCACGCTCACAGCATGGATGGAGAGACCGAAGGTAATGGGCTTAGTCCGTGCTAGGTTACTGGATGAAGCAAATCCTTGGCCGGTGAGCGTGGGAAGTTGGTTCTCACCATTGCCTTCTGGATTTTGGCCGGAATTACCACAAATCCTCCAAGATGGAGATTACGTAATTGGTAGGGCGGGTAATTCAGGACCTCCAGTAAAACCACGTGGTGCAATTCAAGCAGTTATGGGCCGCAGTTTGGACAGGTCGATAGTTGCTACAAACATGTCTGAGAATGCGATTTCAATCATCGATGGTAACTTGATTGGGATTCAAAGTAAACCTCTGCCATTTGCCATTTTGAAATATTGGCTTTCAATAATTCATCCAAGACTTTCTAGTTCGTCTTTGGATATGAAATTCTCACGATTGCTTGAAGACATTAATTCGAGGTCAAGCAATGCGCTAACGCGAAGGGTTTTGAATGATTTTCCGGGTAGAGAATGGGGGAATGAAACAGGTTCGGTGATTGATACGAGACATCTTTCACAAAGAGCGGGTGAAGCATGTTTGTTGTTTGCTATTGAAGAGATAGAAGCGCCGATTATATTGGATTGGAGATGGAAGTATGTCGAAGCTTTGGATAGGCTTGGTGCAGACAATAGATGCAGGGTCATAATCAGCAATGAAATTAGTTTAGAAATTCCATTGAAGTTGACCTCAAGTGATTCACCCGGAAAATTCAATCTCGAAATTCCCGGCCGAATCAATATTCCAATCACAGTTTCCCGTGATTCGATGATGCCTACGAATTGGCAGGCTCCAGAAACCCCTGTTGAATTAATTCGTGGTAGTTTAACCAGTGTAAAAAATGCAGAGAATTCGAGAGAAGCAATCTGGTTAGCGTGCCAATTAATTGAAGGCGATGATGTATGGGCAGACAGGCATGAGCGCGAATATCCTCTCGCATCTTGGATAGCAACAACCAAACAGTCTCAACCTTCGCGGTGGAGAAGAGTTGGAGATTCGATCGATCCAATTTGGGCGGCTTTGGCTGATTTGACCACATTTGCAGATGAAGACCTCTCCAGTCTAGCAATGTATGATGATACAGCATTGTCGATTCTTATTGACAGATTAAGAGAGCACCCCTTGTCAAATATTGCTAGAATTACAAACAAGCCTTCTGTAGCAACAGCAATTCTTCTTAGTCGTGAGTGGATTGAAGACTTGCCCGATGTTATTGACACCTGGCTTGAGCAACCACTGAGAGCCAGTGAGGTGATTAGGAAAAATTGGGGAGAGCGGGAAATTGCCAAAATAGCATCAGCTTGTAAACAACACAAGTCATTGCTAGATGATAATGTTGTAGACAGAACGCAAATGCTTGCAGTAATGGAAGATGTACATTATTCGCTTTGGCAGCATAAATCTGAATCTTGGCTCTTGAACTGTTTGGCTTCCTCTATCGGCAGAACAGCACTTTCGTCTCTTAAAATTCCATGGCCAGTTTTACTTAGCAAGAAGGATATCTCCTCCGAGGACCTCGCACTCGTCCACCATATGCCGGATGGTGTTGGTAAGGATTACCTAATTGATTCACTGATGGGCATCACTGCTAAAGAGCAGGGTGTCAATCCATCATTAGGGATAACTCATCCATTCGCGGGATGGCTGTTCAAAGATTCAGTTCCTATGGTGCCTTTGGAAACAAAACATGATTTGGACATTCACATCGAATTGCACCGACGCTTTCAACAACAATGAGCATCTGAGAATCATTTGACCGCACATGCAACATCGCACGGAGAGCGTGCTGCTCGATGAACTGTGATACCAATGACTGCGGTCATGTGCCATCGACGAAGACCAGGGTGACTTTCGGGAATGACCTCTGATGCAAACCGATGGACTATGTGGTCGGTAATGGGTCCTCGCTGGACGAGAGAATGAGAGTGAGACAACCAACCGGCTGCACAGACGCCCTGACCCTGGGTCAAGCTCCCGAGGAGACGATGACAGGGGCTGTTACGGGTTGGGGCACACTCTTTCTTGCGATTCATTGAATAGCCATCCAAATACAGTAGTTGCTATGCCGAAGTTGGAGCGCTGCTTGGTTGGCGGCACCTTCGATAGGTTCCACCAAGGGCACAAAGCACTTCTCGAGTCAGCACTTGAGGCAGCAGAATTAGTAGAGGTCTGGATTACAAATGACGAGATGTCAGCGGCTAAATCTCCGATTTTACAAAGTTTTGAAGATAGACGTGAGGCAATAATTGCTTGGTCGGATGAAAGAATAACCACTCATGAATTAGAGGACAGTTATGGCCCTGCACCATTTCGAAAAGATTGTGATAGCATAGTATGTACTCCAGAGACATTAAGCAATTGTCAGAGCATTAACGAAATGCGATTGAAAAACGGATTACTGCCTCTTGAAATAATTGAGGTTCAACACAGCCTCGACGAAGCGGGAGGAATAATTTCTAGTTCAAGAATTAGAGCGGGATTGATCGACTGTGATGGTAAATTATGGGTGCATGAGAATCAGAAAAATCAAACCCATCACTTTCATTTTGGACTGGATGAGGAACTGAAAAAACCTAATGGAGAGTTATTCACAGGTCCTGAAGATTCTCCTGAAGTCGCAATGTCCTCTGCAATGGAAAACTTAGCACCGGGCAGCATAATTGCAGTAGGTGATGTATGTGCTGCAACTCTTTTGGAAATGGGTGTTGTTGCCGATATTGCAATTATCGATGGTATGACAAAACGTGTGGAACTTGACCAGAAAGTTGACATTAGTAAGTTCGACATCAGGCTCGAAGCAAATAACCCAGCAGGCCAAATCACTCCGTCTTTATTCAAGGCCGTTGCAGCCGCACTTCACAACGACCAAACTACATGTATCGAAGTAGAAGGCGAAGAAGACCTAGCTCCTATCGTTATACACTTACTCGCTCCACTTGGAACAAATGTGGTTTATGGACAGCCAAACAAAGGAGTTGTTTTGAGAATAACGACTTTGGAATCCAAGGAACAATGCAGAACACTTCTTTCCAAATTCGAGGTGAGAGATTGACACTTGTCTCGATAGCGGTTTGTGTAAGAGACGGTGTCGATTGGATTGATGGATGTATGGAATCATTGGTAGCACAAACCCATTCACCAATCGAAATTATTCTTGTTGACGATGGTTCATCAGATGGCGGAAGAGATGCTGTTGAAAAGTGGTCTAAGCACGAGTTGGTAACTACGATTTCTCAAGACAAACTTGGTTTGTCTGCTGGACGTATGGCTGCACTAGAGCGATCTAGAGGAGAATGGTTTGCAATTACAGACATCGATGTGCGTCCTGAAGCAGATTGGATTCAGAGATTGCTCGAGTCTTCAAAATCTGGTGAAGAGGAAAACGTAGTTGCAGTCACTGGAAGAACCGTTTTCGGACGAGCAGATGACGTGATTTCTCGAATTAGGTCAATTGAAATTGAGTCTAAATATCGGTCAAGGCCTAGAAGAACTAACTTAGCAAACGGTCCTTGCTCGATGTTCAGGCGGGACAGTCTTCTAGCTATAGGCGGCTTCGACCCGTTTTGGTACCATGCTGAAGACATGGAGGTTTCATTGAAACTAATACAGGATGGTGGAGTGATTGTGTATACTCCTTACGCTGTTGTTAATCACGTACCGGAAACAGGACTCAAAAGATTTCTGGGGAAGCGTAAGCGTGATGCAAGGGCTCACGTAAGGATACACCGAAGGTACAAAGTCTTGAGAAGTGGTCACGATTTTATTGGTTCATCCTGGGTAGTTCTGTGGATGACACCATTACTAACTCTGCTTGGTTTTGCCATGTACCAATATGTGAACATATTATTTTCATATGAATCTGTAAATCTTGAATCGATGTATTACTCATTGACTAGAGAGGTTCTCTTAATTGCTGCAGCACCACTATACTGGCTGCTTTCCTTCCTAAGAAGCGATCTGCCAAAGAAGGGACTATACTCTAACATGGTTTTGTTATCGTGGTCCCTAGCACTTTGGCAGGGAATCATATTGGGTTATCTCGATGCGTTATTGCGCAGAAACGGTCACTGAATCACTCTTCGTGTTCAACCGAGGACAGCATTCTCATTACAATACCTGCTCCCATAAGAGCGATTGCTATTGAATATACACCTGGGTCAATCCATGTCATGTACATGATTCCCCAATAGAAGTAGAACACCATACTTGCTAGCATGAACCATGTTCCAAGCACCAAGTTCCATCCAGACTCAACGTCCAATAGGTCATTGTACCAATCGTTTGTTACCATGTTGTAGAACCATTCTCCTGGGCTATCTTCACCAATTAGTGAGCGTGCTCCCAAGAACGTCATTCCACCAAAGAACGCCATGAATACTGCATCCCCAGGTACAAAAGCAGGGGCTGTATCCTTGTCGCCAAATGCATCATTCATGTACTCGAAGGTTAGCATTCCACCCCAAGAAACTCTGTATGTAGGATGAACCATTCCCATTAGGTTGAGAACTGCTAGTAATAGACCTAGTAATCCAATCCAAAAATACCAAGTTGCAAGTGTGTTGGATGGACTAAACAGAATTGTGCCCAGATTGCCCTGTGCATTATCTCCGTTGTCGCTCATGCGCCGTTCGACCTAAGTCGCGTTTAAGAGTCTTGGCATAGCCAAGATTAGACGGGTTGCTTCTCAAAGTCTAGATTGATGGCGGTATTTTGCTTGGAAAACCTCGCTCAGTGCTGGTTCTGCTTTTGCCATAACGTCGGAAGGATTGATGTTTGTTGGGATGCAAGAGTTAATCTCCTTACTTCTTCCATATCTTCCTCTTGAAATTGTCTTTGCAGTAACTAATCCAAGCATATCTAGGTTGGAAATAATTCCAGATATTCTTCTTGATGTAAGGAATTGTTGCCCGATGTTTGTGCATGCCTGCTTGTAGATATGGTACACTTCACCGGTTTGCATATTTCGCAAACCATTGTTCTCGTTGATCAATACTGCAGCAAGTACGAGTTTTTGTTGAGTTGGTAGTGTGCGAATGACTGGAGTAACTTGGTCAGATTCAATCTGTGCTTGTGCGATTCTGACATGATTTTGTTCAACGATGTCAAGACCTTCTTGTTCAGCCTTTTCGGTTGAGACTCTTAGTAAGTCAAGAGCGCAGCGAGCATCACCGTGTTCTTGGGCAGCTAATGCAGCGCACAATTCAATTACACCTGCTCCGATTGCATCTTTGTTTATCCCAACTTCCGCTCTGGAGCGTAGAATATCCTGGAGCTGCTCAGCATTGTAGGGGTTGAAAACGATGTCTTGCTGACCGAGCCTGCTTCTTACTCTCGGGTCAAGGAAATCTGTGAACTTCAAGTCGTTGGAAATTCCGATTACACATGCTCTTGCATCTTTCAACTCTGCGTTTAGATTGGTTAGATTGTAAAGAAGGTCGTCTCCAGCCTTCTTTACTAGGTGATCGATTTCGTCGAGCACGATAACGTAAACTCCACCTCTGTGATTCATTCTTCTCACGACTTCAGAGAATACTCTGTCTGTTGGCCAACCTGTGAAGGGGATTTCATCCCTCTCGTAATCTTCGAGTAATGCATTACCTAGGTGAGATAGAACTCGATACTGAGTGTCAATCTGTCTGCAGTTAACTAGGACGGGATGAACCATTCTTCCTATTGATTCACCTTTGGCTTGTAGTTGGTCACAGACGTATCTAGTAACTGCAGTTTTTCCTGCTCCGGTAACTCCGTAGAGAATCATGTTTGAAGGAATGTGACCCTTCAAGGCTTCAACCAAATTGAACGATAATTGGTCACGCTCGTAATCACGGTGCGGGAGTGTTTCTGGTTGGTAAGTATGACGCAGAACTTCCTTTTCGACGAACAGAGTTTTCTGGTTCAGAATGCCGTCGAAAATATTTCTCGTCAAAAAGTCTCACCTCGTTTTTTTCCACTACTTGTTCCAGCCTCGTATAACACAGTGCGTGATGCCTCCGGCGAGTCCGAGTCCACCATATAAGGCTAATCCCGAGCCCCTCTAACGAGACAGTGATTTGACCAAATCTAGCATTCCAATTGGGGGTATAAAAAGGGGGTCGCTTTTTCATACATTTCATTAATAAATTAACACAATAAGATTTACTTTTTGCAAATTTTCCCGGATTGAATTTTTTTCCCGCCGACGAAAATATTGGCTTGAATTCTGTTTTTGAAACTCCAAATTTTTCGACCTTATCCCATCCTGTTCCAATCGAAAAATTTTCTTTGATTCCAAATCCTGACGGAATTCACAATCTGTTGAATTTTACTCGTAAGCCGATGATAAATTACAGAGAGATAATTTAACACAAATCCCCGTTTCCATCTATATTGAAAATCATACCATCTTCGCCATGGATCACATTTTCCGGTAGTTCAGGGAAATCCTTGGTCAAAATCAGATAATCAGAATCGATGTATGTGTGCGTTAGAACGAGTGTTGTATCTTTGCAAGTCTCAGCAAGCCTTTGAATATCGCTTGGTTTGTGGTGCTCGTCGGTATTCACCCACTCAGGAACTCCCATTTCAACAACAGCAAATTTGCATTTCTCTATCCGATTCCACAATTCCTCACAGGGTCCCGAGTCACCTGAATGCAGCATTGACCATCCTTCATCACTGGTCAACATCCAGCCATGGGGTTCTACACTTGGCTCATGGAATACCTCGAATCTCTCCATTTCCCAACCGTCTATTGTGGGAGTATCGACCCAATTTATTTGTTCAAGCAACTCATCTAACGAGCCAGGATATGCGAGTTTGCACAATTCCGCAAGTCTATCCTTGACCATCTTTGACCCGGCAACCGTTAGCGGCTTGACACCCTCTCTGTCAGAGATGTATTTTCTCTCAAGTAGGAAAAACGGAAATCCAAAGACGTGGTCTCCGTGAACGTGAGTGATTAGGATAGTATCAATATCCGCAGGGCTTATTTTCGCCTTTCGCAAAGAAGCTAGAGCGGTTGGAGGACAGTCGACAATGATGTGTTTGTCGATCATCAAGAACGAGTGCAATCTACCAGACGGCAGGAATGCATTGCCGCTTCCGAGCAAACTGACCTCGACCATTGATGAGTGCAAGCGCTTCCACTCTAAGACACCATCGCACCTAACATTCATCTATTCGTTTCCGGTGGGCGATTTTGTCTGGTGACCTCAATGTCTAACTGGAGCGCAAAGAATCCTTACATGACTAAGATTACTGAATGCTACGTCTTGAACGGCGAAGGGTCTCGTAAAGAGACACGCCATGTCGTTTTTGACCTAGGTGACTCCGGTCTTGACTACAAAGTCGGCGACGCACTTGGAGTACTTGCTGAAAACCCGGCAAACACTGTTGATTTGCTAATCGAAACTGCAGGTTGGGACCAAGACCATATTGTAACAACTCACAATGGTGAAAGAACCCTTTGGGAGGCTCTGAAGAAGGATTTCGAAATTCACAGAGTTAACAAGAAATTTGTCAATTCATTAACCGAGAAAGTCAGTTCGAACGGTATGAGAATCACTGTAAAGATGATTGATAGATACAGAGAATCAGTTGCAGGCCAAGGTGCTGGTTGGATGGGCGGCGACTCAGAGATGGGTACAGAACTACTACCCTCTATTCCCGGGGACGACCCTGTTGGCAGAGTCGAACACTTAACCACTGATGCAGATGCGATGGAAGACTACATCTGGTCAAGGGATTACATCGATGTTTTGAGAGATTTCGAAGTAAGTTACACTCCAGAAGAATTCATAGAAGTGATTGACAAACTAAAGCCAAGATTGTATTCAATCGCTAGCAGTCACGACGCACACCCGGGATTTGTTGAGTTGACAGTTGGAATCGTCAGATATTCTCACCACGGTAGGGACAGAGGTGGCCTTTGTACCATTTACATGGCAGATGAGGTTGAAGTGAACAAGACAGACGTTGGAGTATTCATGTCTCCGACCAAATCCTTCGTACTACCAGAAGACAAGTCGGTTGACATAATCATGGTAGGTCCGGGAACTGGTATTGCACCATTCCGTGCATTCATGGAACAAAGGGTCCATGATGGCGGTTCAGGAAAGAACTGGCTCTTCTTCGGAGACCAGTCCTCGAAGACAGAATTCTATTACAAAGATGAAATCGAATCTTGGTTAGATGAAGGACACATGTACAGATTTACAACAGCATGGTCCCGTGACCAGGAGGAGAAAATCTACGTTCAACACAGGCTAAAGGAGCACGGAGCAGAAGTGTGGGAGTGGTTCGAGAGAGGCGCATACTTCTACATCTGTGGCGATAAGCAATACATGGCAAAAGACGTTCACAGAGCACTCATTGAAATCGCAATGGAGCACGGTGGAATGTCCGAGGAAGACGCAACACACTTCATCGAGAAGACGATGATGAAGGAACAGAAGCGTTACCTGCGTGACGTATACTGATTCTTGGACATTTCAGCATCGGATTTAGCTGGAATTAATCGACATGTTTCGATTATTTCTGACCGCTTTCATCATAGATTAGTTTGGTTTGGACATAAACATGGGATTCAAGCGCGTGCTGATTGCAAACCGTGGAGAAATCGCATTGAGAATTCTGAGAACCCTCAGAGACATGGGGATTGAGGCTGCAATTATTCACGGCAGAGAAGACAGGCTATCACTTCCAGTTAGACTGGCTGACGTTGCATACCCAATAATGAGAGCAAACCCACTTGATTCATATCTCGACATCGAAGCAGTAGTCCAGGCTGCTAAAGACCTAGAATGTGATGCAGTTCACCCCGGTTACGGTTTCTTGGCAGAGAACGCACATTTCGTAAAGAGGCTCGAAGAAGAAGGAATAACATTCATTGGTCCGGCATCCGGTGTAATCACTCTACTTGGTGACAAAATAGAAGCCAGAGCAGCTATGGAAGCAGCAGGTCTACCTACCGCTAAAGGGAGTAGTGAACCGATTTCATCTGCAAAGGTTGCAAGTGAGTTGGCAGATGAAATCGGCTATCCAGTAATTATCAAGGCTGCAGCTGGAGGAGGAGGAATTGGAATGCAGATTGTACACGCTGCAGACGAATTCGAAGGGGCACTCAAACTCTGCCAAGGCAGGGCAAAATCAGCATTCGGCGATGACAGAGTTTTCGTTGAGAAATATATTGAAGGAGCGCAGCACGTTGAATTCCAAGTATTGGCTGATGGTGAAAAAGCAATCCACTTCGGCGAAAGATTCTGTTCGATTCAACGCCGCCATCAAAAATTGATCGAAGAAGGACCTTGGTTGAGCGACGAGAAAAGAGCAGAAGTTGGTGCCTTGGTTTGTGCTGGAGCAGAATCAGTAGGCTACAAAGGTCTAGCAACATTTGAGTTCTTGAGAGATAAGAATGGCGACTTCTACTTCCTAGAAGTCAACCCACGTGTACAAGTCGAACATACAGTTACTGAACTGATTACAGGCTACAACCTTGTCGAACTGGGAATTAGAGTAGCACAAGGTGAGAGCCTTCCACTAACTCAAGATGACATCAAGATTAGAGGTCACGCAATTCAATGTAGGTTGAACGCAGAGGATACGACAAACTTTGTTCCTTCTCCAGGAAGGCTTTGGGAATGCCACTTCCCATCAGGATTCGGTATTCGATGTGATACACACGCACATCCCGGTTACGAGATGCCGGGATGTTTTGACAGTCTACTCGCTAAACTGCTGACATGGGGGCCAGACAGAGATTCGGCCGTTCGCAGGATGCGTACTGCATTAGATGAAACACTCATTACTGGTGTAGACCATTTGATTCCTCTGCATAGAAGAATAATGGATGAGAAAGATTTCCTTGCTGGCGATATTACAATCGCATATATCGACGAGCATCAAGAACTTCTGGGATGATTCGAATGGACGTACTGATAGTCGGCAGCCTCGCCTACGATAGCCTTGAAACACCTGCTGGTTCGGTAGAAAACGAGTTGGGGGGCTCGGCTTCTTATGGTGGATTTTCAGCAGCATTTCACAACAATTTGAATGCTGGAAATGGTGTAGGAATTGTCGGAGTTATTGGGCAAGATTTCCAATCCGAACACTTGGAATGGTACAAGAAAGCGGGATTGGACATCTCAGGTATCGAGGTGAATGAAGGTGAAACATTCCGCTGGAAGGGTTCTTACCATGGTTCTATGGCTGAGGCGGTTACTCACGAAACCCACCTCAATGTTTTCGAGAATTTCCAACCTAAAGTTCCCGAATCACTCAAGAAAACGAAGGTTTTGATGTGTGCAAATCTGCACCCCGCACTTCAATCTTCAGTGCTATCTCAGACCGAGGTTAGTAGAGTTTCACTCCTTGATTCGATGAATTTGTGGATTGAAATTGCAAATGAAGAACTCATAGATGTAATGAAAAAAGTTGACATTTTGATTCTAAATGACGGAGAAGTGCGGATGTTGGCTGATGAAGAGAACTTAATCGTGGCAGCAAAATCTGTTTTGGAAATGAAAAATGGAGGCATTCTCGTTGTCAAGAAAGGGGAAAATGGTGTGATAGCATTTCATCCAGATGGTATGATTTCAATGCCTTCATTCCCTACCTCAAATTTGGTTGACCCCACTGGGTGTGGCGACAGTTTTGCAGGTACTATGGCACACTATCTGTCAAAAAATTCTGGAGAGGTAAGCAGAGAGGAATTGGCAGAATCTCTTGTACATGCAACTGTCACAGCTTCATTTACTATCGAGAATTTTGGCACTGAAAGAATAAGAAAACTCAGTGCTGAAGAATATGAATCTAGACTTTTAGAGTATAGAACTATCACGAAGACTTCTTGATTGCACTATGCTCAAGAACGTGCCCTTTCTGGCCCGACCATGACAGTACTGAACATCGCTATGATTGGGAGCGACGATTTGGCTAAAGCAATTGCCAAAGCAACCGACCAAAGAGATGTCCACACATACGTGCACAAGGAATCAAGCGCAGGCGGTCCTAGGATTCTGTCCATAATTAGACCGGCAAAAATGCCCGAAAGAATTCGTCCATTCTTCAATTCCCTTTGCGCTGCAAGAGTCGGACTAATCGAAGTTAGTGCAATTGATGCCACATTTGGCGAGGTTTTGGTTGGATTTGCATCAGCAGGTATCAGCAAAGGAATATTCGTGATCAATCCACCTCAGGGTGAATGGATAGATGAAGACCAAGTAAAGGCATTTATTGCGCAAGCGGGTCTTTCATCTTGGAAGCAGGGCAGCACCGACGGCATCGAATTAAGGGATGCATTGTATGGTTTAATGGATGACATATCAGGAGATTTAGAGTCTGCAAAGCAAGAGCCATTGGTCGTCCCGATAGACCAACACTTCAATGTCAAAGGAATTGGTTTAGTAGCGATTGGTTACGTTCAATCAGGGTCTGTTTCTGTTCACGATGAATTGCATCTTCTCCCTGCAGAAGGTCCTGGAACCGTCAAGAGTTTACAGGTCATGGACGATGACGTCGAGCAAGCGGTCGCCGGAGACCGTGTTGGAATTGCATTGCGGAACACAAAGGAAGATCATCTAACAGGCGGCTCACTAGTAACTCACCCTGCGGTCGAAGATAAGAACAAGGGAATCTCGATTCCACTATGTCTTGACAAACACGAAAAGAGTTCAATCGAACTGAGTGTTTCTCCTTTCCAAAAGAGAGTCTTGGCAGTTGGCGATGTCGTACACGCCAGCGTGGACCTCCAATTTGTTGTTGGAAGGGTAGAATCAATTGACTCGGGCCTTGAAGTTGCTTGGGATTCGCCATTATTCATCAGGAAGGAAAATCCTCCAGTTGTTCTGTTAGCACAACTTGATTCCAAGCCTAGAATTATGGGAAGTGCAAAGTTGACTCGGCTATCTTGAGACACCTCGAATATTGGCCCCTCCATAGGAGGGGAAAACGGTGGGTTCATAACCTCGGGTTCCACTTCGCTGGTTCGGGATGCGTATGGACACGAGGCCAGAGGGGCTCGGTGTCAATGGAGTGGGGATAAAATTCCGCTCGTTGTCG
>JBMYVD010000009.1:0-51101 GCA_049606035.1 Candidatus Poseidoniaceae archaeon | reverse complement strand
GTAATTTTGGTCACGTGGAATTGGGCATACTCTTGGTCTGCCATTACTGAGCGGTTTGCTTTTCCTTCAACGCTGATGATTCTGATTTCACCAGATTTTTCGTTGAGTTTTACGACCTCTCCAATCACGGTATCTCCGACTTGAACACGCAACATTTCGTTGTGTGTGTGGATGCTAATCACGCCATCAATTTCACTGACAACACCTGTCAGTAGGGCGATTAGGTTACCGTTTTCTTCTGCTGTGCCCTTACCTGGGCTGTTCTTATCTGCAGTTCCTACTACAGTTCCGGGGGTGACGATTGTCGCCATATTTTCACGCTCATGTTTGTTGGAGTCACCCTACGGGTGACGGGAAGGGGATGGTTGAGGCGGGGGCTGTTTGCTTTTGAACCCCTCTCATCGGGTGAAACGCCAGCATTTGATCTCGGTCGCCCCCATTCTGGAGTTGTGGTGTTGGTAGGTGGCAGGCATTCTAAATTCGCCTTCAAGTATTACTTCGCCTTCAGGTAAATGAGTGGCTGCGGCGCTGTGCATCATGTGAACTACCGGCGCACATTCAAGCGCAGCATCTATGAAAGCACGGTCTGCACCACGGGTTTGAACTCCCCAAGGAGGGTTGGTAATCACGATGTCTACGCTTGGCAAATCTATCTCTCCGACTCTCCCGATAATGGTAGGCCCGAGTTCTTGACAAAGGGCGGCAGCATCCTCATCGCATTCAACGAAGGTAACCTCAGCCCCTAACAGTTGTGCACCGTGACCCAAGATGCCGTTCCCGGCACCTAAATCTAGAACCGATTTTCCTTCAAGACCATCATGAGCATCAATCTGTGCTAACCAAAGTGCAGCGAGGTTTCCCTCGGTTTGGTATTGCTCTAATTCCACGCTATTGCATGGATGATTAGGTAGTTTGGACAAAGAAATCGCCAAGTGGCGAAGCTTCAATTCAATCACCAACGTTGTTGGTTCTGCTGTTGACCGTAGTTGACTCGCTGCATCTGTTGGGCTTGCATTTGCTGTGCCTGCATTTGTTGCATTTGGAATCTGATCGATTCGGCTTCCATGCGGAGCCTTGCAATCAACTGGTCACCAGGTTGCTGGCCTCCACAAAATCTGCAAAATCTTGTGCCATCGTTTTGCATTTGACCGCACTGAACACAGAAAGCCATGTTTCTCCCACTCCTACCTTGTCTTTGAACCCTCGCATTCAACTAACCATTTGCATGAACACAGGCCAAGTTTCGAAATTTTGCGCTAAAGCCCTCTCGTTGATGTCTTCCAAACGAGCATCGCTCATCATTTCTGACGGGTCGACTCCAGCATCCAATAATTCCTGTACCAGATTTCGGAATTCTCTTTCGATTGGAAGCATGTCATCGATTTCTGGCTCACCACTCGGTAGTGGTACACTATCATCAGTAGTAGGTGGGGCCAATAGTGGTTCTGTCTCTTCCGAATCAGGTAGAGCAACCGATGCTTCTTCCTTCACTTCAGGTAGAGCAACGGATTCTGATTCTGGAGTTGTTGGTAGAGCCACTTGTGCCGCTTCTTCAGGTATCATTTCAGCGATGAATGCACTTTCTAATTCACTGGTTGAATCCACCTCTTCAACCACAGGTTCGGGCTTATTTTCAACAACAGGAACTTCGACAATTTCTGGTTCTGGTTCTGCAAGACCGACTCCCAAAATCTCTGCCTGCTGTCTCGCCAACTCAGCTGCTTGTCTGCGAGGCAGTGATACGAATGCCTTACCGACCAATGCGTGGATTGGATAAGGCAAGAAGTACCTCTCAAGCGGTGGCAGGCTCGGGTGCCTAAAACAAAGAATAGAGTGCTTTTCAAACGGTCTTTGGTTTGGAATATCTAGAGTAAAAGGAACCGGAGCGATTTCTACAGTGCTGCGCAACCATCCTTCTTGCGTAACCAGTTGCTGCATCCAAGGCCCCATGTCTGCGTTTGAAATATTTACGAATTGGAATGACGCAGATTTTGGGTCAAACCCCTGTTCGCTAATCAACTCCGCTTCTGCCCTTGGTCGATGGAAAATTCCCATTACAGGTTGACCATGGTCTATCATGTCCCCGTGTAGTTCCAGTAATTTTCTCTCTTTACGTGGGCACAGTAGCATTATCTCGAGCCTAGCAGCATTACCATCCCAGATTTCCTTCCAACGAGAGTTGGCTTCATCCTTCAATTGCTGGAAGGTCATACCCGGAATCATTGCTGTAACGCCCATGCAACCACCAACCCATCCACTATAGGTTGACTATTTGGTGATATAGGATTCTTTGACAGCAAATTCAGCCAATAGAATCACTCCACCAGCAGCCCCTCTTACCGTGTTATGAGATAATGCATCGAATCTGATTATGTTACCATCAACTCTGATGTTGCCTACAGTTGTACTCATCCCGTTACCTATCCACAGGTGGTCTTCACGGTTCGGTGAATCTTCGATAATGTGGTTCACTTCCTCGGGTGATGAAGGAAGGTCTAGAGTTGGAATTCTCATCAACTCCAAAACCTCTTCCAAAGTGGTTTCTTTTTCCACCTCTACACCGCATGAAACAAAGTGGCCATCTCTTTCAGGAACTCGGTTGCATGATGCGATTACCGGTATTTCCATTCCTAGTAAATACTTCAACTCAGCAATGAGTTTCTCCTCTTCACCCGGAATCATTGGATTGACGTTACCAGCCAATGCATCTTCATCATATAGCAGTCTCCAGCCCGCTCCTGATAGGGCTTGTCTGGTGTGGATTGTAACAGAAACCAAACCGAGTGACTTCAAACCGATTATTGGTGTGACTACAGGCACAACTGTACAGTTTGTTGCACAAGCGTGACCATAGTATGACTGCATGTCTTCTGGGTTAACTTCAGGAATTACAAGTGGGATTCCGGCGATTCTCCTAAATGCGCTAGCGTTTGAAAACACGTGGATTCCTCTAGCGACTAAGGATGGTTCAACCACTTCAGCAACGTTATTTGGAAGTGCTGAAAAAGCGATATCGACGTCAGGTATATCGCTCATTGAACAAATTAGAATGTCATAATTAGGACGCCTTGAATCTAATCTCCACTCGATTTCTTCATGCATCAGACCCACTGAATTGGGAGAACCTGCGATTGCAACGACCTCGAAGAGTGGGTGGTCATAGAGCAATTCCTGAAGCCGTTGGCCAACTAGGCCACTCGCTCCTAGAATCGCAACATTGTACCGGCTCGTCATTGCTCCTCATGTGGTGTGGGGAAGATTCTCCTTATGATGAGTTTCCTTGCAATCGAAGTACCATCTTTGATAGAACCGAGTTTTGCTTCTCCTACTCTCTTTGAGTAAGTGATGGGTACGTGGGTGATTGGGATATCCAAATATGCACACGAAGTATACATTTCAGCTTCTATTTCGAAACGCATGCTATTGAGGTGTAATCTTTTCAGTGAATCCCTTGAAAAAGCCCAAAATCCTGAACATAAGTCGTTAATTGCCTTGCCGTGCAGCGCCACAGCCAACCATGTTAGCAATTGATTTCCAATCCAGTTTGTACTCGTCATCGCATCGGGTTTGAGGTCTCCATGCAGTCTATCTCCAATGGCAATGCCGCCTTCTGGTATTGATTCAACCATTTTTGTGATCTCCTCTGGATGGTATGTGCCATCGCAGTCAAGCATTACCAAAACGTCATCTCCAGTTTCAAGGAATTTCTTGAAACCTTGGCGCATTCCTGCACCTTTACCTTCTCCCCATTGCTCGAAGACTTCACATCCTAATTCGGCTGCTATCTCCAAAGTATTGTCACTAGAACCTCCATCAACAACAACCACCCTTGTAGTGTATCCTTTTTGCTTTAGTTCCTCAATCGGAATTCGACGATAGATGTCTTCCAATGCACCCTCTTCATCAAGGGTTGGTAACATGATGAAGAGATTTGTCACACCCCTTCGAGCGTGTGGTCCTTGTAGTGTCTTTCCCTAAATTTAGGCGATATAGATGATTTCTATCCAGTGAATGCGAATGCCGGTTTCATCAAAAAGCATGTCTCCTCTTCCGGACGCCCCAAGCGGATTAATCCAAAATTCGGGTTCGCTCGTTATGTCGATTTCAAATCCTCCACCACCTGCATATACGCAGGTATTGTACCATCCTGAACCGCTAATTTCTCTGGAGTTGATTGTTGCAGATACCTCGCCTACAAATTCTGTCATTATGCAAACTTCGTAAGCAAAGCTGTCGTTCACTGCGAATGTATGGCGGCCCTCTGTGATGTAGGACCTGTAATCGCCTAAGTCGAATGGATCTCTTTCCCTAAGGCTCGACCATGGGTCGATGCGCATGTTGTCTCCCTCCACTGCAATGAAGTCTGAAATCATCATATCATCCTCGAGAACATATAGTGTCGATGCGCCGCTAGACCACATTTTCTCCCAATGGGTTGAGGCTTGTATATACTGCATCATCACCCCTTTTGGAGATGCGATTGCATGAGTGATTCCAAGGCTTTTCAATCTCTCAATATCGTCTGTAACAATCGCAGTTGTAGCAGCGTTTTGAATAGAATGTTCTTGTTTCAAAATCCCAAGTGTCGGAACTGTAGTGATGCCAATGTGCTCAGGGATTGAATAAATGTGGCCCCAGTGTTCGTTTTCAGCATATACAATAGATCCCTCAGGCAAGTGCTCTAGTCCATCGATAAGGGCAGAATCGCCGTCGGAAATTGCATGTAATTCATCATGCTTTGATAACTCTGAAAGAGCACTATGAGCGATACCGCACAGAAGCAGTGTTGCAATCATAATCGCTCTGCCGCCATCTGATGAAATCCCACCTTCGAGTTTTGAAAGACGCATTCCAACCAACGCTGCAAGCGGTATGTGGAATGCGTGCATACTCATTGAGTATAGTGCATAGGATAGCATTGAAAGTAAGGTAACTCCGGTCAGGCCGTCGAAAATATGTACTCCGGACAAGACCCAATTCATCGCTAACCAAAGTGTAAGAATCATCGCATTCTTGTCACCTCTCAATGTCCAAGCTGCCCACAGACCAAGAGGAAGAAGTAACCCCGCATACATCAGCATCGGGTCACCTCCCTGCCAACCGTACTCTGCGAATACAGCAGTACCGTCAAATGCAGGAGCTAATGCGATTAAAACGATGATTATTGATGCTCCTAAAATCAACGACTGAATCGAATCTGTTAGGCTGTATGAATCACTCCTTGATACAATCAACTGCGAGAGTATTAGTGTGGTTAGATAAATCAGTCCGGTTGGATGAATCATTGCTACAGTAACCGTTGTAATTGCAACTATTTCCCACCGCAGTTTCTCTCCGAACATCAGCAATATTACCACTAGACCAAGTTGACTAGCAACTGTTGGATACCCTGAATCCAAATTCTTTGCAAATAGAGCAGGTGCAAGCAACATCGCCATTATTGTCCAATGGCCACAACCCATCTTTTCTCCAACCGCAGCTATTCCTAGCAGTAAAGCAACGAAACTCAACACTCCCAACCAAAATACTCCGTCAAGCGATGAGCCAGGTAGCCATGCAGCAAGTGTTGGGAATGCTGGTGGGTAGAGCCATTTGCCAACCGATGGTTCACTCAAAATGAATCCGCCATTCCTTGATACAGCGTCGGCAAGTGAAGCGAATCCTATCCAATCAACACCCATTGGTCGCATGTAAGTTAGTGGAGTTATTGCGATGAAGCAGGCGATTATTGTAAAGATCCAAAACCATGGATTTCTTTCAATCCTGACTGTCTTCGGAATTGGATTTAGCTCAACTCTAATCGCAATTACTGCGACAATGTTTGCAATAATCATTAGGTAAGTCAATGTTGAAAGTGTCATCTCGAAGATAGAAGTAAATCCTGCAAGTCCATAGCAAACAAGTAGTCCAATCGCTGGACTGAGCATCAGGTGTCTCTTCGAATCGCCATCACAATCTAATCTGCGAGCGATAGCAAAGCCAGGAAGTATTGCTACTTCCAAACCAATTGCCATGTCTTTCGCTCTCTAATCTAGGTTTCAAACCTATTTGCGAAGGATGATGAATTAGCGCCTTTTGGGATAAGACATGGCAGAAGTCATTCTACTTCCCGAGGATTATTGGGTGTTTGACTTTACAAGAGGAGTAGACCCCGATTTTGTTTGCCCATTCCCGTATCAAATTGGTCGCTATGACGAAGTCCGTCCGGGGATGTATACTCACGAACTCTTCGGTGGAGAAAGAGATTTACACGTTGGAATTGATATTGGAGCACCAGTTGGAGAGCCAATCCATTCATTCGACAAAGGCGTAGTACACTCTCTAGGAGTGAATGCTGAAGATGGCTCATACGGTCCGACCATTATTGTCGAGTATGAAATCGAAGGAAAGCCAATTTGGGCTCTTTACGGTCATTTGTCCATGGAATCTCTAGACATGGTTCACGAAGGTATGATTGTAGAAGAAGGCCAAGTTATTGCAACCGTTGGCGACAAGAGCGTCAACGGTGGCTGGGAGCCACACCTCCACTTCCAATTGTCTTGGGAAAAGCCGGAAGGAAATGATATGCCAGGAGTCGTAGCGAGAGAAGACCGAGAGTGGGCTCTCGAAAAGTATCCAGACCCAAGAATGGTCCTTGGTCCTCTATACTAGTCGATTTGTGACAAGTATTCCTTTAGAGAAATAATCGGGTCAATTGCTGATGGGTCTTTTCCATGTAGCAAAGCGAGAGCAATAGATAGCCAATCTGTCATAATACAAAGATGAAGTAAGCATTCTAGCAAGGTTTCTCCATCACCATGAATTTTCCAAGCCAATTCGGTTGGACAATTGGATACGAACCAGTCCATTCTGTGACGTACACGAGGATGGATTCCATCCCATGAAAGGAGGAGTAATGCTTGGTCTGGAGCAGATGGGTCTTGGTCATCTCCAACTCCTCCCCATGCCACTGACTCATTGTGATTCATTTCAGGGAATGCTCCAATACGTGCAAATCTGGATGAATTCTCATTCAACTGGTTCTTGAAGCGGTTAACTGCTGGCATCAGTTCATCAGGGCCTAGTATTGCGATGGGGTTTTGCATTAGGTTTAGAGCAAGGCTAGCAACATCGCCCTCAGGATGGGTGATGATGTCATTATCTTCCACGGCTAATTGTAGCCTCATCAGTGCGTGTTCTGAGATTTCTGCCTGCAGTATTCCAATTTCCACAAGTAGTGATAATTGCCTTGAGAATATGTGGCCAAAGGCGGACCTAGGCGGCTGGCCTGATGGGCATGAGATTAGGTATGCTCTATCCGATAACTCGCACATTCCTGCAAGTTCACCGCCGCTTGAAACTACGACCAAGGTGGCATCATTTTGCAGTGCTTGGCGACAAGCCTCTAGAGTTTCCTCTGTATTTCCCGAGTATGATGTTGCCAGGATTAACCAGTCCGGAGTCCACCAGTTTGGTAGGTCATATCCTCTGTGACATCTCACTGGAACCGCACCGCTTTCGTCACACAAAACTGAGAGAAAATCTCCCCCCGCTGCAGAACCTCCCATTCCAAGGCAGAGTACTCCACTCCAACCGGTGTCGAGGTCATCAAGCCAAGGCAGCAAATCTCTGTTAACGGCTTCTCTACCTTTGCGAAGGTCACTGACAAATGAACGAGTGAAACCGATCATGTCCTGCTTGTCAAGGGCGGTTGCCAAGCGAATCATTCCTTCTTCCATGTCACTCACCGTCCATCCCTAATCTGGGCAGACAAATCCATTCACCATCAATTCTTGCCAACAACAGCTTCCTACCCGGCGTATGTTCGAACGGTAATCGTACAGCGGTCATCTTCCAATCGTTAGGGTCTAAGAATTCAGCAACAGATGCATCTTCATTTATCGAATCGGCATATACGAAATCACTTAGTCTTGATACGACATTTGCATTTTCCAAATCTCTCCAAGTCGCACCTGTTCTTTCACGTCTCTCAACTCGCTCGAGAATTGCACCTTCTCCGGTCCATGTAGAAGGCCTCCAAAGACCCCCCCTCCACCTAACTACATCACCTAATTCATAGCCTGGTTTTCGATAGAGAAGGGTTAGCCTTGTCAAGTCTACACCGTCTTTTCTCCCCACTACCGAGGTGGTTGTGGTAATTTGGCCACCATGCTGTGAGATTAGGTGCCTACCCCATGCTCTCGCTAGGGCTTTTGAGCCAAGAACGACATCATATCCTCCGGTAACAGGTCCTTCCTTTGTGATGAAGAACATCGGGTCATCGGGCATTTCTGCCAGAACTGTGTCGAGCGTGGCTCGCAGTGTTTGAAATTCTTCTTCGGATAACCTGCGTGCGCTTGAGCGGAGTTGTACAGTGGCTTCGAAATAATTTCCAGCACGTCTTGTACAAGTTAGGCACACTCCGTTTGACATACGAGCTCTCATAGTATGCTGTTCTGTATAGAGTAGATTGTCGATTACGCCTTCAATTTCTAAGTGAATTAGTGTATGTCTTCCATCAACCTCTTGCGCCATTAGTCCCAATTCTAAGTCCTCGATTTCTGAATGGAATTCAACGTTCCTCGCCACTAATTCGTGCCATAGGTCTTCATCGTCGACGTTACTCCATTTGCCTTGAAAATCAATAATTCCACATCTTGCACACTTTGTCCAAGGTGCGTTTTTTGGGACTTTAGCAAGTGTTACTCTATCTCGTGTACACTTTTCACACATCCTATCTGTGAATAGTGGGGGGTCTGCTCCGCAGACTAGACAGAATTCACCACCAAGGTCCATGACTTCACCCCTGATTACTCAGATTCATCCCGGGCTAAAGCCTTCTCCAAAGAATCGATTTTGTTTTGCAAGGTTTTGGATCTAGCAAAAACAGTCCAAGTCCAAAGAGCAAGTGCACCAATCATACCAAGGTATGCTACGGTTAGGTAAGTTTGACCACTCATCTCATCCTCTCCTCGTATTGGCCCTGCAACTCCTCTAAGCGCATTTCCAATTTAGTTAGTCGCATACCTGCCATGACGTATCCTACGGTTAGGGTAGTGAACGAGATAGCTCCAAGGAATAGTACAATGCTCATGTCAGAATTTAGTGAACCTTCTGAGGTTGCAACAACCGGTCCGGGGTGCCTAATTTGCCAAAGTCTAGTTGCGATGTAAGTTAGAGGAACCAAAGCGAATCCGAACATTCCGAAGGCTGCAAATGTATCTCTAGTTTCTACACCATCGGGTTGTGACCTTCTCCCCATGACGAGGTACAGAGAAAGAAGAGTTAGAATCGCAAACGTGTTCAATCTAACATCGGTCCAATCCCAAGGAACTCCCCATTCAGCAGCACCCCAAATACATCCAGACCAAACACACATCAGTCCAGTTGCTAGACCAGCCTCACTACTAGCAACGTGCAGTCTCCATGCCCAATCGCTTCTTTTGAAAAACCAGTAAATCGAGCCTATGAAAAGCAAGCCGAATGCGATCATCGCAGCCCATGCGCTCGGTACATGCCAGTAGAATATTCTCTGGGCTTCTGGTGCCTTGAATGCACTGATTGAAACCGATGGTGCCCACATCATTCCAAGCCACAAAGTCACTGCAGCCCCGGCAAAGCCGAGCATAGCCACGACCTCACCTTTGATGTTCATGTCTTACGCCCGCATGGCGCTCACCTTCAATGTTCACGCTGATAGCGTATCAACTACGAGCGCCCATGGTAGAATTAGAATCGGCGTGAGAAGTCTAATCATCACTGCATTGGGCCTTGCTAGTCGGAGGGTAGCATTGCTCAGCAGTCCTACGACGGCTTCGGTTGCAGCACCTAGTATCGCACCAGCGAGAATCAACTCCCAATTCAACTCAGAGGTTATTGTCGATGCTAACAAAGTAAGCCCGCCGCACAAGATTAGTGAATGAATAATTGCATTTTGAGGAATTGCGGATTTTGTGCTCCACCATGCATATGCTCTGTTCTCAAGACTTAGCCTGTGGATTGGATTTCCGCACAGTCCGGCTGTTAGAGCGGGCGCGAGGATAAACGCAGTTAGGATTCTTCCCTCTAACTGAGATGGGTCTAGTAATGCAAGCATCGCTCCTAGTGTTAGCAGTCCAGCGATTCCGTTGTTCGCCAATCCAGAGAGAGTTCTCTGATTTAGGCGGTGTCCGACGCTTGAATTTCGTGGATTTCCTCTTTCCATCAAAGTGAATTTTCCATCATCTTGTTCGAATTTTTCTTCTTCAAACGGAAATCGAATCACTCTGTGTGAAACTTCGATTATCCTTGAGTCATGGCTTGAAACGAGTATGGCATGGCCACCCGCAGCTAGATTTCTCAAGGTCTCTGCTAATTTCTTGATTGAATCATCATCAAGCCCACTGTCCGGCTCGTCTAGTAAAACTGCAACAGGCGTTTGAGAAATCATCGCAGGTATCAATCCGGATAGAAGAGCGACCTTCCTTCTTTGACCACCAGAAAGCATAGCAACTCTGTCATGGATTCTATGGTCTAATCCCCAAGTTTTCAGTAAACCTTGAACATCAAATTCAAAACCTGCAGCATCGAGAATTCTCTCTCCTACTAACTCGTCACCCATTACGCAATCATCTTGTAAGCATAGACCAAAATTCGGCCTTCCTCTCCTACCTTCTGAATCCCTAACCAGTTGCTCAGAAATTCTCGCCGAACCATTTTCTAAAGGAATCAGCCCAGAGGCGGTTTCAATCACTGTTGATTTACCGCATCCGTTCTCTCCAGCAAGACAAACAATCTCGCCGCTGTTCACCGATATTGACCATTTGTCAAGAACCTTTGACCGCCCCCTTAGGACGGTGGTCTCTGACAATTCGATGATGCCCATCATGGCATGCGAGGGACCGCATTGCCTTCAAGCCGACCCCTCCTCCGCCTGTACATGGAGGAGCTACTTTTCGCGCTTTGGGTAGCAGCGATAATTGGTCCTCTTGGATGGTCATGGTACCACAAGGCATCGATTGCTATGGCAATGACTTTGTCTCTTTTATTCGGATACATCGTCCAATTGATGTGGGGATGGACTCTAAACAACGATCAACTCTCAGAGCTTTATATCCGAGTTGTGATGATTCCTGCTTTGGTTGAAAGTGGCCATTTTCACACTTTGATTACAAGTGGCTTTTTGCATTCCTGGAATAGTCCTCTCCACGTACTTGGAAATATCGTTATTATCGCTCTAGTTGGAATACCTCTTGAAGACAGGCTTGGCAGAGGAAAATGGTTGATTTCATACATGATTGGATTGTTGGGTGGTTCAATCGCTTGGACAATAGCAAATGGGGGCTCTTACACTCCTGCTTTAGGGGCTTCAGGTGCTGCATTTGGAATACTCGGAGCATACCTTTGCGGATGGCCAGAAGATGAGGTCTTTTTCCCAATGATTCTAATCCGAAAATGGCCGGTTCAATTTATCGCCTTGTTCTACTTCGGATTTGAGATATACAAAGCCTGGCAGGTATACGGATTATCACAGGCTAGTCACGTTGCACACATAGCCCACTTTGGTGGTTTCATTTTGGCTTACGCAACTCTGCCGATATTGAAGAGAAATATCGAATGGGAAGGAGAGGTAGAGTTAGTTGAAATTTCTAGTGAAAATCCGTTTGAAGGCGTTGACGATTTAGTCAAGCGCCTACAAGAAGAAGGTGACGAAAAAGAAACACGACAAGCATGGCTGGAGGAAATTGCTGATAGGGCAAAATGTCCCGTTTGTGGAGGAAATTTGCACCTAAAAAAGATGAGAATCAGATGCGACTCTGAATCTTCTCATGTAGCCTGGCCTTGAGTCCCGTAGGGACTCGGAGCCACCCAAGGTTCATGTGTGATGTAATCCGCCCGTAGGGCGGGTTGGAATCCATGAGAGGAATTAAAGCACTACTTCTCGCTATCGTTTTTCTCATTGCAGACATGTCTGCACTAACATCCGCAATGCCGGCAGATAAGCCAGAAATTGGGGGTGAAATATCCGAAGAAATGGCAGACAGGATGCCATTTAGAGGCGAAAGGCATGCAACCGAGGAATATGGTTGGTGGTTTGCGTACGGTCCCGATTCAAACTTTGATGGAATGGATGACCGCCTAGAGCAGGTCATAGCAGGTGATGAATCGCAGTCCACAACAGCGATTATTGGCGCAGATGGCAGAAAAACAGTTGCAATCGTCGTAGATTATGCTTGGCACCCTGGACAAGAGGAAGTCGACGAGTTAGTCGCTTTACTGCAAAGCCACGGGTGGGATGATGAAGGTGCATGGTTCCAAGTCATGAATTCAATCGACTCGATCGTAGTCGACCACGTTCCAGTCAGCGCTCTTCTTGAAATTCATGCTATCGAATCAGTTGTTGTTGTTGAAATGCAGAACGTGATGTACCCGACCCTAGAAAGCGCAAATCCTGCAACGAGGATCCAGCCGTCGGACGTCTACAGTGGAACAGTGTATGACAGAGGATACGACGGAGAAGGAGTTGTAATAGCTGTACTCGACAGTGGAGTTGACAATGAACACCGCTCTCTGAATGACTTTGATGATGAGAATGATGAGCCTGATTTGGACCCTAATTCCTATGACGACCAAAAGTGGGTTGCAGGATATGATGCAACTAGCCAGGCATCAAACCCAGATGGTTCTCAAGACCCAGATGACGGACAAGGTCACGGTACTCACGTTGCTGGAATTGCCCTAGGAACAGGCGATTCTAGCAGAGTCCACATCGGAGCAGCGCCCGGTGCTTTCCTAGTTGACATCAAAGTTCTAACCGATAGTGGTGGTACAAATTCACAGAATTCATTGAACGGGATTCAATGGATGATAAACAACGTTGACACCGATTGGGGTAACGGTGCAAAAGGTATCCAGATTGGCCAAATGTCGTTTGGGTCGATTGGAAACCCAATCAATCAAGACAGTGGTGATAACGGAACCGGAGCGGAAGCACGTCTTGTGAACAATGCAACATACAATGCAGGTATAGCATGCATCATTGCAGCTGGAAACGATGGCAAACAAAGAATCGCATCACCAGGAAGCGCAGATGGTGCAATTACAATCGGCTCAGCAGACAATGCCGACACAATCAACCGTACCGATGATTTCATGGCTTCTTACTCCAACACTGGACCTAGATTGAGCGACAATGATAATGATGACTGGGACGAGCTAAAACCTGACTTGGTCGCATTTGGTAGCGGAATTTACTCAGCATCAGCAGCAACAGGTACATCATTCCCCGGCACGCCTCGCCCCGAAGCTGACAATGCTTACGAATCAAAAGACGGAACATCGATGGCAACACCTCTCGTCTCTGGCGTAGTCGCTCTTATGCTACAGGCTGATTCTAGCCTAACACCGGTTGAAATCAAGGATATACTTCGAAACTCTAGTGAGCAAAAGGGTAGCCCATCTGAGCCTAGTGTGTCAAACAGGTGGAACTCTGACTGGGGATTCGGTTCCCTTGATGCATCATGTGCAGTTGACAGAGTTTTGGGCAGGTCATGCACTCCTTTCACCGATGGGGGTGGCGGAGGTGGAGTCATCGTCGACCCACCAAACGAATCCGATGAAGGAATCATTTTCGATACTCCAGAAAATGGAACATGGTTACTAACTGGAGATATGATGGAGTTAGAAGGCCGAATTATTGCTGATACAGGTCCTTGGAATAGTGTTCAGGTCAGATTAACTCAGTACTACGAAGAAGATGACGAAGTTGTATTGATGGATTGGCAGGAAGCATCGGTGCAAAACCAATCATGGTCATTCAACGACCTTATACCGACCAGTTGGTATGACGCTGATGAAACGGCTGTGGTTATCGAAGTACAGGCCATAGGTAGTGGCGACATGGTTTCCAATGCCGCACATTGGGTAAGAATTGGAAGAATGTCGGCCACATTCGGCTCGCCATCATCTGGATCAACGCTTTCCGATACGGTATCTTTCAGTGGTACCGCACAGGGCATCGAGCCAAGCGAACTGATTTTCAGAGTGGATTCTGGCGAATGGAGTTCAGTTTACACATTCGATGAAGAGGACTATGAGACTCAAGATTGGTCTTTCACTTGGGATTCGACTGAGGTCGATGATGGCTCCCACAAGATCTCAATTCGCTTGGTCAATAAGAGCGGACTCGAATCGGATATCGTCCGCAGAACTTACACAATAGACAATCTCCCACCTGCTCCTGAGCTGAGATTCCAGGGTTCAGTTGAGATATATGACCGGGACGACTTGCCAGCAAGCAGTGCAATCGCAGGAACAATTCTAGAAATTAGATTCAATGTGGTAAATACAGGTGATTTAGACGCTACCGATTTGCATCTCAAACTAGATGCACCAGGAAGTGAATCAAGCACATATCCAAGCGAAGGGAAAATTCCGAGGTTAAACCAAGGTGAAACCATCGCTGTAACTCTATGGTGGTGGGCAACCGAGGCAGGTACTCATGATGTAACCATCCAAATAGACCCCAATGGTGCAATGAATGATGACGATAGTGACAATGAATACACATTCCAATTCGAGGTAGAAGAGCGGCCTCTTGAGCCAACACTTCGATTCCTTACCAGTGCAGTCACGACCTCAAAGTCAATCCCGCAACCGAGTGACGGTGATGACAAAAAGCCGTATGAGATACGAGTCAGAGTCGACAATTTGGGTCGCACTGATGCTACTGACATCAAGATGACACTATACACATACGTCGAAACAGGATTTACTGAAACCGGATCCAACACGATATCGGTTATTCCGGGCTCAGACACTTCATCTGGAAAGGCTGAAACCGTTTTCTCATATACTCACGATGAAATTGGAATGGTCCGTCATAAAGTGAAATTAGAGGGTAATGGAGTTGAACTTGAACATTCAGAACTTGAATTCATTGTCGTAGTAGATGAGTACTTGGTCGGCTCAAAAACAGGATTAACTCTCTCAGATGGTGAGGCTGTTCTAGGATTTGCTGGCATACCAGAAGGTGTGGATAGTGAAGACGGAGGAGGTCTATTATTCACAACAAAGGATGGAGAGTTACATGCCAGAACACTAACTTCTGGCTTCTCTATACCAGGTGACACCCTGATTGAGGACAATTGGGCTGGAGAATTCGCATTCGCACTTCGTGACGATAACCGTGTCCATCTCGCATGGACAAAAAGAACCACAACTCAACAAGGATACACAATGACCGATATTGGAATGGCTAGCATCGGTATGCTTGGTGATTTGAGTTCAAAGTCATCTCACATGACGCCTCTGAAACTCTCTGAGGGAAGTTATTGGGGATTCGATTTAGCAACAAATGGCGATGAAATAGTACTGGCAGGATACCACAGGGACATTTTGACAGGCGGTTCATGGAATGATTTAACCAATATATTCATGATTCACAATGATGATTACAAATCATCAAGTTGGACTGTAAAGATGAATGTTCTTTCAGATGTCGATATCAAACCACAAGATGGAGATCCTCTCGCTGTAGCAATCGGTGAAAACGAAATACACTTGCTGTACCAAGCAATGAGAGACGACGTCACAGGAATAGAGCGTGTGGGTTTATTCTATGCACACGGGACAATCTCTCAAACTCCATTCAATTTCCAAGCACCAGCTGGCGATAACGCAAGGATGCCGGAATTACTTGTCCTCGAAGATGACGACGAAGATGTTTTAGTCGCCGCTTGGATTGAGGGCAAAGGTCGAACATCTGAAATTGTAAGCGTTGTACAGGACTCAGTTTGGTCTGTAGAGGAGTACACAATTACGCCATCACCAGGAGCAACTAAGGTCGTGATGATTGAAATGGGAGATGACAGAATCAAGGTCTTCCATGACGAAGTAGGAGTCTCAGGACCCGTAACAAGATATGGGCTGTTCAACTTAGGTGATACCAAAATCTCACTTTCAAACATTATTGGTGGAGGGCACGTTATTGGAGCAGGTTCAATCGGCCAAGATGGAATTGTAATCATGACATCACCATCCGGACAAATAAGTGGAAAGACCATTGCAACCACCAATCCTGGCAAAGTTTCAGAAGATGACGGAGGATTCTTAGATGTGCTTCTGAGTCCTCTTCCAGGAGATACCCAACAAGAGAAAATGGTTGCATTAGCAGCAATCGGTGGAGTTCTATTCTTGATGTTCGTTTCCGTAATTGTAGTCCTAAGACGCTCTCACCGCGAGGAAGAAGAACTCGAGGTGTCCACCGAAACTGGTGATTTGGAATTACTCGTAGAAACCGAGGAAGATGATGGCCCATTGGTTGCAATAGATACCGACGGTGAATCAGATTTGGTCGTATCGACAGCGCCGCTTAATGTGATTCTTGAAGATGAAGAGGAAGAACCGACTTTATCTGATGAATTGAAGGCCAAGGTTGAGGCAGGCAATGCTTCAAAGCGACTAGAGCGGAGGATGAAGCGGAAGAATGACCGAGAGGCGAAAGAGATCTTTGAGAACTTATCAAAGACATTACCTAATTTACCCGTACCCGGAGAATTACCTCCTTTACCAATCCCTCAAGCAAATGACGCACCTAAGGAAATAGTTCTTCCAAAGTTGGACGAATTACCTCCATTGCCAGCGCCTGGCCAATTACCGAT
This sequence comes from Candidatus Poseidoniaceae archaeon, assembly GCA_049606035.1. Taxonomy (GTDB): domain Archaea; phylum Thermoplasmatota; class Poseidoniia; order Poseidoniales; family Poseidoniaceae; genus MGIIa-K1. The sequence goes on along the minus strand of JBMYVD010000009.1, from coordinate 34,482 downwards.
GCCTCCAGCGCCTGGCCAATTACCAATGCCTCCGGCACCAGGTGCTCTTCCATTATTACCCGGAATGCCGGCACCTCAGAAAACCGTTACGTGTGGTTCGTGTGGCGCAAAGACTACTGTAAAAGATATGACCTTGCGAAGAATGAATTGTCCGGTTTGCTCTGAAGTAATCAACATGTGAGGCTTTTCTGTGTGTGGAATTTTTGGATTCATTGGAAACCGTGCTGCAGCACCATTACTTGTTGATGGACTGCGTAGACTAGAATACCGTGGCTACGATTCTTCTGGAATTGTCGTAAAGAATGGGAGTTTGCAAGTTCACAAGAAGATTGGAAAAGTCTCAGAGTTATCCAAAATTCTTCCAAATCACATTGAAGGAAACGTTGGAATTGCTCACACTAGATGGGCAACTCATGGAGGAGTTACCGATGAAAACGCTCACCCTCATCTCTCTCAAAATGGAGATATCGCAGTGGTCCACAATGGAATTATTGACAACGCAAGAGGCCTGAGAAAGCGTTTGACTGAAAGAGGCTTCACTCTCAAATCTGAAACCGATTCCGAGGCCCTAGTACACATGATTTCTATTGGAATTGATTCTGGTCAAAGCCCTCTTGAATCTGTTAGACAAACTCTGAACAGGGTTACTGGGACTTGGGGACTTTGTGTTCTTTTCAAAGAACATGATTTGATTGTCTGTGCAAGAAACGGCTCCCCACTAATCATTGGTAAGGGAGAAGGAGAATCATTCGTATCATCTGACCCACATGCATTGAGTCAACACACCCAGAGTTTCTATCTCCTAGAAGACGGTGACATGGCGGTTGTAACGAGAGATGGTATAGACATCTCAAGGCTGGAAGGTGGAGCATCTTCTACCGGACTTACGATATTGGAAGATGAGTGGGGAGAAGCAGATATGGCAGGTTTCCCACACTATATGCTCAAAGAAATTCACGAACAGCCCGAAGCATTACGCAGGTGCATAACAGGGCGACTAGACATGGCAAATGGTAGTGCAAAGTTAGGCGGTTTACGCCTTGACCCTCTTCGGTTGAGAACAGTTCCTCACGTTAGGCTAATCGGCTGTGGAACTGCACTAAACGCTACAAAGATTGGCCGATTGGCAATTGAGAGTTTAGCGAGAATTCCTGCCGTTGCACACGTAGCGAGTGAATTTAGGTACAACGACCCGGTAATCAATCCCAACGCAATACATTTTGCCGTCTCGCAATCTGGAGAGACCGCAGATACACTCTCAGCGGTTAAGGAAATCCAACTCAAGGGAGGAGACGTTCATGGTATTGTGAACGTTGTGGGTTCTACTATCGCAAGAACTTGTGGTCAAGGAGTATACATTCACAGTGGACCAGAACAAGCGGTTGCATCAACAAAGGCATTTACAAACATGGTAGCATCTTTGCTAATGTTTGCTATCAGAATCGGTCGTACGCGAAATTTTTCTCGTGAAAAGGGCCAATCGATAATCAAAGACTTCCAAAGAATCCCAGATTTAATGGAAAAATATCTGCAAAATCCTGGTCCGATAGATGAGGCGGTAGAGTTGGTTAAGGATGCAAAGAGCGTTCTATTCCTAGGTAGAGGTTTGTCTGCCCCAGTTGCAAGTGAAGGTGCGCTAAAGTTGATGGAAATAGCATATATTCCATGTTTAGCATATCCAGCAGGAGAGATGAAACATGGTCCAATCGCTCTGTTAGAAGAGGGTAGTCCAGTAGTAGTCATTCTTCCAAATGACAAACATCGCGAGAAAACGATTGCTTCAATGCACGAATGTAGGGCTCGTGGAGCAAAAATAATTCTAATTCACGAGGAAGGTGATGTCGAGGCAACTGAGGAAGCTGATATTTCGATTCCAGTTCCTTCTTGCAGTTACCTATTAACACCATTATTGACTGTGGTTCCTACTCAGTTGATTGCCTACAGAACAGCTCTCGCACTTGGTTGCGATGTAGATCGTCCAAGGAATTTGGCAAAATCAGTAACTGTTGAGTAATCAATTGATACTGAATCTCTGGTCTGCAGAATTCCAGAGGATAGGAGAGTATCCTAACTTGTGATGAGTGTGTCTCATCTTGATAACACCTAGTTTACGAGTAATATCGTCTCCACTTCTCTCCATTGTCAAGTGCATTACACCATCCGAGAGATAGTCTTCAACACCATATTCACCGAATTGCTTGTGGTCTTCTCCGGTCATTTCACAGATGAAGAATGAAGTTAATTCTAGACGTCGACATGCTTCGAATAATCTGAAAATTTCATCACGAGGATTTTCCATCTTTGTTAGGGTGAAGAATGCGCCCAATGAGTCGAATACCAGCAGTTCAAACCCGATTGACTGTCTGTATGAGGTGAGTTGCTTAATCAACTGCCCCATCCAATCAATTCTGTTGCTCATGCCTTGCTCATCTAGTTGAACACGCAAATCGGACAAATCGATGATTGCGATTCGGTTGCGAACACGAGGGTCATCCACGTTCATTCCCATGTTGGACATGTGTGACCTCAAGGAATCCTTACCTTGCTCAAGAGTGACGTAGATACCGCTTGTTTCTCCATAGAGTACAGCATTGTAAAGCAGGGAAAATGTTACTGATGATTTCATTGCACCAGATTGTCCAGCGACGATACAAATGTGTCCTTGTGGTATGCCACCTTGCATGTTTTCATCTAATCCTGCGATGTGTGTTGGAATCCTTTCGATGTCACTCACGTCGTCCCACCACTCGGGTGTAACAGCGATGCTCTCTTCAAGGTGACCCCCAACCAGCGTTACATGGGAATCTGGTTGGCCAGTGCTTCAGAGCGTCGCGCTCAGATTCTAAATGATAGAATTGGACCCATACATGTAGAATCTCTACCGGATGTTGATGAAAGCCATCCATCAGGTCCAGTTCCAAATCAAGTACTGGAAATTTGTCGCAGGAAAGGGGATGCAGTACCCCCAAACCATGGATTTCAAGGCGTTGTAGTGGCGGATACGATGATTGAGGACCCGGATGACCCAAATATTGCAATAGGAAAGGCCGAAGACGAGTTATCTGCAGTCTCTATGATTAAGAGACTCTCTGGAAGGCGTCATCAGGTTTGGTCTGCAACCGGAGTACAAATTTGCAGTGATTGGACTTTTTTTGTTGAAAGTGCGGTTGTAGAAATCGATGATTTAACTCCCGATGAAATTGCCCATTTGATAGAAACAGAATCTTGGAAAGGGAAGGCGGGTTCTTACGACTTAGCTGGTGAGATGGGTAAGCACGCAAGGCTCGTTGACGGAGATGAATTAGCGGTCTTGGGTTTTGCTCCCAGCGCTCTGAGACTACTAGATTAGTTTTCACCGGTGTACCCAGAACCTTGCTCTGGGTTAGCCAAATACTGGTCATAGAACATTGGGATCTTGTGCCATGTGTACAAACAGATGAAAGTCTGCTTGACCCAATAGATAAGAATAGAAAAGTAAGATAATGCGTATACAGCGACTCCTAACCTAGCAATATTGTCTCTAGGTTCTCCAGTTTGCCAACTAGATAACAATGCATACACAGTAATTATTGCACCAAGGTTCACGGTTATGAGTGAGAACCAGTGCGTCTTTCTTGCTGTCAGCGGAGTCTTTTTGTGGTCTTCATGAAGATATGCAGTGAATCCCCAAAAGACTTGGAAAGCCACTCCAAAAATCAAAATCCAACGGTAGTAAGACATCATCGCATCAGTAGTCTGTGCGTATCCCATCATCTCAAGGTATGATGCAACACCAACAATAGGCAGCCAGAATACTGAGGCGATCACCATTTTGTTGTGTGGTTTCTCATTACGGATTTCAGAAATAATCTTCATTGGTTTGAGCATTATGAATATGAAAAGGTAAGGCATCATTTGCAGTACTGCTACAACTCGGGTTGATATGTCATCTGCTTCATAGAGTGATCTTGAAATTATCGAAACCAGCAACAAGGATGCGTATACTCCAAACACCTTTCCTGTGTTATCAGGTTGTATGATTTGCCAGTCTAATCTTCTATTGATGTGAGAGATAATTATCGCAACAAGTGAAAGTGAGAAAAACAAGTCGAATAATATCCTTTCAGATAAATCTAAAGCACTTTCGAACTCGTTACGCAAGGCCCAGCAAGCAATGGTGAAAATACCAATTATTGGCAAAAATGAGCCCAATGCATATGAGAACGGCCCAACTTTCTTTCCGTTTTCTGAATTATTCTTGAATATCGTTAGTGCAGGGGACCATAAACAAACGACTGATGCCGCTAGTAAAGTAATTCCAATCGTAGTGAATGAATTGAATACAGACGAGTTTCCACTGACTATTCCTGCTGTGACTATAATCTGTCCACTTACATTCATGCCAACATAAACTCTCATGAGTGTTCTTTCGAATCCTATGACGTCGTAAATCAGAGGCAGTATACTGAATCCGATTCCTGCAAGTATACACATTAACCAACCCAAGCCCAACTGAATTCGCATTGCGTGATTTACTTCCGTTGTGTTATCCTGGTAGAACTCAGAACCTGATGTACCAATCCATAATGCGGTGATGAAGAACAGTATTTGCATTGAAACTGCAGCTATTACCATATCGATATAGGATCCAGCAGACCAATGTGGTTTGCGCTGGAGGCCGAGTCCCATGCCAATCTGTGGGAAGTAATTACCTTCGTATAAAAGTATGAACCCTTATTTTTCATATCAAAATAGGGGTTAAGCCAAGGTTATTTTTTGACACATCCATTGTAACATCTTTTCCTGGCATCAATAGTAACTTATCGGATTCATCTAATGCAAAGATGGGTATATTCATGTCATCACCGACCTGCTTTAGCACTCTCCTGCAAGCATTTGTTTGAGTATCCATGTGTATCAAACTGTTCAGGTCAACAATGATTGTATCTCCTCGCAAAATCCTATCTTGAATCTGTCTCACAGGTAATCTGTGCATTTGGTCTGGCACTACATATCTAAGCGCCCTGTCAGGGAAATCAGTTGGTTTTGAGGAATAGTTTGACAAGTCGTGAAATGCATCCCCATCAGGAGTCAAAGGGCCAGTCCATCCTTCTGGAACGTTTGCTGCCCTAGTAACAGGTGGTGGGATCGAAATCGTTTGCTCGTCTTTGATTTCCAATGACTGATTTTCTTGAACGTCAAGAGTCTCTTCCGCACCATCATCCGGGCTTACCAAGGTAAGTTGCTGACCAGGAGTTTCCTCCTGTTTCTTTGCTTTCTTTTTCTTGGGCGTCTTTGGTGAATCAACGCCTGGAGTTTCAGGGTCTGGAAATCCGAAAAATTGCCAAAGTGTTCCCATAATTTTCACTGCTCACAGGTCCAAGTCGTCAAGAATGTCGGCTAGGGCCTGTGAGGCAGGCGTCGGTGGTTGTTCTTGAACCATCGTCCTGTCGAGTAGCGAAGGAGCGGGTTCTGAGATGATTTGCTGTGGAAGCGGATTGTAACTCTGAACTGGTTGCTGAGGTTGGTATGCTTGCTGCACAGGTTGAGTGAAATCATTCACGGGAGCAGACGGCATCGAAGCTAGATACTGCTCGCCGTAGTATGACCATTGTTCCATTGTCCAACCCTGAGGTAATCCTGATGCGGGTAGAGGTGGTCCACTGCTCAAAGGTTGTGGCGGTGGCGCCTGATCAAATTGTTGAGGGGCAGAAATAGGTGCTTCCGATACGACGGATGGCGGTGTATCATTCCAAGCGTAATCTCCCATGTGCTTAGTTTCAATGACGACGGTGTCAGAATCCCTTCTACGAATGAGGAGTAGAGCAAGTAGGGCCACTATTACCACGCCTAGTATGCCACCAACAGCGGTTGTTGTCGTAACGCCAAACAGTCCTTCACTTTCCTTAGCATCGACTGTAACTAACACTGATGCAGTACTCGATTTACCATCGTCATCGGTAACAGTTAGGTTAACGAAGTATTTTCCTGGAGTGTCGAACTTAATGGTGAAGGTTTCTCCAGCACCATCTTGTGTTGCTCCCTCAGTATTAGGGTCGTCCCAGATGAATTGTAGGTTGCTGCGGTCGGTAGCGGAGTCGGTTGAATTAGCACCGTTGAATGTGATAGATTCACCCTCGGTAATCTTGAACCCATCTGCTGGAATGAATATGTTAGCAGCAGGGGGGCGGTTCACGATTGTTACATCGATTGTGAACGAGTCAGACTCATTGTCATCGTCCCAAACATTAGCAGTGACGCTCTTGAGTCCAGATAGAGACCAAGAGTAAACGAGGTCAGGACCTTCAACGTCACAATCATCGCTCATAATTCCATTTCCATCAGAATCTATTGATGACAACAGGTCCCAACAGTACATCAGAACATCTTGGTCAGCAAAGTCTTGGGCAAACGCACTCAAGTTCAAAACTTCATCTTCGAATAAAGCCTGTTGAGCAGGGAGTGCATCTAATACAGGCGCTATGTTGTTGACACGTACATATCCAATGACATCATCACTCTTTACACCGTCGTTATCAGTTGCAAATGTCTTCACTTCATACAACCCAGATTTACCCCACGAAGCAGTTACGGATGATGAAGGGCCTGAGGTTGTGATGCTCCAATTTTGGTCTGTTGCATCCGGATACCAAGATATCAGAAGACTTTCCTTGTCGCTTAGAGTGTCATCAGCATCGATTTCTAGAGTTGCAACTATGTCTTCGTCGATTGTCCATGTGCCATCTTCGGCAGGTAGGTACGGTATACCATCTATTGAAAATCTCATTTCTCCAGCTGCAGGTGCCACGTTTAGAACTTCATATGTTAGGAATGCAGAGGTTGATTCGTTATCGTCATCGGTAACTACTACCTCAATTTCCTGAACTCCCTCAACCTCTGGAGAGAATGTACAGATTGGTCCTAATAGTGTTCCTTCGCATGTACTTCCAGGCCACGAAATTTCTACTTCCTGGCCTTCTTCAGATATTGTGTCGATATCACCGCTGTCCGATGCATCAAATGTAATTGGTTGACCTGCTTCAACAACCGGTGTAGATGCGGTCAGGTTAACGTAAGGTGCACGGTTTAGAATTGTAGCATTCATGGTCATGTGAACCTCATCCAACTCGTCGTCAACAACAATCACCTTGACTTCCCAGTCTCCGTTATCAGCCCAAAACCAACTGGTTATACACGTGGTTGATTCGATTAATTCTGTGCGAATTCCGTCAGATGTTGGTTCTTTAATTTCGAAGTAGCATTCAACATCTCCACCATCGTTGTCATATGATGCAGAAGCATCAATTGTTACATTTTCAAAGGTGTATACATCATCGCTCAATGTTAGATCTGCGACAGGTAGCCTGCCAATGAAAATATCCAATTCAGCGTAGTTGTTTGTTCTGTTCGCGTCAGCGGTTACGACGTTATCTGGGTCGACCATGAATGAGAGCATTTGGGTGCCTATGGCAGCATCTATTGGGACCGACCAGTTCACACTAACCCTTGCTTCATTGTAAGGAGAAATCGGCGGAATTGTTCCTCTTACTGTGGTGCCATCCGGCGTTGTAATTTCCATTTCAGTGGCCGGTGATGTTAGTACACCTCGGTTTTGAGCAGGTATTTGGAATTCTAAGGTATCACCAGGCAATGCGTTGTAACCGCTTGCTTGAGACAAGATAGTTGAGTCTGAGCCTCTTGTTCTAGTGACGATCATTGAGTCTGGTTTTGCAATTAAGTCAACTCCTACTACAGACAAATCCATCACGATAGTACCAGCGCCGACAATTTTGTTTACAGGGTCCCAAATGATGACTCCGTTGCTTGACCAGTCATCGGATGCAGCTGATGAATCTCTAGAATCTCCAACGTCCAAATCGGGCGCAACTTTGCCATCTGAGTCAGTGGTTAAACTCATGATAGTGCCTTCGGATTCATAGCGTAACTGGAGGTTAGTGCCGACTTCCCCAACGCCGTTTACGGTTAGATAACCTACCACTTCTTCAGTAGCATTTGGCAGAATTGCAACGAACTCAGGAGTGACTCCGATTGCTACGTTTCTTATTCCCGGTGAAGATCCTGCAACAACTCCTGAACTGTCCATAGGTTCGTAGGTCTTGAGTTTCCAATCGATAGTGAATCCTGCAGGGTTATCGATTTGGTACCACGCATAATTCCTCACCGCATCACAATACCAATCGAAGCCACCTGCTACTCCAGTATTGTTCCAATTGTTTACTTTAATCGAATTTGAGCATCCTGTGTATTGAATGCCATCTCCATCTTCGGTTGGTGTTCCGTTGAGAGTTGCTTGATAGGTTGTGTTATCTTCTAGATATGGAGTGCTGAATTCTCCCGGGTCAAAGTAGTCAGATGTACCTGAAACGTTTGTGCTTGAATAATAATTTGCAACCCATTGGTCACCTGTTCTTAGTGGGAAGTCATACTTCTCACGCGGCGGATTGTAAACTGTAGCAAACTCTAGGTCTTCAGCTAAAATTTGTGTTGCAATGGTTACAGGGAAGCCGAAGAAATACGGTATGAACCTGACGGTTAGGGAAAAGGTTTGGTTCCACTGAGCAAGGTCTGCAGCAGTGTAAATGTCCTGACCTCTGTAGTCGATTTCTACCCTACCGGTATAAGAATCCCCTTCAGGAGTTGTAATCTGAGAATTAGATCCAGTCTGGAAATCTCCGGAGACATCCACGATATAGACAAGGGTTTGAACTCCTTCGATCATCATGAAAGTGATGTTTACCACTTCGACTGTGGTATCTCCAGTGAGTGTATCAATCGATGCTGAAACGTTGGCCTGCGCAATCAAATCATTGACGTCGAATCCGGTCTCATAGACCCATTTGTCACCGATTCTCCAATTGGGTACGTCGAATACGTCATTGGAGTTAGCACCGCTAAATTTGGTGTTCTTCTCTTCTAGTTCATCAAGCATTGATAGTGGACCATATGCTGTCAAAATAACGACGATTAGAATCGGAATTACCTTTCGCATGGTGTTGCGTAGAACACCACTTACATTTGATTATGTTTGTTTACAGTGTCTTCCTGTTGAATGTATTGATGACCGTAATGCTGCCACTGCTCCATTGTCCAACCATCGGGAAGGCCACCTTCTGGAAGTGGTAATGATTCCATTGTGCTCTCCGGCTGCTGAATGTCTACGTGTTCGGTTCTGAACATATCCATAGAAGGTGCTTCCATTGGAGCGATTATTTCAGGCAAATCGTCCGCTTCCCAAACAGACTCTTTCTTCTTCTGTCCACGTTTTAGGAAGAATACAATCGCAGCTATTCCAATTGAAATGCCCAGTAATTGGAAGAATGGATTCGCTCCTTCTCCTGCGAGAGATTCAACAACCTGTTCGAATGCTGTCATGTCGGGTGAATCTACCTCAATTACGACGCTTTTGCTACTCGGTCTGAGTATTTCTTCGTCCCAAGCAATCGCTTTGATTTCGAATTTACCAGCCCTTGGGAATTCGTACTCAACTATAGTGCCAACCAAGTCAGCATCGTTATCTTTGATGCCATCTCCATCGCTATCTACAGAGCAGTCGACATCCCATACCACGGTTAGGTATTCTTTGTCAATTGGTGAATCACGAGTAGCTGATGCGTCTAGTTTAATGCTCTCTCCTGCAATCGCTTTACTCGGGACGTTGACCATAACCAATGGTGGAAGGTTGAGAACTGTTACCGCTGCAGAAGATGAGTTCCTTGCCCCGTTATCATCGGTTGCATGGAATACTACGTTGTAAACGCCCGAGTTTTGCCACGACCAAGTGAGATTGGCACCTTCAACATCACAGTCGTCATCAGCAGAGCCAATTCCATCGGTGTCCGCTCCAGGGTCTGTGTCCCAACAGACGATTAGAGATTCCATGTCTGATGGAGTATCCCATGCTACTCCTGAAAGAGTGAAGCTCTGTCCTTCTGCGACAGCCATTACTTCTGGAAGTTCTTCGATTTGAGGCTCTAGGTTTTGAACATCAACCCATCTCTCAACCCATCCACTGTCTTCTCCTTCTGAGTCGATTGCTTTGACTAGGATTGTTTTCATACCAGCATCATTCCATACCATAGGTACCCTAGATTCTCTACCGTCAGTCTTGAACCCGAATGACCATTCGTAACTCAAATCTGTCAAATCATCGATGGAGTCTTCTGCTCGGGCAGACAATTCAATTTCTTGATCTTCTTGGATTTGCCAAGTTAGTTGGGCGCCAGCATCGATTAGGTTATCGTTCCCGTCCCACATTGTAACAGCAACATCGTGAGGTGCTATATTTGTGAATTCAATATTTATCGAAGCATAGGTTTGGTTTCCATCGTCATCGGTCCCAACAGCGGTGAATGTTTGCAGACCTTCTTCCCACGCTGTAGTTGTGCAAACTCGAGTGTAGTAGCCTTCCTGACAATTTGCTGTTGGCCAGTGAATGTCGACCAAACCAGGCCAAGCATCCTCAGAGTCTGAATCATTAGCAAAGACATAGAGAGTTACAGGGTGTTCAACCTTGACTTGTGAGCGTTGTGATGTGATTGATACGCTCGGTGCTCGGTTTAGAATTTCAAATTCTATTGATTCTGTAGTCTCGTCTCCTTCTTCATCGTATACCGTGACTAAAATCGAGTACAACCCGTCGTCTATCCAAGTCCAGTTAACCGAACACCCATCTCTCATAATTTTCTGGTTCGCAGTAGTTCTGCTTCCATCATCATACTCAATGTCGAACTCACACCAAACATCTCCGCCATCTTCGTCGAAGGAAGCAGATGCGTCGATGAGGATTTTTTCGTTGGTCCAAGTGGATTTGTTTTCTGCAACAAAAGTAGGGGCACTGCCGACGAAAATCGAAAGGATGCCGACGTCGTTACTTGAATTAGCGTCGTTCGTGTTTACCGATTGCTTGTCAACCTCATACTCTACTGTGATATTTTCAATACTAGAATTAATGTCAACAACCCACTCCATTTCAAAAATAAATTGCTCATAAAATGCAAGTGCAGGAAGGGACTCAGCAACCTCATACCCATCCGGATAGGTGATGTGAACTGTGGTGGGTGCGCTGGTTGTAACACCTCTATTGTAAACTGGCAGTTGGATTCCTAAAACGTCACCTGGCAAAACATTGAATCCAGATATTGAGTTCAATGTTGTGAGTTCACCACTTCGATTGCGTAGGATACTTGCTCTCTCAAGACCAGCTACTAAATCCAAACCAACTATGTTCTCGTCTAGAGTTATTGTTGCTACTCCATACATACTTCCACTAACAGCAACGATTCCATGACTTGCCCAGTCCACAGTTGTAGCAGAGGTATCAGTGGCTTCTCCAACTTGGACGATTGTCCAGAAACTACCGTTACTTGAAGTGACTCCGCTTGCGGTGATGCCTTCTGCCTCGTGTCTAATTTCCACAAGTTGACCCGGCTGTGGTGTGCCGGAAGAATCGGTAACGTTAGCCCATACCTCAATTGGTGTGTTTAATGCGGTAATCTCCGTGGATAACTCGACGTCCAGATTCATGTTTCTGTAGCCAGGGTTAGTATTTGCTACAACACCACTTGAGGCGACTGGCATGTATTGTTTTAGTCTGAAATCTATAACTAAACCGATATCTTCCTCTGTATGTGACCAAGCAAAATTTCGAACCTCTGGACAGAACCATTCATAGGATGTCTGAGTCCCATTGTCATCGTATGATGTCAGTTCATATGATGCGTTACATCCACCGTAGGCTATCTGTTCCCCGAGACTATTGATCGGTTTTCCTACATCGGTAATTTCCCAATTTGTGTGGTTTGCTCCGCTTGTTGGTTGTGGGAATGGAGTAATGTAATCAGAAGACCCAGACCAAGCGGTTGAAGAAACATATGAGGTATTCCAGGTCTCACCAATACGGAGTGGGAAGTCGTAATTTTCGCTCATAGGGTCATAATCGGTACTGATTGTGATGTCTGCAATTTGTTGCGTTAGTGAGGATATTCCATAGGGGACGTATCTAACATTCAGAGATAGGTCCGTTGACAGTTTTGCAAGGTCTGATACTCTTCTCACCTCGTCGACCTGGTATTGAATAAACAAATTCCCAGTATATCCTTCCAATGCGACACCGCCTTTGTCAAAATCGGCCTTAGATGAGGTCTCATAAACAAGGGTAGGGACACCTTGCACGTCGATTTCACTAACGGCATCTACAGTCGTTGTAGCATCACCATTGATGGTTCCTACTGCAGCATTCACTCCAGCACTTTGAACGAGAACTGTTGGGTCAAATGCACCTGCGTAAACCCACTTATCACCAACTCTCCAAGTTACAGTATCGGTGACTCCGGGATCTTCTCCACCAAGGTTAGTTGCCTCAACGGGAGTGGGTATCACCAAGGTCGAAAGGAGAATGATGATTGCAACCATCAACTCCCTGCGCATGTGAGCCCATGAGTGAAGCGAATAGATATAGATGCGGGCAGATATTGTAATTATTCTAAACTAAAAAATAAATCAACGCCCCAAATCAAGGCATACACTCATGTCTAATGTCACACTCGCCAAACCATGCGCTGGTATGCATACAATGGTGATGCAGACGGCATTTGTTCGATGGTTCAATGGGGTTTAGTCTATGGAATCGAAGGGCAACGGGTCACCGGTGTGAAACGAGATATCGAACTTTTGGAGCGAGTTAATCCAAATACCGATGACGAGATTATCGTAATGGACATTTCATTGGCGAGAAACCACGCTAGAGCTGTAGAATTGTCAAGTCACGGATTTGAAATTACCTGGTTCGACCATCACTTAGCAGGTGAGCCAATCGATGCAATTAGGACACATATCGACACATCTTCAGATGTTTGTACCGCTAGAATTGTCGAGAAATTTCTCGGAGTGGACTCTGATTGGGCTCAAGTTGCACTACATGGAGACGGGCTTTCAGTTCATTCAATTAAACCTGAATTCAAAGAACTTGGAGAGTTGCTGAATTACAACGGATATGGGGCAGACCTTTCGGATTTGCATTTCCATCCCGATGAACTCTTACTGCTCTGCCTTCAAGCAAAGACACCACAAAATTTCATGGATACGCAAGCCTTCATGACCTTGAAAAATGGATTTGAATCAGATTTATCAAACGCCAAAAACATTGAACCAAGCAATGGATATTATCTCCTGCCAAACGAGGCATGGGCGAGGCGTGTTGTTGGTGTAATGGCCCACAGAATAAACGAGAGTGGCGATGGTCCTCACGTGATTGCTATCGATAAAGGAGAGACCTTGCAAGTGTCAATTAGGGGCAGCGAGGGCATCGGTGAACTCTGCAAAATGTTTGGTGGTGGTGGACGTGCTACCGCTGGTGGCATCGATGCATTGCCGAAAAGTGAGATAACAGCCTTGATGAAGGAAGTCAACTCCCGAAGGTCTGCTTGAGGTGATTCTTTGCAGGACAGGATGACGCATCTTCAGAGGTTGGAGGCTGAGGCCATCCACATCATGAGAGAAGTTGTCGCCGAGGCAGAGAACCCAGTTATGCTGTATTCCGTGGGCAAGGATTCGTCGGTTATGCTTCATCTAGCGATGAAGGCATTCTATCCAGCAAAGCCTCCTTTTCCAATCATGCACATCGACACGATGTGGAAGTTCTCAGAGATGATTGAGTTCAGAGACAAAATGGCAGAGGATCTTGGCTTAGAATTGATAGTTCACATCAATCCTGAGGGCAAGGAGATGGGAATGAATCCGTTTGTTCACGGTTCTTCTACACACACTGACGTGATGAAAACACAAGGCCTCAAGCAGGCTCTTGACAAGTATGGATTCGATGTCGCATTCGGTGGTGCTAGAAGAGATGAAGAAAAATCTCGTGCAAAGGAGAGAATCTTCTCTTTCAGAAACGAAAACCACCACTGGGACCCGAAGCGACAACGACCGGAGTTGTGGAATGTTTACAACGCTAGGAAAAATCAGGGAGAATCTATTCGTGTATTCCCACTTTCCAATTGGACAGAATTAGATATCTGGCAATATATCCATCTTGAGAATATTCCAATCGTTCCGCTTTACTTAGCAAAACCCCGGCCTGTAGTCGAAAGAGATGGAGTCCTGATTCTAGTTGATGATGACCGTTTGCCAATGGAAGAAGATGAAGAGCCGATGATGAAGACGGTACGATTCAGAACTCTTGGTTGCTACCCATTAACCGGTGCAGTAGAATCAGAAGCAGACACTTTACCAGATGTAATTCAAGAGATGTTACTTACTACAACCTCAGAAAGAGAAGGCAGGGTCATCGATTTCGATAGCACCGCTTCGATGGAGAAGAAAAAGCAAGAGGGGTATTTCTGATGGCGCACGTCAGTGACCTTATCTCAGAGGACATCGAGTCCTATCTTGCTGCTCACGAGCAGAAGGAATTGCTGCGCTTCATCACTTGTGGCTCGGTAGACGATGGTAAGTCCACCTTGATTGGAAGGATGTTGTATGAATCTCACATGCTTTTCGATGACCATCTTGCTGCCCTAGAAGCAGATTCGAAGAAGGTCGGAACGCAAGATGGAGAGATCGACTTTGCATTATTGGTGGATGGATTGGCTGCTGAAAGGGAACAGGGGATAACAATCGATGTTGCCTACAGATTCTTTTCTACTGACAAAAGAAAGTACATCGTTGCCGATACTCCAGGCCACGAAGAATACACTCGCAATATGGCAACTGGAGCATCTACTGCAGATGTTGCAATTATTCTTGTAGATGCTAGCCAAGGTGTTTTGACTCAAACCCGTAGACATTCATTCATCGTTTCAATGGTCGGAGTTAAGCGAATTATTCTAGCGATTAACAAATTGGATTTGGTGGATTATTCAGAGGATGTATACAATCAAATCAAACAGGATTATCTTGAATTTGCGAATGAAGCTCTAAACCTCGATGAGATTACAGCAATTCCAATATCTGCGTTGAAGGGAGACAACATCGTTGGCCCCAGCGAGAATACTCCATGGTATGCTGGTCAATCTGTTATGCAGTACCTGGAAAGTGTCGAGGTTGCAGCAAGTTCTCAATCTCGTGCTTTCAGAATGCCCGTACAGTGGGTAAACCGCCCTAACAGAGAGTTCAGAGGATTCACCGGATTAATCGGCAGTGGTTGTGTTTCAACGGGCGATAGAATTCGAGTATTACCTAGTGGAACAGAATCGACAGTCGCTAGAATCGTTACCTACGATGGCGACTTGGAACTTGCAGGTGCTGGACGCTCAGTAACCATCACCTTGGAAGATGAAATAGATATTTCACGTGGAGACGTAATTGCATCTGCAGATTCTCCTTGTGGAACTGCAGATCAATTCCAAGCGCGCATACTTTGGATGGATGATTCTGCAATGGCTTCTGGGAGGCAGTATTTATTCAAGTCAAACACCCAAACTACTCCAATGACACTTGGGCGTCTAAAACACAGAGTTGATGTAAACACCTTGGAGGAATTGCCTGCCAAATCACTTGAAATGAACGAGATAGGTATCTGTAATATTTCTCTATCCTCAAGAGTTGCATATGACCCATATGACGAAGACCCAGTTATGGGAGGATTCGTTGTAGTTGACAGAATGACCAACAATACCGTTGGAATGGGGTTGATTGACTTTGCATTGCGCAGAGCGGACAATATCCACTGGCAATCAATGGACGTTACAAAACAAAGTAGAGCAGAGCAGAAGTCGCAGCAACCAAGATTGATTTGGTTCACCGGTCTTTCTGGTTCTGGTAAATCTTCAATCGCAAACATCCTTGAAAAGAAACTCCAGTCGATGGGTCGTCACACGATCACACTTGATGGAGACAACATCAGACACGGACTAAACCGTGACCTAGGATTCACACAAGCCGATAGAGTTGAGAATATTCGAAGGGTAGCTGAAACTGGTAAGTTAATGGTAGATGCAGGATTAATTTGCATTACTTCATTCATTTCACCGTTCGCAAATGAGAGAGAAATGGCAAGAAATCTGATGGAAGATAATGAATTCATCGAAGTCTTCGTTGACACACCTCTTGAAGTGTGTGAACAAAGAGACGTCAAGGGTCTTTATGCAAAGGCTAGAGCAGGTCAGTTGCCAAACTTCACCGGAATCTCAAGCCCGTATGAAGTGCCTACGTCGCCTGAAATTAGAATCGATACAACATCTATGACAGCAGAAGAAGCTGCCGAACAAATTATCGATTATTTGAGCCGTTCTTGAATCCCTTTACGATTCTCTTAGCACTCGCTAGTCTATGTTACAATTCTCGACCACACAGGTCCTGAGAGGCTTATCGTAATCACAGCAAGTCGGCTAACTCGTCTTGGATAATCTGGACTGCCTCAAGAATCTCGTCCTTGTGGCGAGCACCGGTGATTACCATCTTACCTGATCCGAAAATCAGACAGACTACCTTAGGATAGTCAAGGCGATAGATTAGACCAGGGAACTGCTCTGGCTCGTATTCAACCTTGTCGAAAGGTAGGTGGAAAGTTAGGTTGTTCAAATTCAACTTTCTTGGCTGACCTGCTTGTGGCTCGCCGGTGAACTTGTCGTTACCGTCGTAATCTTCTGGGTAGTGAAGAGCATATGTTGCAACCATGTTCTGAACTTCGATTTCAACGTCCTTCAGGTCCCAGGTGGTGATTCCTGCAGAGCGCAGGTCATTGATCATTCTCTCGATACCGGTGTGGATGTTGTCTTCGTCCTTACCACCAGTGCACACAGCACGTCCGGAGCGGAACATTAGGATTGCAAGTTTTGGGTCAGATACTCTGTAAACGACACCAGGGAATTGTTCTGGTTCGTATTCACAATTCAACTGAATTGCTATATCTGGAAGGTCTAGTTCTTCAGCTACTCTTGTGCTAGCGACTACGTTAACGACTGTCAAACGGTCTTCATCGTTCATAAAAGGGCCGATTATAAACCCCTATATAAAGCACAGTCCCTATGCATGAGGGTCCCAAAGAGGCGCTCCTTGGTCTGAGTCAACAGTCATTCCAGCAGCTCCCAACTTACTGATTAGCGTGCGGCCACCAGCCAATTCAATCGCTTCACTGGTTGTTTTTGGATCTCTGGTTAGTGCAATCATACAACCTCCTCCACCTGCCCCAGTGAGTTTCACTCCAAGTGAGGTAGGGGCAGCAGCAGAAATCAACGATTCTAATTCAGGACAAGAAACTCCCAGGCTCCTGAGTAAAAGGTGGTTCTCGCTCATTGCCCTTCCAACAGATTCCATATCGCCTTTCAAAAGGGCAGAAATGCCTCTGCGTGCTACAATTCCGATCGTTTCAATTTCTGTCATCTTTGCTGGATTTGAGTCAAGCAAAGATGCTACCTTTGCAACTTGTTCAGATGTTGGTGCGTGTATCCCAGTGCTTCCAATTACCAGCCACACGTCCTCAGTCTTCGACAAATCAACAGAATGAACCTCCCAAGATACATCGTTCAACTTTCTTGAATATAGCCAGTTGAGTTCTTCCTCAACTTGGTCTGAAAGAACGATACAACCACCGTGTGCACAAGTGCTTGAGTCCATAGGAGATGCTCTGCCACCTTGGGCAAAGGCTTCAACTGCATGTGTCAGAATTGCGCATTCGTCTACATCAACTGCATCTGCTCCGTATTCAACAGAGTCTCCCTTTTCGACATCCCACGGGCCATGATAGACATTATTCGGTCGTGCAGCTGTGTAGCCTTCTGCCCAGTCATCATCCTTGAGTTGGCGCCCTCTTGAACACCTCAATGCTGCACTTGCTGCAACAGATAGAGCAGCCGATGATCCTAGGCCGCTGGCCGGTGGAATATCTCCCGTAATTTTGATTGAAAGTGGAGGTCCTCCATCCCAGAGCCTTCGCTTCAGTGCTTCGATATGAGGGTGCCTTTCGGGGTGAAATGTCATCCCATCAATTCTCCAGTCACTGTTTAGTTCAAGATTGACATTCATTCTTTGGTCAATCGCAACAGCGACCGCAGGCTGTCCGTATACAACCGCATGCTCACCGAAGAGAATGCACTTGCCGGGCGCGCTAGCCTGCACCATGCAGTGCGGTTGTGGATGAGGTACTTTGCCGTTGGGTTGAAGGAGTGAATCCACTTCGACCGTCTGATGCAACACCCACTTGATGTCACATATGCTGGAATTTCTGGCTGGTACATACTTCTCGTGCTAGGAGTTGTGTCCATTGGTTTCTTCACATTCCAGGTTCAAAAAGCAACACGTCTAGTACTACTCGGTGCTAAAGACAACAGGTTCGACTCTTGGGGAGCTCGAATGAAGGAAACAGCAAGCGTTTGGCTTGGACAAAAGAAGGTACTCGAAGACCCGGTAGCAGGTGTCATGCACGTGCTGATGTTTTGGGGATTCCTCATGCTATCAACAGATATGTTCGACCTTGCGAGTGGTAACAGATTCAGCGAGCATCTACTTCCAGATTTGATTAATCCGATTTGGAACGGAATGGTTGAGTTAGGATATACAAGCGCTCTGATTGGTTGTTTCCTGGCACTAAACCGAAGGGTCCTATTCACACCTGAGAAGTTGAAAGGCAAGAGCCAATTGGAAGGGAACGTAATTCTTCTTTTGATTATGACAATCTGTACCACTGCTTTCGTTATTGAGGCCGGCGAAGGTCCAGACCCAACTTACGAGATGATTGGCGCATGGGTTGCTGATACATTCACAATAACACAGTCTATTGTCAATTGGGCATACTGGGCTCACATGCTGGCAATATGCACTTTCCTTTTCCTAATCCCTCTATCCAAGCACATGCACCTGGTAATGGCGCTCCCAAACGTATTCTTCTTTGACACCCAACCAATGGCAAAGATGCGCCCACTGCAGGTCGATGAAAACGGCACTGCGGTTTCATTGGATGAACTTGACCTAGAGACCTTTGGTGCAGCAAGTTACACTCAGTTGACTTGGAGGAGCCTAATCGATGGTTGGGCTTGCACATCATGTGCGAGGTGTCAAGACGTCTGTCCTGCATATGCTTCCGGTAAAGCATTGAATCCAATGCAAATCGTCCACGACGTCCGTGCATATGCTAACGAACACTCAGAGTTATTGTTCAAGGGTGAAGCACCTGAGGAAGACATGATTTCCCGCTTCGGAGAAGAAGCGATTTGGGCATGTACTACATGCAATGCCTGTGTGGACGTTTGCCCCGTAAACATCGAGCATGTTCCAAAACTTACCGATGCTCGCCGTCACTTGATGATGGAAAGAATGGAGTTTGACGAGTCTGTTGAAGACACAGTCATGCCTCTAATGATGACAATCGAGAACCTAGAGAGTGACTCCAACCCATACGGTATTCCAATGCACGAGAGAGGAGATTGGGCTGCGGACCTAGATGTCAAGGTTGCAGAACCTGCTGAATACATCTACTTCGCAGGATGCGCTGCTTCATTTGATGAGCGCAACAAGAAGGTGGCAAGAGATACGATTTCAATCATGAAAGAAGCTGGTTTGGATGTTGGTATCCTAGGAATGCAGGAAGGTTGCAGTGGCGATGCTGCTCGCCGTGCTGGTAACGAATACCTATTCCAGATGCTGGCTGAAACCAACTTAGCAACATTCGAAGAGATTGGAGTCAAGAAGATCGTTTCTTCTTGTCCTCACTGTTTCCATACACTTGGAACTGAATACAAGGACTTCGGTGGTCAAGATATCGAAGTCATGCACCACTCACAACTGATTAACCACTTACAGAAGGAAGGCAAACTTCCAGAGCCTTCACACGATGGGAAGATCACCTACCACGACCCATGTTACCTAGGTCGCATCGGTGGAGAATTAGATGCTCCACGTGACGCAATTGGTGGTGTTGATGTAGAAACTGAAAACCACGGTCGAGGTTCATTCTGCTGCGGTGCAGGTGGAGCACAGATGTGGATGGAAGAGCATGTCGATGAAGGATACGACCGCGTCAACATCATTCGCTCTAAGGAGTTGGCAGCAACTGGTGCAGACACTGTTGCAGTGGGATGTCCGTTCTGTTCAACAATGGTAACAGATGGCTTATCCTCAATCGGTTCAGAGATGGAAGTCAAAGACATCGCTGAAATTGTTTGGGAGCAAATCAAAGCAAACGATGCCAAGATTGAGGCTGCCAAAGCAGAGGCTTGAGTTCCCTAATTTTGTGCATCAGCATATCCAGAAACTTCTCTAATGACCATGTCGTCTTGGTTACCTACGCCTATTTTGGTTAAAGTAACATCAATGTCACAGCCGCCATAAGTGCCGTCACATAAGTCGTAAGCACCTTCTGCGATTGTAATTTCTTCAGACACACTCCAGAAGTTGTCGTCATCTGTTTTGTATATACAATCTGCATTTGCATCAGCTCTGCTCGCTTCTTGACAAGAAAGCGAAACTCCACCGTCAACTACTATGGAAACTTTCAGTACAGCCCAACTTAGGTCGTCTCCTTGGGTCATTTTTATGTGGACCAAGTCATCACCGCTTGCGTTAGACATTTGGCCTACAGCGTCTCTGTCAGAGAATTGGTATGTGTCTATATTTCCGCCAGAGGAGGTGTCATCATCACCACCATCGATAGAGTACTCACAGCTACTGGGCCCCTCATCTTCTAATTCTGAGGCAATATCTCTCCATGTTTCCTGCCAATCTAGGAATTCATCATACGAGTCTTCATCGTCCAAGTCAGTCCAGTCAGGTGTACTGATGTCACCAACCATCACGTCACATGCATCTCCGTCTTTAATCACGATTCCTCTGTCTAAGGTATACACTTTGATGCACTCGTTTTCTTGTTCGATGTCTTCTGCGGCTACGCAGACGTTGTAGTAATCGCCTTCATCGGTTACCTCGTATGAGTCATAATCGGGGGATACGAAACAAAAGCCATTTCTAAACTCGGCATCAGTATCATCACCGAACATGTCTTCATAATTTGAACACAGATCTTCTTCAACAGCAAATACCATGCTCAATTTATCCTCTTCAAATGACAATCCTGAACCATACTCTGTCCAGTAAACTTCACCATAGAAATCTGGCTCAGTGAGATAATCGTAAATGAAGTAGCCTGCAGTTCCGGCTCCTCCTAGAACTAGTACTGACACAACTGCGATTGTAGCGAATGACATTCCTCCGCCGGCAGCGGCTGCTCCTGCACCTGCAACAGCGATTCCGCCACCGGTCATTGCTCCTGTTGTTCCAATCCCGGCACCTGCCATTGCTCCCCCAGCACCTGCTGCAGGTGCCCCGAATCCAGTAGGCGCAGCGCCACCGAACTCCATTGCTCCAGGAGGTGGAGCCATCATTCCCATTCCTTGCATTGGTGCTTGGAAGTCTGGATAGTATTGCTCAGTGAAGTGAGCAGCATCGGTTGGGCTAAAGCCTTGTTGAAGCAAATTCTGGTAGTAGGTGTTGCCGTCCATGACTGGAGTTAGGATAACTCTGTCATTTAGAATTTAGGCCGAATCAGAGAATCTGTTACGTCTAGGTCTTGTTCCTCGTCACCAAATGCAGATCTTTCTTCTACTGACAAATCTCCACATTCGACAGAATAGTCTAGGAGTGATGTGACTGCTTCTGGATGGAATTGCACAGTTCTTATTGGACGAGTTGGGTGCTTACAGACAGCGATTTCACAATGTTCTGCACTTCCAATAACTTCCATTTCACCAGCATCAACCACGTGGTCTTGGTGCGTGAATAATTGCGTTGAACTGGTTCCATCAGAATAGGTTACTTTAGCCATCATTGTGGAGGATTCACTCGCTCTGACTACCTCGCCACCCAGTGCTTTGCAAATTATTTGATGGCCGAAACAAATTCCGTAAAGAGGAACTTCACACTCCCTAATCAGTTTTGCAACGTCGTCCATCCAATTCTCCCACATAGAGACATTTCTTCGACTTCCGGTGATTACTACAACGTCTGCATCGGTTGCCTCTTGGATTCTAATTCCGAAGCCATAATCTCTAGCCTCATCTGTATGTGGTGCCCAAAGCAGAATTTCGTGGTTTGGAAAATGTCTGACAATTTCCTCAACCCCCTTGCCGCCAAATGCTTCTCTTTCAGCAAGTAAATCTACGACCAATAGTTTTTGCAAAATAGTCACTCTCCCCTAGTTAATTCGTGTTCGAATGACTTCAATGTAACCATGAATGAAAAGACCATGAGATATTCGAAAGGTGCTGCCCAGTTTATCCACGGCTGCATTTTGTCAAGGTCCCAATTTCCATCGACGTATTCAGGATACACTTCGAGTCCTAAACTGATTGAATAAATCATAGCAACGAATGCTAGAATGGATGAGCTGATTGAGATGTACCTCAATTTCTTGCTTCGCATTTCAGCATCTGGTAGTCCCAAATGGGTTGCAACTCCCCAAACCAAGCCCAGTTGGAATACGTTTGATGCAGTGAAAACGTGCAATCTTTCGTAATCATAAATGTCCCAAATTGCCATGAGTGAGAGGTTGATTCCAACAAGTATGCCCGTTACACAAGAAACGTGCATCATATACCATCTTGCCCTTGGTTTGCATTCTTTGAATAGGAGCCATGAAACGTAAATTAGTACAAGACCATTGATGAAAAATCCTGCTTTGAATACTATCCTCTCCAATCCAGGATAATCTGCTTCTGAAATGAAGAATGGGAAATCTCTGTAGTTTCCGCTAATAATATGGATTAAGGTAGTCAGTAGAACGGTTGCTAGTGGAATCGACCATCCAAGCCTTGCGACCATTCGGTTTTCAATCAACGATAAGCCTCCACAGTATCATGAATGCAATCGTCATAAGACTTCCAACTTAGCCCTAATTCTTCTTCCGCTTTTTTGTTAGAATACTTTGAATCTCCCGATGAGAATGATTTCGCCGCAGAGCGAGTGAGCAATCTCTTGCCGGTAAAGAGGCCCATGAACCAATCTTGCAGGACTACTACTGGTAATAGCCAAAGAGGAATTCCGAGTCTTGGAAATTTCATTTTTGGGTAGAGTTTCTTAGCACGCTTCAACAAGTCGTGTATATTTCCATCTTGATATGGAGCTAGTACGTATCTGCCATTTGCTTCGTCTATCTCGTAGGCATTGATGTGGGCGGTAGCAACATCGTCAACGTGCACGAATGCAAGTGGAATTTTAGGCACTACTGGATATTTCCCTTTCATGGCATCTCCAATGATGTCAGTCGATGGTGTTGGTCGAGAGAATGATCCACCTAACACCCCGCTTGGGTTGATAACTCTCAGGTCTAGATTCAATTCTTCAGCGAGTTGCCATGCCTTTCTTTCCGATTCGGTTTTGGCTTGTGTGTAAGGCAGTGAGAAGTTCTCATTCCAATTTGATTCGTCCTTCACTACTCCCTTGGGGCTAGAGCCAATAGCGGCTACAGATGATGTGTAAACGATTCGCGAAATACCAGCTTTGGCGGCGGCTCTGAACACAATTTCCGTTCCTTTGTTTGCAGTATCAAGAATGAGTTGACCATCACCGCTTGTTGCATAGATAGTCGCAAGGTGAAACAACCCAGAAGCACCTTCCAGAACCTTATCCCAGCCTTCTTCTTCCAGGACGTCGGCCTCTACGAATTCCATGTCGAGGTTAGGCGCTTTATCCAATGAGCGGACAGTGCCCCGTACGGTGTAACCCTTCTCGAGTAATTGCCTGCAGAGGTTGTTGCCGATGTGGCCATTGGCTCCTGTAACGACAACTAGCCCTTGCATGTTCTTCCGTCCACCTACTTGTCTTGAATCATACCATTGTTTGAATATGTGTGTGCTACCCCGGCAGACCAATGCCTCTGCGTGTTCATGACACAAGACGTCGGGAAAAGGTGGATTTTACCACCATGAATCCGGGCATCGTGAACATGTACGTCTGTGGTGTGACGGTGTACGACTTGTGCCACCTAGGGCACGCTCGCTGTTACCTCGCATTCGATTTGATTCACAGATGGTTAGAGAAATCTGGTTATGATGTAAACTACGTTCAAAATTTCACTGACATAGATGACAAAATCATCAATCGTGCAAATGAGACAGGTCAAGATTGGAGAGAATTGGTTGACAATAATATTTCAACCTACTATCGAGATATGGATGCTTTGAACATACTTCGGGCAGATTCTTACCCGCGCTGCACAGAGTATGTCGATGATATGATTCGCATCACTCAAGATTTAATCGACAAAGGAAATGCGTATTCAGCGGACGACGGAGTCTACTTCAGTGTAGAAAGCGCTCCAGAGAAGTACGGTCAACTGACCGGGCAAAATATCGATGCAGTACGCAGTGGTGCTGGGGGAAGAGTCGATGGTACAGGTTCAGGAAAGAGGGACCACAAGGACTTCGCTCTTTGGAAAGCAGCTAAACCAGGCGAGCCAACTTGGGATTCACCATGGGGCCCGGGTAGGCCAGGATGGCACATCGAATGTACTGCTATGAGCATGGATGCTTTTGGCGAACAATTCGACATCCACGGCGGAGGTCATGATTTGCTATTCCCTCATCATGAGGCTGAAATTTTCCAAGGTGAATGTCACACTGGCTGTTCACCAGTCGTACACCACTGGCTTCACAATGGGTTTGTGAACATCGATGGGGAAAAGATGAGCAAATCCTTGGGTAACTTTTGGACAATCAAAGATATTTTAGAAAAAGTGGATCCACTTGTGTTGAGATTCTCTCTGATCAATGCTCACTATCGCTCACCGATTGATATGAACGAGCAACTACTGAAAGATGCAGAAAAGAATCACACGAGATTGGTTGCAGTATACAAGGCTGCATTGGAATTGGTTGGCGTAAACTGCCCTCCGCTTCCAGAGGGGGACATCACATCACAGATTCCTCTTGTCAGAAGTTTAGGACTCTTAGAGAAAATGGCACAAGGATTTGCAATTGCGATGGACGACGATTTCAATTCTAGAGAAGCATGTGCCAAAGTGTTGGGTGCAATCAGAGAAATGAGCAAAATGTTAGGAGCATTGGAAGGCGATGATTTGGGTGCTTATGCACTACATTGCGTCGAGTGGCTAGAGGATACTGCTGGCTCAGTACTTGGCGTACTCCCAACACGTGAACAAACCATGGCAGAACCTGAAGACGACCCGAGAAGGGCTGAAATTGCAGGCCAAGTTGAGTCCTTATTGTCAAAGAGAGCTGCGGCAAGAGCGGCAAAGGATTGGCCTGCAGCCGATGCTATTCGTGACGAATTAGCAGCGCTTGGTGTAGTGGTAACCGATACTGCAGAAGGACCAATTTGGGACCTAGTCTAATCTTTAGGCGGCTCCAATGGTGGTAACTCAGGGATGAATGCGTCGGTTATTTCTTCGTGGTCAACTTCTTTTCCATCCTCATTGTCTTTTGAAATAATGATTACTGCAATCGCTGCCATGAAGATGATTACCATTACAATTGTCAATACGAATACTGGATCGGAGCCGTCGGATTCAGCCTGGTCGGAAACATCCTCGTCGCAAATACCAACACAAGTGTCCTCCCCAGTTGCATTATTTTCTGGATTATCTCCACCGTTGTCAAATACACATGAACCATCATCAGTATCAGCGTTAGCGTTGTAGTTGGTCGCGGTTGAATCTGTACAACCTTCGACTGGGTCTGGCTCATCTACAGGAACTGTGTAGTTGGAATCCTCGACAAACGCTCTGTTTCCGTCTGCGTTGTATTCAACGTCGTAGTAATCATACAACTTAGTCATGTCAATGTGATAATTTGCATGGTCTGAGCGGTTAACCACATCAAAGAATCTGTCATCACCGATGGTGTAGATAGGGTCTAGGCCCACGGTCGACAACCTGTTCACGTTATCTTTGTAGTCGCCATCAAAGTTTGAGCCTAGCCAATCCTCGATTTCTGAATCGGTCATTCCGTCAACATCATCCCAGTTTGCTTTGATATCGTCGAAATCATTTCTCATGGCCATCGATAATCCAGACTCTATCTCTTCCCAAGTTTGCATACCGTCAACATCTGAAGTCGAGGTCACGTCTATGGCTTTAGAGAATCCGGAACCGTTGATGTATTCCCAGTCATCGCCCTTCATTGCACTCATCAAGTCAATGTCTCCGAACACTGGTTTTCCGTGGACAATAGTCAAGCGAACATCAGGGTCAATCGCTTCAATCAAGTTCCTATATGGATTCTCATGGAATGTGTCAATGACTACGATATCTGCGTACATATCGGTCTTTAGTTGCCCTACGAATGCTTCCCAGTTGCTAATCTCTGCAGGATTACTGGTTACCATTTCCGCTAGCTCATAGTCGGAGAAATGGTTCTGAAGAATCTCCCTATTCCACATGTCTGCAACCTTCAATTCGTGAAGGTTGTTTTTGGTTCCACTTGGTCCCCAGTCGGGTGCGATTGAAATCGTAATTCCTGCGTTGTCTGCAGCCACGACATCGGTTGTATCACCATACAATACAAGGTTCGAGAATGGTGACCAAACCAAACCTGCACCAGTTGTTCCCATCTGGTTGAATTGACTTGCATCCATTCCTGTGCCGTGGATGACAACAGTTTCATCCATTATCAGTCCTTTATCCCAAAGAGCATCAAATTCGGCTTTGCTGCTCTGGTCTACACCCTCTGAAAGGTGTACAAACCATGCATTCAGTGAGCCTGATTGGTTTTGAGAAATAAGATGATTTCCAGTGTAGTCATCATCTGCTGCACCACATACAGCGCAGGTACTGATTCCATCTTGTCCGAAGTTATACAACTCGATGTTTCTAGATAGCATACTATCCCATGCGTCTGTACCACTGCCAGGTGAGCCTTGTACTGCCGTAACTCCACCTGCTACGGCTTGTACTTCAGCATACTTCATCTGCTCAGCAGACATATCCCATCTGCTCCTTTGCTGAACGTTATTTTTCATCCAAGTGATACTCGGACCGTAGTCCCAGTTGTTACCCCACTGGTATCTGTTTGTGTATCCACCTTCCTCTGATTTTTGAGAATCAGATAGGTGTACATTGAAGTCCCAAAGCGGGATGTGATTGTAATGCATGTGATTGTGTAGGTCGATTAGGCCAGGGTAGATCGTAGCCTCTGTATCGTATGTAGAGACATTATCGGTATTAATCGGTGGTATTTCTCCGTCAGCCCAAATCGCAACGATTTTGCTTCCTTCAATCATTATGTTGCCGTTTTCGATAACATCTCCTTCCCCGGTCATTGGGACTATTCGACCCTTCAAAATGTAGGAGTCTTCAGTATTGTCAGATTCGGTAAAGCATGTGCCTTGCCTCTCTGCAGGATTTGGATCTGTTTTCCACAAGCTACCATTTTCTGCAATGATGTACACCTTGTCCCACCAAGAATCTTCACCAGGGTAGGTCATTGAATCGATTAGATTTCCTTCAGCGTTCATCAAGGTCGCCGTATCTCCGTCCCAATAATCCAACTCAATGTCTGTATTTGCACGATAGAAAGTGATGCTCTCCCCACCATCTATGGTTGTGTTCCACCCTATTCTGCATGGTGGGCTGCCACCGTTGGTTGTATCATCAAGTATCCAATCAGAGATGTCAACCGGGTCTGTTCCGGTATTTGTGATCATGATATATTGGTCTGAAAAAGAACCTATGTCTCCATCACCGTTCCAATCCGTGCCGTTGTATTGGGCTGAGGATGCGGACACCAATATCTCTTCAATGACTATTCCACCGTTTTCATCGGTTTCACTCATTGCAGTAATCGGAAAGAGTGCTGTGACCAGAATCAAAGCAACAAGCATCCTGCGCATGTGACGGCTCAAAGCATATCAGCAAATGAACTAACCTACTGTGCGATAACATGAGTTACATGACGTCGATAGCCTCAAATCCGACCCAATATGCCGTTCAGCCATGCGTAGAGCCGTGCTGATGCTATTCGTACTTCTCCCTGCAATGTTTTCCGGTTGCTTCGGAGAAGAGGAGATAGTTTCAGAGCCCGATACTGCAGACTCTGCTTATCCTCAACCATGGGAGAGAACTAACCTTCCCTACGACAATAGCGATGTGTTCAGCAGAGTTACGGTTAACGGCTCCTTTGGAATTGACACTGTACGGAGCGTGTATGTGGATGTGCCGACAATTACCGCAGCAGACGGCGGAGCTGGGTTAACCGGTGATGCCGCAGTCCACCTTGGACTCTGGCTTCCAGTAATCGAAGGATGCGATTGGGAAGCAGGGAATTTGAGTGAAGATTGCCGAGTCCCAGTCATTGCCGAAATAGGACCATACTACGACGACGGTGATGTTGATGCATTAACTCCAGCAAACAGGTTGGGTAGATTCCTTATCGAAAATTACGTACCACACGGCTATGGTGTCGCTCAGGTTAGTGTATTTGGTACGGGAGAATCAAATCACTGCATGGACCTGATGGGCACAGATGAACAAAGAGGAATCGACGCCGCAGTTTCTTGGCTAGGTAGCCAAGGCTGGTCGAACGGAAAGGTAGGTATTATTGGAAAATCCTACGATGGTAGTACTCCATGGCAGGCTGCGACTTTTGGAAATCCGTACCTTGCGACAATCGTGCCAATGTCAGGATTGATTGGAGTGCACGAATTGATGTGGCGTAATGGTAGCATGGAAGCACGTGGTATGATAATGCACAACGGAGTGTACGGCTCCTTTGGAGTAGATGGTGACGCAGATGATGTTGACAATGCCTGTGAAGGATACATGGAGGGTTACGTCAATGGTCCTGCAGCATACTTGTCTGGTGGAATGGTTGATTTTGCGGGCAACACATACTGGACTGAGAGGTCTTTCCTGGGTCGGGTTCTAGACAATTACAACGGTTCGATTTACATCATTCAAGGAATGCAGGATTGGAACGTAGACCCGCACATGGCATTCCCAATTCACCAGCAGGTTGCTGATGCAGGAATCGAAATCAAGACTCTAGCAGGTCAGTGGGCACACGACTATCCAGACCGTGTCGAGGGGCACAGTTCACAAGGAGTTGGCAGGGGCGCAGAAGCATACCCATACACACTTCGCTGGGATTGGGCTGATGAGATGCTATACTGGTTTGATTGGTATCTGAAGGGAGAAGGTGAAGCTCCGGTTCTCGGAGTAGAAATGCAAGATAACAGAGGTGGCTGGCGATTCGAATCTACTTGGCCGTCAGAGGATACTCAATATCTCGAAATGGATGTTGAATCTCTTGGTCCAACTGGAGCAATAATGGGTCCTTCGAGGGGACCTATCACATTCTCATACGGTCCATTTGAAACAGACACTTTCATTGCAGGCATGCCAACTATTCACGTATCAGCCACGCCTCATACAACAAACAATGGTCATATCTTCGTGGAGATGACTGATGATGCAGGCATTCACCTCGGCCATGCGGTAATGGACCTAAGGTTCCACGCTGGAGGCAGAGACGGTGTTGCAACGATTCCAGCATTTAGCACAGTACTTGCGAAAATGGAGTTCATGCCTTTGGATGTATACCTTGAAGCAGGTGAGACCATACACTTCACGGTGACTCAAACCGGAGAGGACTACGTACCAAGCCCAGCTGCAGCAGGAGAATATTCCATCGATTGGGCGGCTAGTACTCTTACACTACCATTGGTGGAAAGGTCATGTGATGACCTATTCCAGGTTCCTATGATAGAATACGGTGAATCTGCAGGTAGAACCTGCTGATTAGAATCGCTCGAGGATCGAGTTGAACACGTTCTTTGCATCACCTTGAGAGCGCTCTACTAATCTTCTAACGATTAACTCTGGTGTTGACCTAGCAAGATGATTCCTTCTTGGTGTTCTATCGACAATCAACTCAAGGTTTTCATCTAAGCCTCTCGCTTCTATTCCATCAGTTCTCATTTCTTTCCCAGCAGCTTCGATGATTGATGGTGCTAAGTGGGTAACGAGTAGCATACAGGTTCCTGCATGTGATTCTGCAGCCTCTAACATTCCGGCGATGATTCTAGCACCTGCTCCTGGTTCGGTTATTGCTTCTAACTCGTCTGCTAGAATTAATTTTGAATTGTCATTAGATACAACTTCTGCTAGTTGAAGCAGAGTTTGTTCTAGTGCACCTGCGGATTGTGTACCACCTGCTTTGGCAAGAACGTGTATGGATTCAATTCGGCCAACCTTCGCTGACTTTGCTGGTACAGGTAGCCCCATATGTGCTAGAATCGTGCAGTGTGCAAGGAGTTCTAGCATTGTGGTTTTTCCACCGCTATTAGCACCGGTTAGCAGGGCAATAGACTGTCTGTCTTCTGCATCTGCACAGTTACCAAGGCCGTAATCAACGGGGTCTGGAACACCGTCAATCAGCAAATGACGTCCTTCCTTGATCGCTATTCCGTGGCTTGAGATCTCAGGCATGACAGCGTTTACGCTTTTAGCCCATCTACCGATAGTCAACCACTGGTCTAATTCAACGAGTTTTCTCAGAGAATTTTCACACTTGGACTTCAAAGGCGCAAGCCTTCTTGCGAGGGAAATCAAGCGGTCTGATTGAGTTGTTTTCCATAGTTCTTCTAGTTGGGAATCAATACCGTCTAGAGTGGTTCTGTCAACCTTTGTTGGCCATTCTGATTTGAAGATAGTACGAGGGCAACGGACACCTACATCAGATAGCAAATTCGCCAACTCGTCTGTTGCGGATTCAATCGCCTGCTCAATGGCATCACTGGTTTGCTGTGCTAATTTCCTCTGAAGTGAAGCAGCATCAGCAAGTGCTTCTAGCATATCAGATCCTGATAGGTCTAGTTTGACGTTCTGCATTGCTTCATCTACCTCATCGTGAATTCTCTTTTCGAGTTCTTTAGCCATCGGCCATAATTTGTCACGAACACCAGCAATAGCTTCTGCATCAGCTTCATTTGCCATTTCATCGAGTAATTCTCTGAGTTGAGGCATTCTGATTTGATTGAAGTGTGAATAGAAACCCTTCCCTTCTGGTAGGTTAGTCAGAAGTTCTAGAGATTCTCTATTGTGCTCAAACCAACCGACGCACTTCTCTGGGAGTATCATGTCAACCGATGCGCCTTCTGGCAACACTAGCCACCCCTCGGGGGTTTGTGCCGGCCCTTCAGGTCCTATCCAAGTCACCGACTTGAACACCTTGTAGTCCTTCCAAGTCTCTTGTTCAGACGGCGTTAAAACGCGACAGAACCTCTTCAGTTCATCAATTGGGTTCTTTGATACCACAACCCTGTCATAATTCCCATCGACTTCGCTAGGTATACGGAGTCCTTCAATGACGAAATCACATTCCATTGCCTGTGCGATTATTTCTCTTCGTGATTCAATATCTTTGACAGGCATTAGACTTCTTAGTCTAGAGCGGGTGGATGCATTTACAGCGTGATTTGCAATACTGGCGACTAACTCCTTGTGTAACCTAATCGATTCAGGAGTTGCTAGAAAGTCTTCCATTCCATTGAAAGAACGTGCAAGACTATCTGCACGTTTCTGTGAAACTCCTTCTACCTCTGCGATAACTTCAGTCTGCCCGTCTGCCAACAGTTGTAGCACCTTATCTTCAGTGCCGAAATGATCTGTTAATTTCCGTGCTAATCCTGCCCCAACCCCTGGCAAAGCCTTCAGAACCATGGTTGAAAATCACCGTCAACGGCTTTTGAAGATAATGGTCAGTGAAGTGTTCACTTTCACTTTAGATTCACTGTGTTTTATTTCAGTAAACCGGCATCTCGACCTCGACTGCAAACAGTGGGTCTGGGTCGCTGGAATCGTGATATGCGACGACTACTCCTCCGTCATTTAGAATTGCAAGTGATGCGAAGTCAAAGCGGATATCATTTCCAGCACCACTTGTAGAATCCAGGTCTCCCAGGCCAATCATCGTGACAGTGTCTGGTTCCATGGACTCTGAATAGTCTCTGACGTGGTATAGGATGTCCTTATCTGGACCTTCAGATGATTGGTATCTTACGTTCAACACGAAAAGGTCTAGGGCGCCGTTAGCTTGGAATTCCCACTCTTCGATTGCAGCCCAATCCTCTCCAGAATAATTCTGAGTAGCCCATGTTGAGCCACCGTCGTATGACAGATGGTGGGTGAATGTTGTTCCAGAAAGACTGACACAGTGCAATGCCCCAGTAGAGTCGATTTGGCAATACTCACTCGGGAAGACAACGTCGTGCTTGTTCCAATTTAGTGATGTGTCCAAGAATGCGGATGTCCCATCTGTAAAGTAAGCAGGGAAGTAAAGTCCTCCACTCGGGAGAGGGAATGCTCTCATCTCTTTGTGTGGCTTATTCACATCGTAGTATTCACCAGGGTTTGTGAAGTTCAAATCAACCTCCTCCAATCCTGGGTTGGAATTACGTCCGGCGAATTGGAAGTTGTAGTAATTCAATCCATCAACGCTTATTTGACCTCCAGCATTCATCGATTGATGCCAGAAATTCGAGACAACAAGGCTCGCCCAATCGCCACTACCGATGTTAGATGAAATCGGTCCAACGACTTCAACTTGCCAAGACCTGTCGTAGAATGGTTCTGTGATTCTGTTGTAGCACCAGGTCCATTCATCTTCAGAAGCATCGTAAAGAATAGCGTAGAATTTGTCCAATTTTAGGTCTCCACCAACGTAGGGGAACCAAGACATTGAGATGATGTCACCATTCGTTGCTTGAACGATGCTACCTTCTCCAAGTCCTTCTTGTCCGGGATTAGTTGGAACTGGTGTTCTGCACATTTGGTCGGTGAAAACTCCAGGGATGTATGTGTCCCACTCATGGCCTCTGTCATGGGAAAATACCGGGTATTCTCCTCCAATGTTGAGAATGCTTCCATCAGTTGTAGTTGCAAGATAGTGCTCACAGCAATTTCCGCCATACTCCTTGTTGAAAACAGCCCAAGATGTGGTCGTGCTTTGATTTAGATTCAAGTCGACAGTGGTAAATTCCCAAGGAGAAATTGGTGCAATTGGGTCGATGATTTGGTAATCAGACCAAATAGGATTCTCACTTTCTGTCTCTTCGACTACGGATTCTCCACCGCCGAAGCATCCAGCTAGCATTGTGCTGGCTGCAAGAAGAATTGCAAATGCTACCCTTTTCATTTTCAAGACCTCATTACCTTGTACCAAATTGTAGCACCATCGACCTCGAATGATTCTCCATCGCCTTCGCCGATGTTGAATACAGAGTTACTTGCTCTTGTTTCAGTGATGATCCAATTCGTATCTTCTTCAAACAACTCAGGCGCATCCTTCATCCAAACTTCCAATGAAATTGTGTCTTCGATTGCCAAGTCTAGGTCCTTTCTGGCCGCTTGAATTCTTCTTGTGATATCTCTTGCAAGTCCCTTCGACAAGAGTTCTGGTGAATCGGTCATATCCAGTACTAAGGATACAGATGAGTTTGCGATTTGCACTGTTTGAGCAGCGAAACCTTCTCTCTCAACTCTGCGAAGTTCAATGTCGTCCTTTGAAATCTCATAGCCTGCAATCGTTAGGTTTCCAGCCTCGATTGATGCTAGCATTGCCTCACTGTCTCCATCTGCGATTTCTTGTAGGACAGCAGGCAAATCCTGTCTGCACTTCGCTCCTAGTGACCTGCGATTAGGTACAACCTCGACCTTTTGGAATCTGTCCAAATCCTGTTCCAATGAGATTACTTCTACATTCAATTCTTCAGCTAGGATTTCGTGATAAGCGGACAAATCTGGTCCGCTTACAATCCATCCCTCTGCACATGGTAGCCTCTGTCTGCGGTCAGCATCGACTCTTATTCTGCGACCAGTTTCTGCAAGTTCACGGACCAGTGCCATGGTTTCGATAATTTCAGAATCAACTTCCCCAGCCTCTGGCCAGTCTGCCATGTGGACTGATTCACCCTCGAGATTTCTATGGATTGAATCAGACATGAATGGTGATACTGGCGCAATCAACCTTGAAACGGTTACTAACACCTTGTGAAGTGTGTGCTGGCAAGCCAATTTGTCATCGCTGTCAGCCTCTTCCCAAAGTCTGCGACGAGATCTTCTGACATACCAATTGGAAACATCATTTACAACGAATTCTTCGATATCTCTGCATGCTTTGTGGAAATCCCAATCTTCGAATTGCTGGTTTGTTCCTGCAACGACTTCAGCAAGTCTAGAAAGCACCCAATCATCTAGAGGAGTGTTCTTTCCTTTCGGAGATGTTTCTGGGTCGAAGCCATCGAGTGCTGCATAATCAGAATGGAAGCGATAGATGTTCCAAAGCGTGAGGAACATCTTTCCATAGGTTTCTCTAACACCGTTCGGGTCAAATTTCAGAGGGTTCCACGGTGCCCCAGCGGTAACCATGTACCAGCGTGTTGCGTCTGCACCTTCTCGATTGAAGTGGTCCCATGGGTCTACGATATTACCTTTGGACTTTGACATCTTCTTTCCTTCTGCATCGAGAATTAATCCAAGAGAGAGACATCTCTTGTAACAAATTGAATCGAAGACAGTTGTGCTTACAGCTAGCAATGTGTAGA